>NZ_JAUBPP010000023.1:0-104529 GCF_036700765.1 Microcoleus sp. S1D4
ATTGGTTATTGGTTATTGGTTATTGGTTATTGGTTATTGGTTATTGGTTATTGGTTATTGGTTATTGGTTATTGGTTGTTAATTGTTAACAAGAGCTAATAATTACTGCCAACTGCCAACTGCCAACTACCAACTACCAACTGCCAACTACCAACTGCCAACAACCAACTGCCCTCAAACGTGCTACAACAGTTATGGTCTTCACCGGTCAATTCAATGGCTGCAATTACTTTCGATCGCAATCCCCGTGTCCTGCTAGTAGAAACAGACGAAGTTCTCGCCGGACACTTGAGTCTCGACTTAAAATCTTCAGGCTACGAACCGGTAATAGCTTCAAATACCGCCGCCGGCCAACATTTAGCCCGTGAATTGCAGCCAGCTTTGATTGTAATCGATCGCATACTCGGCCCTGAGTCGGGACTGTCGCTGTGTTCTCACCTCCGAAGCAGCGGCAATCGGGTACCGGTGTTATTATTGATCGGTCGTGATACAGTTGACGATCGCGTGGCTTGTCTGGAAGCAGGGGCGGACGATTATTTTCTCAAACCTTACCGCACTGACGAGTTTTTGCACTTGGTACGCTTGTATTTGCAGCCGGAACGCCCCAGCAGCGAACAGTTGAGGTTTGGCGATTTAGTTTTGGATTTGGCTTCTAGGCGCGCCCTCCGCAACGGACGGACGATCGACCTGACGATGAAAGAATTTGAGCTGCTAAAGTATTTGATGGAACATCCCCGCGAGGTTTTGACTCGGGAACAAATTCTAGAGAATGTTTGGGGTTACGACTTTCTGGGCGAGTCGAATGTGATAGAAGTTTACATCCGCTATCTGCGGCTCAAGATTGAAGATGAAGGCGAAAAACGCTTGATTCAGACGGTGCGGGGTGTTGGCTACGTGATGCGTGAAGCTTGAAGCAGTCATTAGTCATCAGTCATTAGTCAGTTGTCAGTTGACAGTTGTCAGTTGTCAGTTGTCATCACTCAACGCAGTCAACAGTCAACAGTCAACAATATAAAATCATTATGAGTTATTTCGCTACTTTCCTAAATATTGGGGTAATTATATTTTTGCTGGGATGTTCGCCGGCTTTACCTGTCGCGGATGCTGGTGTTACTGGCATTTTAGCCTCGCAGTCTCCGACGGCGACAACATCGGGTCAAGTGCTGCCTATTTCTGCTAGAGCTCGGATAGCCGATCGCCAGATCGAACTCGAAGTCGCTAAAACATCGGAACAACAGGCTATGGGTTTAATGTACAGAACTTCTCTGGCCGATGACAGAGGAATGCTGTTTGAGTTTAAACCGGCGCGGTGGGTCAATTTTTGGATGAAAAATTGCCAGATTTCTCTGGATATGATTTTTCTGCAGGATGGAGTAGTCACAGCTATCGCAGCCGAGGCGCCTCCCTGTACAGCCGAGCCTTGTCCTACCTACGGGCCTGATACTCCTGTCGATCGAGTGATCGAACTTCGTGGCGGGCGGGCTGCTGAACTCGGTGTCAAAGTGGGCGATCGGATTGAAATCGAGTTTTTCAAGTAATAATTATCACCCGTCATAGCGTTTCCGGTTGCATCGGAATAATCAAATCTAGTCAACAGTCAACACTCAACCATTCAGTTTTTTGACCAGTCAACAGTCAACAATCAACAGTCAACAGTCAACAGTCAACAATCAACAATCAACAATCAACAGTCAACAGTCAACAGTCAACAGTCAACAGTCATGTATGAGCTCAACCGGAATTGATATCACTCTCCGTTCAGATCCGGCTGAGTTCGGCTTTGTATAACCAGCAAAAATTTATAAACTTTACAAAAATTTACAAAATTTGTTAGATTATTAATGTAAGATTCAGCACAAATAGGAAAAGATTTGCTACGATGTCAATCTCAGTCAGTCTAGACTTGAGCTTGTTTGTGGAAGCTGTAGATTGTGCGTCGCAGGTCTTACAATATTTTTAGAAAAGCAATCCCAAATGCTTTTAGTAATGGGATAGAGAGCTGCGTAGTTCAGCCGAGGCGGGTTAATCTGCTCGAAGTGAGAGCGAAAGGGGAGGGACTCAACGCCTCCCGTGTCATGTAATAAATGACTATACTTTTACAAGCTATGAGACGAGTCAGCGACTCGTTATCAATCCTGAGAGACGGTGGTGGTCTCCAAGACCTCGATCGCGAAAGGCAATTTTCTGGAACTTCAGGCGATCGACCTCAATCTACTAAACCTATCTGAAGTAAGATGCGACGCGCTAAATTAATTGGCAAAGTTGATCTCAGGTAGCAGATTCGGGTTAGAGCAAAATATCTGACCAATATTGCGGCAGTAAATTTGCGGATTCTGCATTTTCGCAGATGAAGCTAGACTCTGAACCTAGTTTATTAGTTTTCAGTAGCAGAATTTATTTCCGATTCGTGCTTCACAGATGCCGAGGTATTCAGTTTAGGTTTTGATCGCGATCTATTGAGCGTTCGGGCTATCCGCAAAAGTACAAAATCTTTTGGTTTTTGGGAAAGATTGGCTTTCAACTCCCACCCAGCACTAAGTTTCACATTTTCAACAACCGCTAATACTGTTAAAACAGCTAAGCCACGGTTAAAAGACAGATTTAAAACTGGCTTATTACTAATCACAAACATCAGGTTCACATCAGAAAATGGTGTCCTATACTTGGAGGCAAAATGACATGGCACCCGCTACTTACACTAAATTAATTCGATTTTTACAAGAAGATTTGGCGATTTCTCCCGCTTCAATAGCCGTAGCCGAACGTCGTGGCGACAAACAGCGGCAGCGCGACAAAGACCCGAATTCGTTGCCGATGGTTCTGTGGCAGTACGGTTTAGTCACTCTCGACCAGTTGGATAAAATCTTTGATTGGTTGGCGCAAGCATATTAAAAGGATTTTAGATTTTAGATAATAAAATCCCAAATCCAAAATCCTTTAATAACTTAGATTAAGATTCTGCCAAAAGTTTCGCAGCAGCGGCAACGCCGGCACCAGGAGTATAGCCTTCATGGCCCAATTCTTGCAATACGACTTCCAAGGCGGAAATAGCTGCTAGAATATCGCGATCGCACACAAAGCCCAAATGACCGATTCGGAAGATTTTACCTTTCAAATGGTCTTGTCCATCGGCTAGAGCAATATCAAATCTCTTTCTCATCAAAGTCCGCACTTTTTGAGCATCTACAGATTCAGGCGGCATCACCGAAGTAATCGCAGGGCTGGCTGCACCGTCAGCCGCGAACAACGGCAAACCTAAAGCTTTTACAGCAGCGCGAGTAGTTGTCATCAACCGTTTGTGCCGCGCGAAAACGTTTTCTAACCCTTCGGCTTTCATCATCTGCAATGTTACTTGCAGTCCAAAAAACATATTGACCGGCGGAGTAAAAGGAGTGGTATTTTTGGCAGCGTCTTTGCTATATTTGCCCAAATCCAAATAATAGCGGGGCAGCGTCGCAGTTTTGTAAGCTTTCCAAGCTTTCGGACTAACAGCCACAAAACCTAAACCTGGGGGAATCATGTAAGCTTTCTGAGAACCAGAAGCAATCACGTCAATTCCCCAAGCGTCCATCGGTACGTTGGCAGCACCTAAACTGGTGACAGCATCGACCATGATTAAAGCTTCGCCGTGGGCTTTGACGTGGCGGTTGATGGTTTCGAGGTCGTTGAGAACGCCCGTGGAGGTTTCCGAGTGGGTGATGATGACAGCTTTGATTTGCTTTTCTGTATCAGCTTCCAGTTTTTCGCGGAAATTTTCGGGGTCTAATTGTTGGCCCCACTCGGCTTTGATGATTTCGACATTTAAACCGTAGGCTTCTGCGACTTCGGCCCAGCGTTCGCCAAATTTACCGTTGGTGCCGACCAAAACTCGATCGCCCGCACTCAAGAAATTAATTATCCCAGCTTCCATCGCGCCGGTACCAGAAACCGTTAAACTCAGCACGTCACTTTTGGTTTGGTGCAGCCATTTGAGGTTTTCGGTACATTCTGCAAAAATCGCGTCAAATTCCTTGCTGCGGTGGCCCATCGGGTGTTTTGCCATCGCTAACAATGCCGCTTCAGGTACCGGCGTCGGGCCGGGAATCATCAGCATTAATTTGTTGTCCATAATTCTGTCCTAACTTTTTCTGTGGGAGTTAATAGAATAAATCAAAAATTGAAACTTTAAAGTCTGCACTCTAAGTTTTTTAACTTTTAATTTTTAACTCCCGTAGAGTTAGTTTCATTTAGAGACCAGCGATATTCTACCGCTAAGTTCGATCGCTCGCAGCTTTGTTCTAATTGCTTTTGAATCGCCAGGGCTTTGCGGAGTGTAATAATAAGTTGGTGAACTTGTTGCTGCTGCGGCGATTGTGGACTAACAGCCAACATTGTTTTGCGTTCTAACAATTGAAGTAGCAATTCATAATGAATGTACGAAGGCAGGGGAATTGGCTCCATGAAAGCTAAAATACCTCAGCGAACAGACACCCCATTACAATTGCATGGGGCATCGCAGGTGGACATTAGATGCCTGATTTTTTATCGGTTTGCTAGCCGTACAAAAACCCCAGCTTTGCCGATCAAATTTTCGGGGGCTGGGTGCGTTGGCAGCGCTAAATTTTGCGATCGACTAACCAGAGCGAATAGATTTAATTGGTTTTTTGCCAGCTATTTCTATGAAATATAGCTGCGAATGCTAATTTTTCATAAATTAAGCGATTGAGTCGATACAGGCCAGAAATGCTGATTATTTACATACTTAATCATTTTCTATCAGAATTCAGGGGTGTTTGTCAAGCGGTCTGGCCTTTTAGGTTTGCGGATGAGCCTTGGCTAGGGAAGCTAAAGCAGCGCCCGGATCCGGCTGTTTGACTAGGGACTCGCCGATGAGGACGGCTTGGACTCCGGCGCTGGCCACTCGGTTGAGGTCGTCTGCTGTGTGGATTCCTGACTCGCTGACGGTGAGGATGTTTTTTGCTTGGATGTCGGTTTGGCGATCGGCTAATAGTTGACCGGTGGTTTCTAGGCTGACGGAAAAGTTTTCTAGGTTGCGGTTGTTGATGCCGATTAATTCGACACCTTGTAGGGTTAATACTCGATCGAGTTCTTCGAGAGTGTGAACTTCGATTAAAGCAGTCATGCCCAATGTCTTGACAATTTTTACAAAGTATTGTAAGTCTTTGTCAGATAGAATGCTGGCAATTAACAATACAGCATCTGCGCCGTGAATGCGGGCGAGATAGATTTGGTAGGGATAGATAATAAACTCTTTGCAAAGTAGTGGCAATTCGACGGCGGCACGGATTTTAGCGAGGTTGTCGAAGCTACCTTGAAAGAACTTTTCATCGGTGAGTACGGAGATGCAGCTAGCGCCGTTTTGTTCGTATGCTTGGGCGATCGCCACGGGGTCGAAATCTTCACGAATTACGCCTTTGCTAGGGGAAGCTTTTTTGACTTCGGCGATGATGGCGGGTGTGGTTTTACCGTTTTTGAGCGCGCCGAGGAAGTCGCGGATGGGGGGCGCAAAGGGGAGTCTTTTGTGAAGTTCGGCTAGCGGGGTGCGATCGCGCTTTTGGGCCACTTCTGCCTCTTTTTGCCAGACGATTTCTTCGAGGATGTGGCGGGGTTCGGAGTCGGGTACGGCGATTTCGTAGCTGAGGTAGAGTACGGAGACTGAGGTGCTGGGGGGACGGCGGCGGATTGGAAGCATGATAGGGGGGATTAAGGGCGATCGCGACAAGTTTCAACTTATTATATAATGGTTGCAGTGAATCCTCCAGGCTCAGAGTGCTAATGCGTGTCAGCTAAAGATATTTATCACAATACAGTTAAGCGTGCCCTACAAAAGGATGGCTGGACAATTACTCACGATCCATTTCCCATGCAAATTGGTCGCAAGCGTTTATCTGCCGACTTGGGTGCAGAGCGTCTAATTAATGCGGAAAAAGGAACCGAAAAAATTGTTGTTGAGGTCAAGAGTTTTGTAGGGCGATCGGATGTAAAAGATTTGGAACAAGCTTTGGGACAGTACGTTCTTTACCGCCAAGTGCTTAATGAAATGCAGATAAATAGAAATTTATATCTGGCTATTTCTGAGGAAGTTTTTAATAGCGTATTTACCATAGAATTAGGGCAAGTATTATTGAAAAATAATCTTGTTAAACTGCTTGTTTTTGATAAAAAAAGTGAGGCAATACTTCAATGGATACCCGATTGAGATACCAAGAAATCATCAAAACCATACTTCGGGAACACGCTAACTTTCGCAATACTATACCTGACGGCTATCAGTCTCAAATTTTATTTGATGATGAACGAGGAGGCTACTTAGTCTTGGATATTGGTTGGAATGAGAACAAGTACCTTCACGCTACACCAATTCACATCAATTTAATTGGCGATAAAATCTGGATTCAATATGATGATACGGAAGAAGGAGTGGCTACCGATTTACTAGCAGCAGGTGTTCCTAAAGAAGATATTGTACTCGGTTTTAGACATCCTCAAGTGCGGCAATATACTGAATTCGGAACTGGTTTGAGTGGTAAAGATGAAGGAATTGTTGCTGAATCTGCTGTTGTGCGATCGGCCTAAGTCGATAAATTATTCGGCGATTGAAATCGCGTCTAAACAAACGAAGTCCGCCTGCGCTGACTACAGAGATATGAAAGATTGTAATTAATTAAATATAAACAAACTCGGATTGACATCAAAAAACTTTCCCAAAGCCTCAGCTTGTTTTTTGGTAATTTCTAGCTGGTTATTAATGATTTGAGTTACTATCTCAAGTGTGTCCATAATTTCTACTAAATCCGCTGGCTCTAGATTTCTAGCATCCATCAAATGAAGAAGTCTTGAGTGGGGCGTTGAAGCATTTATTTGATAATGCGTTTCTTCAAAATCTTCAATTAGTTTGACTAATAGTTCTAGGAGGGTATCTTCTTCGGGGGTTAGATTGTTCCGAGAAAGCAAGCTTTCAACTATTTCTAAAAATATTTCGTTTTCATCTTCATTTTTGATAATGCGAGGTTGATATTGAGATAGCAAGCTGCTGTACCTGTCGGAGTCAAAAGTAAGGGTCATTTTTCCAGTTGTTTCTGTCATATTCTGCATGAGTCAAAATGTACTTAATATAAACAATCTGCTTTTGATAGTTAAGACTTACAATTAAGCGATATTTATTTCCTTTGACATTGAAAATTGTAAAATTTCCAACTGCTTCAGCTTGAGGATAAATGGTTTGAACTTCAATAAGTTTATTGCAGTTGGCTTGACTAGCAATTTTGTACCAATCATCGAGGGCTTCGCAGGAATCAGCATGATTTTGGCAGTAGTCTCTTAATTTTTTGCGACTGATAACGTGCATTTAGCGATCGTTCAGATGTTTTGCAGATACCTAATTCTATCAGATTTAAGTGCGATCGGCTAAAACCCCAATTTTACTAAAAGGGCGATCGGGCTTCTTGTTCTATGTTGGGGAATAGTTCGTTTTGACATACTCTTTTAGTATCGGTGCAAGGGTAAAAAATGTGCGTGAAGCGTAGCTATCCCGTAGGGAATCGTCCTTCTGGATTTTTTCAATTAATGAACGCCGTCCCAAGGATTGCATAACTTTCAAAAATTGCGATCGGGATAATCGCATATTCTCTGGCACTTTTGAGATGGAAACTGGCGCGGTTTCACTAGCTAGCCATGACATTACCTGTTTTTCTGACTCGGATAAGCGATTAAATGGCTGATGCAGTAAAGATTCTAAATCACCTAAAAATAGTGGCTCGTCAGATAAAAATTCTGATAGGCTGCCGTCAAATAAATCTTGAATCATTGTAGCAACTATTTTTAACCACAAGGGATTGCCTCTGTATAGTTCAATTAGTTCTGACCATTTTTCATGTTCCGCTAAACCTTTTTCTCTGAGGATTTCCCCCGCTTCACCACCTAAACCATTCAGTTGTAACGATCGCACTGGTTGGTTTTTGCCTTCTAATACGGCAATTTCTCTGGGTGTTTCCCAACTAAGCAACACTAAGCAACTGTTATGAGATAATTCTGCTACTTGTCGAAATAGCGTGCCGTAATCTTCGTATCCAATTTGGTAATTGCCAGCGAGTTGTCCGCTGCTATTTACCATTTGTACGTCATCGAGTATCAGCAGACAGCGGTATTTTTGCAAGTATTCCAGTAGGGGCAATCCCCCTGCGATCGTCCCATCCTCTGGCGCGGATACGGGGGCACCGCCCCTACAGAATAATTGAATTATATTTGTTTGAAGTATTGACAGGGGTGGAGATGTGGCGAGACTTCGCCAGATGACGAAATCAAATTCATGTTTGATTTGTTGGACAAGTTGTGCGGCGAGTGCGGTTTTGCCAATGCCGACTATGCCGTGTATGGCGAGTAGGCGGGTGTTTTCGTGGAGAATCCACTGTTTGAGGGTGGTGAGAGAGGTGGTGCGATCGTAGCAAATGCCAGATTTAGGCATTTCAGCTAAGAATTGACGCAATTTTGGTTCATTGTTGCCTTTGTTTAGAGGTTCTTCATCAATTGGTGAGTTGGGGACTTTTGGGGAATGTGAATTATTTTCACAGAAGTTGACTTCACCAATTTGTACAATATCTTTATTGAAGTTCCAGAAATTTGAGAATTTTACTTGCTCCAATCTGACTCTAAAATTTCCTTTATTGACTTCTTCGCCTAATACTTCTGATAGTAGCTTCCATAATGCAGAGGCAATATCTTTAATGTGACCTTCACTACAGTGAGATTCATCGGCTATTTTTGAGTATTTCTGACCTTGTAAAGTTCCCCGCAGTATCACTTCTTGCAGATTGTCTAAGTGTTTTCCCGTATTGATAAAAACTAGGTCGTCGGCAAGTTTTAAGACTTCTTGAACGTCCATAGGTCGGGTTAATGCTGGGGTTTTGCTTATTATATCCTACTCGATCCGACTTTTTCCGACCCGATCGAGTTTGTCCAGCTTTTTCTGGGGTGGGTAAATGGCAAATGATATAAAAATGCCTACTTTTTCCGATTTTTTCCGACTGGACAAGACTGAGATTTTAGAGTCACAATCATATTTAAGAGGCACTATTATAGCTTTACCATAGGAAAAAAATGACTACACAAGCATTATCCCTCCCCCAAGCAAACTTAGAAATGGTTCTCTGGCAAGTAGATGCCGATTCAATGAGTAGTAGCGATCTGTATGTCTGGTTAAATGATATCGGCTTGCCCCACGAAGTCACCATCAGATTGCACGAGTTGGCTAGCTACACGAAAAAATCTGGTAACAAAGTGTTTGCTGTAGGGAAAATTATTCTGCTCAAAATTATCGAGTTTGTCAAAGCACATCCTAATTTAGCTACGGGCATTGCTCTAGGAGTTGCTGTGGGACTATTGGTACGTTCAGTACCAGTTATCGGCCCAGTGTTAGCGCCATTGGCCGCAGTGCTAGGTATAACTGTTGGTGCGATCGCTGGACATAGACTAGATCAAGGCTACCGTCAAGTAGATGGCATAGTTGGAGTAACACAAGAGTTTATTCAAATCGCCCGATTATTTTTTCAACTACTGATTGATGTTTTCACTGAAGTTTTTCGCAACGTTATCACTGCTTAAATAAGAAAATTTGAAACAATCACGAGGCTTAATATGTCAGCAAATAAAACCCTAACTAAGGAGCAAATCCTTAAAGCGATCGAGCAATTGGAAAAAAATCCAGATGATAAACTCGGAATTTTAGCTGATGTTGGGGTTGGTGTGGTAGGTGCTGGTGCTGCTGGTGCTGCTGTTGCGGCTTTCGGCGGTCAAGCCATATTTTTTGGGCTAATAGCGGTTGCACCCCCAGTAGGATTGGTTGTTGGCGGTGCAGCATTAGGTGCAGCAGCTCTCGTTGGAGCAAAGAGGATCATCGATGGCAATTTCAACGAAGGGAAAAAAAAAGCAATGCTCGACCAGTTAAAAGAACAGCTAAAAGAGGTTGAAAAAGAAGAAAGAGCATCTAAGGTTGGAGAGAGTGACAAGACAAAATTTATGGTTTCCTTGAAAGAACCAGTTAGGCTTAATCTAATTACCCCTCAAAGGGCTCAGGATTTAATGAGGGCTGTCGAAAGTGGTCAAATACCTATCACAGAGGCAATTAAGATGGTTCAGGCTATAGTTGAAGCAGCTAAACCCCAGTAGTCTTTTAAATCCACGACCTGAGAATGCTAAGCATAGGCTATGTTGTTCTGGTATTTCTGATAATTAACTTAGCTGCTGAAAAAGCGATCGCCCTTATATGATTGAAGTGCGATCGCTCTTTTTTCGAGTATCACTAATTCTGTTTCTCCAACACCATAGGAGATTTTTACCGCTTTGACAACCATTCATCAGACAAGCTATACTCAGTAGAAAAAAATTGGAGATCGGTTTTTGGTATAATCAAAGAATCGCGATCGCACACAACCCAATGGAATCTATTGAATGCAGTAACTTTGACAAATCACAAAATTTGGGATGAAATTGCTAAAATCTTAGAACCTATTCATATAAATCACCTCGTCACCCAACATTTAGAATCCTGTAATTACAAAATAAGAGGTTACTGGGATAGCAATAATAAGTTCTATGAATAAATAGCTTTTATTCATCCAATCTATGCTGAATTGATCGATCGCCCGATCGGCACAAACATTATCAACAATCATCCGACTTCTGACTGGATTAAGCTTAAATTTTTACTCAAAGCAGATTTATCTGCTAGCGAAAACAACCTAGTTAGCGATGATGACGATGAGGAAATTGGCGAACTAACTCTGATTTTAGATACGAATCAGACAGTTATTGATGAAAACTGGCTAATTGATGTCGAATCTCCTTTTGTTGTTGCCAAAAGTCAGCCGGATTTGCAGCAGACAAGCTAGTTTGCTAATATGTCTGATTTGACATATAATCTAAAAAAACCTAAAATATAGATGGTAGATTCGGAAAGCAAACCCCTTGTCTGGCTTAGTCGGGAAGTAAAAACACCGCCTTTTTCTACTGAGGCGCGTATTCAAGCCGGATTTTTCCTGCGAAAGCTACAGGATGGCGAAAGCCTATCCATGCCTTTCTCTCGCCCTATGCCAAGCATCGGAGCTCATTGTCACGAGATCCGTCTAGCCGATTCAGGGACAAGCAAGGATTGGCGCATCATTTATCGAATAGACGTAGATGCTATCATTATACTCGATGTCTTTAACAAAACCACGAACAAAACACCGGATTTTATCATTGAAAAATGTAAAAAACGGTTGAAACAATACGACCAAATTTGAATTGATATCAGGAAGGTATTTTTATGGACACAGCTAAACGCCAACGCCTACAAGCAGCGGGATGGACTATCGGAACAGCAGAGGAATTTCTAGGACTTTCAGCAGAAGAAACAGCCTTCATAGAAATGAAACTTGCACTGAGTAAAGCCATCAAACAAAACCGGATTAACCAACAGATGACGCAGCACGAACTTGCTCAAAGAATTAAGTCCAGCCAATCAAGAGTTGCTAAAATAGAAGCTGGCGATCCTTCCGCTTCCCTCGATCTCCTGATTCGCACCTTGCTTACCTTTGGTGCTACACGCCAAGACATAGCTGACGTGATTCTTAACAGCGGTTCCTCACAAATATCTCATCTTAACTGAATTACTAAAAGTACGCACCAGCGTTCGCTTTCGCGTTCCCCTAGGGTAGCTATCCCGTCGGGAATTGCACTTTAACTTAAACCTTAACCGCCGCCCATCTACCAGCGCCCCAACCAAGATAGCAGGCATTCAGGGCGCTCCACTTCGGCAAATTCCTAACCTTTGGTAGATGCCGATTCCATCGCTTAGGCATAGAATCTGACTTGACCTATTGACTAAAACTCTTGTGAATACAACAGAAAAAATCACCGATGTTTGGAGTAAAGTCCAGGCAATGGCCAATGATTTCCTGATTTTATTACCAAATATTGTACTGGCACTGATTGTTTTCGCAATTTTCTGTTTTATTGGCCAAACCCTGAAACGAACGGTCAGAAAACTAACCAGCGCTCACCGTCAAGCTCGCAATTTAGGATTAGTGCTGGGACGATTAGCACAAGGAGCAACCGTTCTTACAGGATTGTTTATTGCTCTGTCGGTTGTCATTCCCTCCATCAAAGCCAGCGATCTTATTCAGCTATTGGGAATTAGTGGTGTGGCGATCGGGTTTGCGTTTCGCGATATCCTGCAAAATTTTCTGGCGGGTGTTTTGATCCTGCTGACTGAACCTTTCCACATTGATGATCAAATTGTATTCAAAGACTTTGAGGGAACTGTAGAAAATATTCAAACGCGGGCGACGATAATAAAAACCTATGATGGTAGACGGATTGTAATTCCCAACTCGGAACTATTTACTAACTCTGTAATCGTGAACACAGCCTTTGAAAATCGCCGTTTGCAGTATGACATCGGCATTGGCTATAGCGATGATATTGATACTGCAAAACAATTAATTTTAGAGGCAATTCATGAAGTAGATGGAGTGCTGAAAGATCCGGCTCCCGATGCGATCGTCGTAGAATTAGCTGGTAGCAGTGTTAACATTCGGGCCCGCTGGTGGGTGCAGCCACCTCGCCGTGCCGAACTCTTAGATTTTCAAGACCGCGTATTAACTAACATTAAAAACAAGCTAGTAGCAAATGGGATCGATCTGCCCTTCCCAACTCAGCAGATTTTGTTCCACGATCAGACAGAAGACACAGATGGCGATCGCAAACGTCAGCGCGAAGGCTGGCCCGCCGGACAAGCTGAAGTTCCCAAATCGCGCAGTATCAGCCGCGCCCTCAGACAACTGGCCGCAACAGAGTTTCAACGCACTAAATCTGAGGATGGCAAAGTAATTTCCAACAACAAACATACTGAGGGGAAAGATCGGTGAAAAATACGAAATTGAGCAACTTGTGGGAGTCCTTGAATTCGAGTTTCTGGTTTGTTCCCAGCGTCATGGTTTTTTTGGCGATCGCACTTTCGTTTGTCACCATTGGGATTGACCAAAATCAAAAAACCAAGCTGATTGGAGAATTGGGTTGGGCCTATACTCTAGGCCCGAGCGGCTCGCGCGCGATTCTTTCGGCGATCGCCAGTTCAATGATGAGCGTTGCTACCACAGCTTTTTCAATTACAATCGTTGCCCTTCAACTTGCATCTTCGCAGTTTGGCCCTCGCTTGCTGCGTAACTTTATGCAAGATAAGGGCAACCAAATTGTGCTGGGAACGTTCATTTCCACATTTGTATATAGCTTGATGGTGCTGCGAACGATCAACGGGTTAGATGAACATGAGTTTGTCCCCCACCTAGCAGTAACTTGTGGCATTGGTTTGGCGATCGCCAGCATTGGCGTATTGATTTATTTCATTCATCATTCTGCCTTATCAATTCAGGTCGATCATGTGATTAAATTAGTTGGTGAGGAACTTGATAATGCGATCGATCGACTGTTTCCAGAAAGTATGGGAACCAGTAAAGCTAACAACAAGCAGCAAGACAATCCATCGGACATTTCCGCCGATCTTCCAGCTAATTTTGAGCAAGATGCCCGTCCAGTTTCAACAAAGAATGGTGGCTACATTCAAGCCATTAATAATGACCAACTAATGCAAATTGCTAGCGAGCATAACCTGCTGTTACAAATTCAACAGCGTCCCGGTCGCTTTACTGTCGAAGGAAGTGAACTTGTACAAGTCTTTCCTGGAAAACAGGTAAACGAGGAACTTACATCCAAGATTAACGGTGCTTTTCTGATTGGATCGCAGCGCACGGAGCGGCAGGATGTAGAGTTTTCGATCGACCAACTCGTTGAGATTGCAGTACGCGCTCTTTCCCCAGGAATCAACGATCCATTTACGGCTATCCGCTGTATTGACCAACTGAGTGCGGCTCTTTGTCGTTTAACCCAAAGAGAAATTCCCTCTCCCTACCGCTACGACGACAGCAACCAGCTTCGGATGATTGCAGAACCCATCGCCTTTACTGACGTGATCGATGCAGCCTTTAACCAAATTCGACAGAATGGAAAATCGAATGTAGCTGTCACGATGCGGTTGCTAGAGGCGATCGCGGTTGTGGCCCGTTTCACCGATCGAACCACACACCGAAAAGCACTCAGGCGACACGCCGATCAGACTGAACGCGCCAGCCAGCAGGCAAATTTCGATGAATTAGATCGCAAAGACATTCAAGAGCGATATTTAGCAGCATTGAAAGCTATAGACCAGGATTGAGGACTACCGGAAGTTTCAATATTTCCACTACTGAATTAGTTAAGCTGTTGTGTATAGCATTTCGAGCTCTCATATGAGGTAATTTCGGGCATAGGGCATAGGGGATAGGGCATAGGGCATAGGGCATACCTCACAACGCGATCGAACCGCTATATATAAATTCTATGTCAAATAACAATTCCCCGTCTTGTGGGGTGGGCTTTGAGCAACGCCCTGAACATACAATTTAAATGTCCGACAGTTGACAACAAATATGATCGTTAACGAGAAACTTAAGAACATATTGATAGAATTACGATCGCACTTCGAGAAAATCTACGACAGCCGCCTTGTCACAATGGTACTTTACGGTTCCCAAGCGCGAGGCGATGCACATCCAGACTCAGATATAGATGTGTTAGTAGTTCTTAAAGGGCAAGTCAATCCCGGCGAAGAAATTAAAAGAACCAGCCACATTAGAGCCGATTTGTCGCTCCAAAATGATGAAGTAATTAGCTGTCTGTTTATGGACGAACAGCGATTTACACACTACAACGGGCCTTTATTGAGGAATATTCGTAAAGAGGGAATAGCTTTATGAAACCCGAACAATTAGACTTACTTCTGAAAGCTCGTCAAAGTTTATCGGCGGCAAGGCTATTACTCAATAATGGTTTCCCAGATTATGCAGCATCCCGCGCTTATTATGCCATGTTTTATATTGCTGAGGCATTTTTAGATGGCGAAGGAATGTCATTTTCGAGTCATGCCGCAGTCATTGGAGCTTTTGGCCGAGAATTTGCCCGTACAGGAAGAGTTCCTGTTGAGTTTCACAGATTCTTAATCGATGCTCAAGATTTGCGAAATAGTGGGGATTACGGGGGACTTGATACTGTAACTGTCGAACAAGCTGCGGAGCAAATTAACTGTGGTGAGCAATTTCTCGAATTAGCCCAAAATGCGATCGGCACTCTACCGCCGCCATAAAATAAGATATCCAGATACCCGACTTCTTGAAAAAATCGGGTATCTAAAAATAGTCCTGGACGCGCGGGGCCAGAAACCGGGTTTTTTACGAAAATCTTTCGTTCTAACCCGCAGCTCAGGTAAAAAACCCGGTTTCTTTGGCGCAGTGCATAAGTCCTGTCAAACAAGAACACCGCCCCTACAGATTAATGACTACCCGCTCCAGCCGCCCGCTTGAAAGCCTCATCCAGCACTTCCGAAAGCGTCGGGTGCGTGTGAACTCGGAACGCTAAAGTGTTGACAGAATCGCGCTGGGCGATCGCATTTGCGGCCTCCTGAATCAAATCCGAAGCGTGCAAACCAAAAATGTGAACTCCCAACAATTCCCCAGTATCTTTCCGGTAAATCACCTTAGCCATACCGTCGGTTTCACCCTCCGCAATAGCCTTAGAATTTCCCTTAAAATAACTCTTGACAGAAGCGACCTCAAACCCTTCAGCTTTTCCTAACTCTTTCGCCGCAGGTTCAGTCATTCCCACATAGCTAATTTCCGGGTGAGTAAACGCCGCCGCCGGGATGCTCAAATAGTCAACTTCCCTGGCGCGCCCGCAAATATTTTCCACAGCCGCAATTCCCTGGGCCGATGCAGCGTGCGCTAACATCATTTTGCCATTAACATCGCCGATCGCCCACAAATTCGCGATCGGTTCTCCCGCCGCCAAAACCTGCATCTTATCGTTAACGGGGATATAACCGCGCATCGTTTCCACGCCAAGAGTTTCTAACCCCAAATTCTTGCTCACCGGAACTCGCCCCGTTGCTACCAAACAAGCGTCAACTTCCAAAACGTCGACAACTTCCTTCGTTTTGAAATCAGCTAATTCAATAATTACCGGGGAACCGGGAATAATCTTCTTAGCCAACAATCCCACTTTTGTTTCAATATCGCGGGGTGTAATTAACACTCGTTCGGCCAATTTAGCAATATCTGGGTCAAAAGTCGGCATCAATTGATCTAGAGCTTCAATCATCGTAATTTCGCAGCCTAATGCTGTGTAAATATCCGAAAACTCTAAACCGATGTAACCGCTACCAATAATTGCGATCCACTTTGGTAATGATTCCAATCTGACAGCATCATCGCTGGTAAATACAGTTTTGCCGTCAATTTCTATCCCTGGGGGAACGAAAGGAATCGAACCGGGAGCGAGAATAATATCCTTGGCGGTAATCGTTTTCTCGCCTTTATCTGTTTCGACGGTAATTTTTTGAGCGGCGGCAATTTTGCCCCAACCTTGGATGATATCGACATTCAAGCGTTTGAGGCTGTTGATTAAGTCGCCGCGAAGTTTGCTAACAATAGTGTTAGCGTGATTGGCGATCGCCCCGCGATCGAAATCCACGTTTCCCAACTGAATACCCAACATCTTGAGGTGGTGGGCATTTCGCAAATCCCGCACCCGCCCGGAAGCCGCCAACAGCGCCTTGGAGGGAATGCAGCCGCGATTGACGCAAGTTCCGCCCATATCGCCCGCTTCGATAATTGCCACTTTCAGCCCGCAGCTAACCGCGTGTATGGCCGCGCCGTGTCCGCCCACGCCAGCGCCGATAATTGCTAAATCGTAATCAAATCCCTGAGTCACCTTAAAATCTCCTAATGCCTTTGAAATCTTAGGACTCAAGCAAAAAACACCCTCTGTCCGTCATTTTAAGCTTGTAGGTTGCGATCGCAACCTTTGAACAGCGGTAATAGTTGCATAAGTCCTGTGTCCTTATTCTCGACTAGACTAGGGTTAATTAGACAGTAACTGAGATTTTTTTAGGGTCAATGGTTTCGATCTCCGCGTGTGCCAAGTTTCAAATCACTGACAGGGCGGGTAAAACTAGATACAGTTTGAGGGGTGACAGTGCCGATTGGTGCCTACAACCAAGTCAAATGCAGTACCGGTTTAGTGTTTGATGTTACAGCCCCCATCGCCCCACACCCCCGCAACGATGCACGGGAACCGGAAGCGGTGTTGCACCAACCCCTACTCCCCTTTGACTGGGGGATGCCAGGGAGATCGAGACTCGACGAAAAGCCCTGCCGATCAAGGTTTTAGCTGATTGGGGTTTTGATGTCCAATATCTGTACGCGCCGGGGGGCGGAGTTTCTCGGCAAGTTTTAGAGTCTATGGAGTAGCTTATGATGGATGACGACGATCGCAAAGATTCACGCCGGGCCTCGGCTCAATCTTTTTTTCAGTCCTTGGATGAATTGTTCGATTATATAGAAACTGCCAACACAGAAGCGGCGCAGCCTCAGTCTCCGCAGCCTCAAACTAAGTCTGCTCCTCAGCCTTCGAGTCCGCCGAAGAAGGCTAAATCTGCGAAAATTAATTTGTCTGATTTTGAAGATGCGATCGCGGATTTGGAACAGTTTGTGCAGCAAAAACGCCAGAAACGCCCGGAATCTAATCAATAGCGCTCAAAATTTTTAAGCAATCACATCCGATCAATGACGGATGATAGAAGCTGGCGGGCGATCGCCCCGGTTGGATTTTGCCGTGCCGAGTGCGATCGGGCCAGCGGTTATACTGCGGTTAGTCTTTGTCTGTAAATTGTTGGGATAGGCGATCGAGTGCGGTGAATGTGGAGCGACTGACATAATTTATTGTTTGAGATAGTGAATTAGTAGCTGACAGCTATTAGCGATCGAATGTCCTACAACACATTCAACTATCTAACTGGTTATAAAAACAGACACAGATAGTGAAATTATTTCAAAGCATTTTTATCAGTAATATCATGTCCTGTCGATTACTATCACAAAAATAGTTCGATCTCGTGCGTCAGTCAGCGTCCGCAACATGAAAGCGTATGCAAGTCCGCACTACAAACGAATTTTACTATTGTTAGTTTGGCGACCGCGATATACTAGCATTAATAGCTCAATCGCTTAATTAATAAAATTTAAAATCTCCACTTCTGGATAACGGAGAATCGCTTTGATTTTTGATTTTTTAAAACTTACTGGAAGATAAATTATGCGATTAGGAAAGTAAGAATTCAGCAACGCCTCTTAAATCATTTCCTGTCGATTATCATCACAAAAACGGTTCGTAGTGCGGATACTGAAGCCCGCAAGCGCGATCGAATCTTATTGTTGTCAATCGACCGTAAACGATATTATTCCAAATCTGAGGAAATGTAGAAGCACTCTATTCGATTGTTACTTCACTATCTCAAATTCTGGGCTGTTCGTTTATATCAATTCCGGTTGCACTCCTCATGATGTTGACTGTTGACTGTTGACTGTTGACTGTTGACTGTTGACTGTTGACTGTTGACTGTTGACGGTGAATCGAACAACTGAAAATTGCACCGAGATAGGTGGTGACTTGTAAAAATCATTCATGAATTGCCCTCTAATTTATCACCTGACGATGCAGCCGGAAACGATATTACCTGCTTAATTCATCCCTCTACTCTGCAACGGCTCAAAGCTTTAGGGTGCAAGAAAAACAGCCCTGCTAGCGTGCAACTGCACCTTCACATATCAATACGCTTGGATTAAGTAGACAAAAGCGGTTGAAAGCGCGTCTGTACAAGCTTGGAGCCGAGGAGTCCGGGATGAATACCGGGCAGTTAAAATTAGGTTATTTTCTTCAGTCGCCTCCGCCGGACATCGTTTGTGCAAAGCTGGTTTCAACCGCCACCTACACCTGCACCGCATTGCTTCACATATTTTGATAATTCTTATAGGTAAATTTACGGATTTCGACAATTATTTAAGCTCTCCTGTACGGATGTAAAAAAACGCTTGTTACAGAAATGAAAAAATTAAAACTTACGTATCGATCGCCAAAAAGGGAGTTTTTACGAAAATACCCGTTGTTATCGGCAAATAAGGTAAAAAACGCGGTTTTTGTGTCTGAGTGCGTCTAGGAATAAAAAAAATATCGGAAAAATTTTCCGGATCGAAGTTATTGAGGATGAAATGTTTCTTATCGTGACAGAGAACTATAGCCCAACGCTGAAAGTTTCAGTCACTTCCAATCCTTAATTACTACCAAAAGAAAAGCTATGCCTACTTCTTTCAATGGTTCTTTGGGTCAAAGCACTAATTTCACCAGCGTCAATGACCTAATCACAAAATGGCCTACTGCTGCCCAGAATCAAGGCATTAAACTGTCTGGGGTAGCTTTTGATGGCGTCGAAACAGATTACCTCAATCCTCAAGCGATCGCCAATCTCACTTTACCAACGAATGAAAACCCTAAAAGTTGGTTGAGTTACGGCAGCACCCCTGGTATTGGTGTGCCATCCTCTTATAATGGTTGGTTCACCGATCCTAATAAAAATCGGGCGGAAATTAATTACGATCCGAACACCAGTCAATCTCAGGTACTGAAGCTGAAATGGGCAGAAGACCAAAATATTAATAGCGCGACGATCGACCTCAGCGCATTGAGTCCCAAAACTAACCCCGGACTCGGCGATCAAGGTAATGAAGTTGGTTTGCTGCAAATCTTTAATAATGGGACTCTCGTACCGGCCAGCAATTTTACGATTACTCGTCTAAACTCTCCCGCAGTCGTAAAACCCATTACTGTGGGTTCAGATGGAGTGACATTCACGGGCGATCGCACCGATGGCAATTTCAAATTCAAAATAGAAGCAAACCCTCTGAGCAACATTAGTTTTGACGAACTGCGGTTCTCAGCCAAAGCCTACGATACCCCCACCGCTGCCTACACCGCCACCTCTTTCAAAGACGATAGTTCCGACTACCTGCTGCGGAACATTGAATATCAAGGGACTCAAGATCCGGTTAGCCTTCAGTTTAGCGCTCCAACCTTCAGCGTCAACGAAGATGGAACGCCCGTTGCAGCCGTGACAGTCACTCGCACAGGTAGCAGCGCCGGCACCGCCTCAGCTACCGTGAACCTCACCAATGGTACTGCTACAGCCCCTGCTGATTACGCCAATACTGCCATCCCTGTCAATTTTGCCGCAGGGGATTCTACACCCAAGACGATCGTCGTTCCTATTGTCGATGACGCTTTGGTGGAAGGTAACGAAACCGTCAACTTAAGCTTGACCAATCCCACCGGCACCAGCCGTGTCAGCTTGGGAACGCAAAGTGCCGCGACTTTGAACATTGTAGACAATGACGCTGCTGTCCCTGTCGGCACCCTGCAATTTAGCGCTCCAACCTTCAGCGTCAACGAAGATGGAACGCCCGTTGCAGCCGTGACAGTCACTCGCACAGGTAGCAGCACCGCTGCCGCCTCAGCTACCGTGAACCTCACCAATGGTACTGCTACAGCCCCTGCTGATTACGCCAATACTGCCATCCCTGTCAATTTTGCCGCAGGGGATTCTACACCCAAGACGATCGTCGTTCCTATTGTCGATGACGCTTTGGTGGAAGGTAACGAAACCGTCAACTTAAGCTTGACCAATCCGACAGGTGCCACGATTGGAACGCAAAGTACCGCCACTTTGAACATCGTAGACAATGACGCTGCTGTCCCGACCAGCACCCTGCAATTTAGCGCCCCCACCTTCAGAATCAGAGAAGATGGAACCGCCGTTTCAGCTGTAACAGTCACTCGTACTGGCAGTAGTGTGGCTGCTGTCTCAGCGACGGTGAGCTTGGCTGATGGTACTGCTACAGCCCCTGCTGACTACGCCAATAGTCCGATCGTTGTCAATTTTGCCGCTGGCGATTCTACACCCAAAACGATCGATATTCCGATCGTCAACGATACTTTGTTCGAGGGTAACGAAACTGTCAATTTAAGTTTGATTAACCCGACAGGTAATGCCACGATTGGAACCCAAAGTACCGCCGTTACGACCATCGTAGACAATGACAGCACCCTGCAATTTAGTTCCCCTACCTTTAGTGTCAACGAAGATGGAACGCCGATCGCAGCCGTGACAGTCACTCGCACTGGTGTAACCTCTGGTACAGTCTCAGCCACCGTCAGCTTAACCGATGGTACTGCTACAGCCCCTGCTGACTACAATGCTAATGCGATCGTTGTTAATTTTGCCCCTGGCGATTCTGCACCCAAGACGGTCAATATTCCGATCGTCAACGATACTTTGTTGGAGAGTAACGAAACTGTCAATTTAAGTTTGGGCAGCCCGACAGGGAATGCCTCGATTGGAACCCAAAGTAGCGCCACTTTGGACATCATAGACAATGACAGCACCCTGCAATTTAGTGCTCCTACCTTCAGGATCAGAGAAAATGGAACGGCCGTTGCAGCCGTGACAGTCACTCGCACTGGCAGTAGTACCGGTGCAGTTTCAGCTACCGTGAACCTCAGTAATGGTACTGCTGTTGCCCCTGCTGACTACGACAATACTGCCATCCCTGTCAATTTTGCCGCTGGGGATTCTGCACCCAAGATAGTCAATATTCCCATTATCGATGACACTTTGGTGGAGGGTAACGAAACTATCAATTTAAGTTTGGTTAACCCGACCGGCAATGCCACGATTGGAACCCAAGGTACCGCCGTTACGACGATCGTAGACAATGACAGCACCCTGCAATTCAGCGCCCCGTTCTTCAGTGTCAACGAAAATGGAACGCCTGTTTCAGCAGTGACAGTCACTCGTACTGGTAGTGCTGTCGGTGCAGTCTCAGCGACGGTGAGCTTGTCCGATGGTACTGCTACAGCCGGCCTTGATTACACTAATGGTTTGATCGCTGTCAATTTTGGCAATGGGGATTTAGTACCCAAAACCATCACCATTCCCATTTTCGATGACACTTTATTTGAGGGTGACGAAACTCTCGGTTTAACTTTGGTTAGCCCTATAGGCGCCACAATTGGAAACCAAAGCAGCACGGTTTTGAGCATCATAGACAATGATACTGCACCTGCTCCTGCTCCTGCTCCGATCGCTGGTACCTTAACTGCATCTAGCCTTGTCTTCGACGATCCAATTACTAACTTTGCTGCGGCTAATGCGAACAACCAAGTTAGCAATGGCGGGCAAAATGCGATTCCCTTGCAGGGCAGTACCGATATTCAGAACGGGGATTGGATGAGCAATTTCACCAACTCTTTGGGCCGAATGGCGATGGCAAGCCCAGGAACTTCCTCTGACGTCGGGATTAATTCCACTAACTCGATCGGCAATTTCGGTACCACAGATAATTGGTTGAATTTACCCAAAGAGCCGATTATGGGCAGCAGTGCCCCGAATCTATTGCTGGCTTAGATGGTAGTTTGGTCGCCTTTAACCAATTTGCTCAGTGCGTTTTTTGACTAGCGATTTGCGTTACTAAGTCTTAAACATTGGTGATAACTTTTAAAGTTGTCACCAATGTCAAGTGGGAGAGGCAGACAGATTTAAATGCTGCCTCATCCTCGCTTGATAATGATATTTGGAGTTGAGACTAAACAACTCTTGTATGAATTTTTGATTTACAGGAAAACCGCTGATGAACGTTGCTGAACGCAGATAATTTGAAAATAGTTGATGAATGAATGAATGCAATTGCTCGTCCAATCAAGCCCCGTAAATTAGTTAAATTTATTATGAATAACTTTGTTTTTGGGCTTAGACTGGTGCGGTAATTGCCTCGATCGCACTTCAATAGCTCGATCGCCCGCATCACTCAAAGGCCACTCCAACTCATCAATATCGTTATCATTGCGGAACTTCTTCACCCGAATATCAGCACCGTTGATAATCGCCCCCAACAGCCGTGGCCCAGATTTATGCGAATCCTCGTCGTCAAATTCCATCAACTGATCCGCAGCTTCAGACAACATACTAGCCAGAGTATAACCAGCCCGCGCCACCAAAATTATACCGTCCGTGTACGGTTCCAGCGTCAACGCATCATTGCACTCGCTCAACGCCGGAGAATCCACAACCACAAAATCAAAGCGATTGCGAACATCCTCGAACAATCTCCGCATTTCACTCGATTCGAGTACCGCCGAAGCCTGCCGCAAATAGCCCGGACTCGGCACAACATACAGGTTTTCCACATCTGGAACCAAATGGACGCACTCGCTCATATTGGCGTAATAGTGCAAAGGTTCCACCGCCGCTAGAGGATCAGTAGCGATTCTCAAAGATTCTACCTTGGAAGCCGATCGCAAATCTGCTTCAATTAATAAAGTCCGTTTGCCCGATCGAGCCGAGGCAATTGCCAAATTGTAAGCACTAAAACTCTTTCCCTCCAAAGGAGCTGCAGAAGTCAGCAACACTACCTTCACCGGACTTTCGCCAATTCGACGCAAATTAGTCCGCAACCGCTCGTAAAACTCCAAATAGGGCGAATTGGGTTCCAAAGCCAGAGGCATATCATCCTCGTAGGAATCAAACACGATCGCTTCAGGCAAAACTGCCAGTACCGGCACCTCTTTTTCCACCAAAGCCGCCCGCACTTCTTCCCAACTGTAAAACTTGCCGTTGAGCATCCCCAACAAAAATATCAACCCACCGCCCAGCAGCAATCCTACAAATCCCCCCACCGCCAACATCACCAGTAAACCTCTCTTGTTTGAGTCAACATCATCAGTTTTGGGAAGCTGGGCGATTCTCAAACTCCCCGTTGTCTCCGCTACCGCCGCTTGAGCGTCTACCAAAGCTGACTGCATCTTGTCATAGAGAGCTTTTTTGAACCCCACTTGCTGGATCAGCCGCGCTTGTTCTAACTGCTTGTTGGGAATTGTGGCGTGTTCTAAGCGCAATAGTTGTTCAGTTTTTTCGACTCCTTTGATTTGCTGTTGCACCATTTCCCGCTGGGTTTGCAAAGTAATCAAATTTTGAGCTAACTGTTGTCTGGCGGGATCTAAAGAAGAGTCTATCCGAATGCGATCGGTACTTCTGAGCGGTGCCGCCACCCCGTTACCGCCGAGCACCTCAGATTGTCGCTGCTGCAACTGTTCGTCAAAAGCTTGTTTTTGTTTGAGCAATTCTACAATTTTCGGGTGTTCTTCCTGCAAGTCGCTACGGAGAATTTTGAGCTGAGATTCGATCGAGAATAGTTGCACTCGCAGTTGTGCAATAATTGGATCTGCAGAAAGTGCTTGGGCGACGTAAGCTTGCTCCACATTCAATCCCAAGCGATCCTGCAAGCTATTAATTTGAGCTTCAATTCCTCCCAACTGCACGCGGAGTTGCCGCTGCAGCTGTTGGCTGCCGGTAATCGCTTGCGGCAGCGTACCGTTCTGAGCTGCTAAAATTGAAGTCCCTTCTCGTTTTTCGTAGGCTTCTAGTTTTGCTTCCGTCTCTCTGAGTTCCTGAGTTACTTTCGGCAAGCGTTCTTGAATTTGGGCGATCGTTTCTCGCAATCTAGAAGTATTAATATCTTGGCTGCGCTCCACCATTGCGTTCATCAGCACCTCCAGTACCTCTTCTGCTGTTGTGCGATCGGCATTTTTGTACAATATTTGAATCAAAGCGCTGGGGTCATTATTCTTAATCGGCATCTTGATCTGCACCTTGTCTGCCAGCTTTTTAGTCAAAACTTGTACTTTTTTTTCCGTTTCTTTTGGATTGACTATTGCTGCTACTTTTGTGTTTGGTTTTTTTTGGGCTTTGATGAGTTTTTCTGCTGCTGGTTTAATCACATTTTCTTGATCCAGCAGCATATCTTTAGTTATTTCTTGTCCTTCCTGTTGAATTTTAGTAGTAGTCGATGAAAAAATCACGCTCGGCCTGCGGTATGCCAGCGTACCGGAAGCAACGTAAACCGGCGCGGGAGTTGGCGGCAAAGCCACTACTCCCGACACGCCCACAGTCGTCGCCAGAGTAGCCAGTCCCACCCACTTGTATTGGTCGAAAGCAATTAAATAACGTTTTACAACGGATAAAGTCATAATGATTGTTGACTGTTGACTGTTGACTGTTGACTGTTGACTGTTGACTGTTGACTGTTGACTGTTGACTGTTAACTGTTGACTGTTAGAAATTAAAATTTAATAACTTAAGCGATTGTTCGTTACTTTCGCTCTGCCTGGTAATGCTTCTGGGGCGAGGAAGAGCCTCCTTTGAGGAAGGCAACTTACAGGAGATAGGACTGTAGGAGATGTTTCAGTTATTAAGTTTTCGATCCTAACTGCTGATTGTTGACTGTTAACTGTTAAGTGCTGACTGTTAACTGTTAACTGTTTATTTTGAGGAAATCATAACTAATAACTAATAACCATCACTAATATAGCGGTTCTCACAAAAGTGAGGTATGCCCAATGCCCAATCAATGCCCAATGCCCAATGCCCAATGCCCAATGCCCAATGCCCAATGCCCAATGCCCAATGACTACCTATTATTAGGTGATGGGCCGAATAGATTTGTTACCCCATTTCTTAACTGATCGAAGAACAGAATAAAACCCAAAATATCGCGGAACGGTCGAGTAAAAGTATTGATTACATAACCAAGGCGCTCTACCAGATTCCTACCGATTACGATCACATCATTATCTTCGAGCATCGGGTTCTCAGAAACATTGCCCTCCAAAGCAGCTTTAGCATCTATCTTGCGGTTGATAGCTCTACCTTGTTTTTGGTCGAACCGAATCAAGGCCATTTTCCGCAAGTCAGCTAGATTTACAGGTAAGTTGTTGATAGCATCCAAAAACTTGCTGCCATTTTCTAGGTAGAACGAAGTCAAACTACCACTAGCGTAACTCAAAACTCGAACGTAGATCCTGGGCTTAATCAAGGTAGACCGCGCCACCAGAGCTTTGTCGTAGTCTAGGTTTTTGGTACTAGCGTCCAGTTCCGGGATGACAATTACATCTCCCGAGGCTAAAGGAAAATCGAACAAATCCTGAGCGTTGGCTAGGGGAGTGTAGAGGTCGATGGGTTCATCCACTGAGGAGCCGTCCACCAGCGTCCGCCGCACTCGCACCTCGCGCAAATCGGCTTTTCCCGTGACTCCCCCCGCAATCACCAAAGCAGCGGAAATTCGACCGGAACCAGCCGGAAGCGTGTAAAAACCAGGTTTGCTGACTTCTCCGGTGACGGTGATTTGGACGGGAAGGGCGGCAGCGGCTAGGCTGTACCTGGATACTAAATCTCGATCGGACTTGCGATCGGCTGTAATCTGTTTATACGGTACGACGATCGCATCTCCATCTTCCAAACGCAAATCTGGCGGAGCAATACCAGTTTGCAGCGGTGTCAAAATATCAACAACTTGCTCCGCCACTTCCCCCCCCGGCAGAGTCCGCCGCACCCGCACCGCCCGCAGTTCGGCCGTAGGATTAGTCCCCGCAGCAGCCGCCAAAGCCGCCGGAAGTTGCGGGGTTTGCAGCGGATAAAAACCAGGTCTCGCCACTTCCCCCGTCACCGTCACCACTACCGGGCGCTGAACCAGCAAAGCACTCGATACTTGAGGATTTTTGATAAATTGGGCAAAGCGCTCGCGGAGTCGCTGCTGTGATTCTTCGACAGTCAAACCGCGCAAATTTACTGAGCCAATCAGTGGCAGTACAATTATCCCTTCAGGGCTGATAGCACCTGTAAAATTCAGCTCTGGGAAGCGCTGAACTTGAACCGAAATCTGGTCTCCAGGGCCTAGGCGGTAAGGCCGATTCCGAAAAGCTGGGTTAATTTGCCGGTTGAAGTTGGCTGGCGGCGGCGGTACGCGCAGTGGTGGCGGCGGCACCAACTGTTCTGCACTAGGAACAACGGATTGAGCTAAAGCCGTTTCGGGAAAAATTTTGCCGTTAAAGCCCCAGAATACAGCAGCAAAAGATAGAGTCCAAGCTGTTGAGTGCAGACCAGCCAAGGAAAAAGCAACGCGATTTTTAATTGTAAATTTTTCCCGCATTTTTATTGGCAGATAAAATCTCGTATTATTTGGAATAATATCCTGTCCGGTCGATCTAAAATTAGTTCGTAGTGCGGTTTAGTCCGCAATCCGGTCGCTGACACTGACTGGCGCACGCGCGATCCTACTGTTTTTGTTATGGTAAGCGATCGGAGATGATATAATTAGTTGTTTTTTTAAATTTCATTTTGGTTTGGCAAATCTCAACTATTTTTTTTTCTTGATACCAAATCAATTGAAATTGCTTGATTCTTCTAGCCCGCAGAGGCGGTGTTTGTTTGTATAAAAGCGATTTCAATCGCACTCTTGATTAAACTCAGAAAGTTTCTGCCATTAATTGAGCTTGAACAGTTTGACTCAGAGATTCCAGCAGCGGTTCAACTATCTTAATCTCGCTTTGCGCTTCAATGGGAAGGATGATACTGACAGCAACCCAAGAGGCGCGGCGGTTCGACAGTCTCGCCATACTGTCTTCCCAAAACCAGCGGCTGGTTGCTGGAGAACCTCCGTTAGGCCAAGCGTACCACTGCACGACCGCAAAAGTTTGTTGGGGAGTCCAACTTCGGAAAAACCGAGCCTCGATGGTAGATGGCGGCTTGTCGGGTGTTGTCGCTAATTTAACTTTAAACCTCAAAGTGCGATGAGAGTCTGTTTGCCATCGGTGAAATCCATCGATATCTAGCCATTCTACTTGGGGCTGGTTTTTGGGGTCGTTTTGAGGCAACAGCAATAAAATAGCTATTGTTTGATGATTTTTAATTTCTTGAACTAACCACCTGTGACCGCCAATTACGACGTTATTCTGGAGGCGGGTCTCTTTCCAGCCGGGAAGTGTCATCCCGTTTTGGCGCAAACTTTTTAATTGCTTGAGGTTTGCAAGAATTGGTTGGTTTGTCCAAGGCCAATTTCCCGTCGCGTAGCCGGGAATTGCTACCGCCCCAACCAATATCAACAAAAATACCAGTACCACAATTTTTGATAATTGGTAACGCTGCAGTAGTTTCTGTGCTGAAATTATTTGTTTCATCAATTGCCATACTGGTTTGGGGAATACTTTTCCATGCCGTTGAGGAGAAGTACCAATAAACCTAGTATACAAGCAGAGTACAAGTCTCCGCCCCATCCGGCGTGCAGCCAATTAAAAAGCGTCTCTCTCTCGGTTCCGTGAAAGTAAGTTAGCAATGTGTTGCGGAGAATGTTGGAAGTGATGCTAATGATAGATGTAGCTACTAAAAACAAAAGGCTTTTTTTGTAGGAACTCCAAACTCCCGTCCAATCTAGCAGAATTAAGCTGACGTAAAGACTGGTAAACAGCATTTTTAAGCCGGCACAGTGGGGCGCAACTTCTACAATGCGATTGTTGACGTAGAGATAAATTTCTTCTACTCTGACGTTGAGGCCTACTTTAATTAAGATTAAACCTGATGCCTCAGCAATGAAGTGTTGCAGCGGCAATGCGTAGGGTTCTATGAGGTAAGGAATGTGGTTTGGTGATGCCAGGAATACGAATAAAAGTGGCTTTCCCTGCAATTTTAAGCCGGCGATTCCTTTTAAGCACAGGCAAATCCCGGCCAGCATTAATGGGAGTGATAAATTCACTAAATCGCTTAAGCGACTCAGATAAAAAAGTGTCGCTATTACCAGCAAAAAGCTTCCTAAAGGATGCGGGGTGTTGGGCAAGCGCAGCCAGCACTTTCGGTTCGTCCAAGCAATATAAGCTGCGTAGGGCAAACCAATTATTCCGTGGCTGAAATATTCGTGTTCGATGTTGATGTTTTTGTTGAACCAACCGTCGTACCAGTGTACTAGCAGGGGGGCGTACAGCAGCACTAGGAGGATCGCGATTTCTTCGCCCAAAAGGTATCGCTTGAAAATAATCTGAATTCTGCGCTGGATGTGCATAATTTGAGAGGTTTTGATATTGCCGCGCTGGGTTGGCAATGGGAAAGCGGTTGGGGATTGTGAGTTAAATATTTGTTAATTTTTGACATCAGGCATTAATATAGCCTTTCTCACAAAGGTACGGATTTTTGATATTGGTTGGTGCCGGATGTGAGTTGATTTTGATCTTGAATGCTTTGATAACTGCACTCTACTGGTGTAAACACTTTTAGCATAACTTGATATTAACAATTAGCAATTCAACGATCGCCCGATCGCCTGTACAACCTGTTCGATCTGAGTATTGCTCAATCCGGGATACATTGGCAATGATAAAATTTGTTGGCACAGGGTTTCTGCGTGGGGGAAGTCGCCCGGATTGCCTAAGTTTTGGTAGGCTGGTTGCAGGTGGCAGGGTACGGGATAGTGGATGCCTGTTTCAATCCCTTCTTGGGCGAGTTTTTGCTGGAGGGTATTGCGGTCGATCCTCTTCGTTGGCGCAGCCCCCGTAGGGGCGGGCTTCGCTAACGGGCTTTTCTCAGTAATTTGGATCGCATAGATGTGATAAATGTGACCGCTGCTGCTGTGATTGGCGATCGGTACAATGCCTTTGTGTTTCAGCGGCTCTAATAAAGTATTGTAATGTTGGGCGGCTAAGTTGCGATCGCGATTCCATTTTTCTAAGTATGGCAATTTAACATTGAGTATGGCCGCTTGCAAATTGTCGAGGCGGCTGTTGGTGCCAATTTCTGTATGTAAATATTTGCTAAGAGCTCCGTAATTGCGGAAAGTACGCATGGTTTTTGCGAGATCTGCATCGTTAGTAATTAACATCCCGCCGTCGCCAAAACAGCCGAGGTTTTTGCTGGGATAAAAGCTGAAGGCTGCTGCTTTCCCAAAGGAACCCGCGCGGTATCCTTCTCTTTCGGCTAAGTGCGCTTGGGCGGCATCTTCAAAAATTATTAAGTTGTGGCGGTTGGCAAAATCTAAAAGCTGACTGGGCGATACCATTTGACCGTAGAGATGTACGGGAATAATTGCTTTAGTTTTCGAGGTAATTGCTGTTTCGGCTGCTGTGAGGTCAATCAGGGCAGTTTCCGGGTCACAATCTACCAGGATAGGTATTGCTTTGGCTTGAATGACGGCGATGATGGTGGCGATAAATGTGTTGGCGGGTACGATAATCTCGTCGCCCGGATTAATGCCGCAAGCTTGGAGTCCCAGGGCGATCGCATCTGTTCCGCAAGCCACTCCTACGCCGTATTTTACTCCTGAAGCTGCTGCAAATGCTGTTTCAAATTCGGCGAGTGCTTGGCCTAAAATAAAATCTCCTTGCTCGATAATTTTTCCAATTGTTTCTGTTATTTGAGATTGGATTGGTTGGTGTTGCAGGGAGAGGTTGACAAATGGAACTTTTGGCGGGCGACTACTCATACATCAGAGGAATACTAATTATTTATATTAACATTTAAGTGCGGAGATTTTTTTAAGATTTTTAACCGCAGAGGGCGCAGAGGAAAAGAGGAAGAGAGGAGAAAGCCGATCGCAGTTTTTGGGAGTTGTCAATTAAATCAAGGTTTTTCGGTAATATAGATAGAATGAGATAATTTTGCAGCAATCGAAATAATCATGGAATACAAAAAACTCGGCAACAGCGATTTATCAGTATCTGAAATTTGTTTGGGTACGATGACTTACGGCCAGCAGAACACCGTTGCAGAAGCGGCGCAACAGCTCGATTTGGCAATTTCCAAAGGAATCAACTTTATCGATACGGCCGAAATGTATCCGGTGCCGGGAAAACCGGAAACTCAGGGAAAAACCGAGGAATATATCGGGGAATGGTTGGCGAAACAGCAGCGGGATAAGCTTATTATAGCGACGAAAGTGGCGGGCAGAAGCACTCGGTTAAAGTGGATTCGGGAAGGGAAAAATCAGATCGATCGCCCAAATGTCGAAAAAGCCCTGAATGACAGCCTGAAGCGCTTGCAAACAGACTACATCGACCTCTATCAGATCCACTGGCCCGATCGCTACGTACCGCTATTTGGCGCGCCGGACTACGATATTACTCAAGAACACGAAACTGTACCAATTTTGGAACAGTTAGAGGTGTTTGCTGACTTAATTAAAGCTGGTAAAATCCGCTATTTGGGTTTGAGCAATGAAACGCCTTGGGGAGTTTGCGAGTTTTGCGAATTGGCCGAAAAACACGGTTTGCCGAAAGTTGTTTCGATTCAAAATGCTTTTAGTTTGAGCAATCGGACTTTTCACATGAATTTGGCAGAAACTTGCCGTTTTAAAAATGTGGGATTGATGGCTTACAGTCCTTTGGCTTTTGGAATTTTAACGGGTAAATACTTGAACGGAATTCCCGAAAATTCGCGGCTGGCTTTGTTTGCTGGATTCGGTCAGCGTTACGATAAAACTAATCTGAATGATGCGGTGAAAGCGTATATTGAGATTGCGCGCAAACACGGTTTGACTCCGGCGCAGATGGCTTTGGCTTATGTGCGATCGCGCTGGTTTGTGAGTAGCACTATTATCGGTGCAACTAGCCTCGCGCAACTTGAAGAAAATCTCAGCAGTTTGGATGTGACGCTTTCTGAAGAGATTGTAGCAGAAATTAATTCTGTGCACGCTAAGTATCCGAATCCGACGCCTTAATTCTAATTTGTAGGTTGGGTTGAGGAAGCGAACCCTAGGTTTCACTTAGCCCAACTTACTACTTTTTTAATATCGTGTCTGTGGTTTATGGTTATCCTGTAGATTGTTCAAGTTTGGGACTTCGTGCTGGGAAAAGCAGTTTAAATGCGATCGCGCTTAAGTATTAGATGCGTTTAGAGGGTTTCTGACTGAAGTGATGCAGCTAGCGGTAGATAAGGGTTTCATCACAGCCAAGGAGAAGCTGGAGTTTGTTACTCCGGCTTTTTTTGCGGGTAATACCGATGCTGTGGCGATCGGGCAGTAGTTTGTTTGGGTGGTGTGAAGGGCGATCGGTCTTTTTTTTATATTTCTGAAACCCTTGCCCTATCTGCCCGCGATCGATTCAATCGGGGTCTAATTCTTAATAGATATGTAGGTTGAGTTGGCACCCATTTTATCCATAACGCGGTAGACTGCGCTATTCAAGCCTATTAGATTAAAGCGGCATCGGATGTCGGCAAATTGAGGTTTAGTTAGCACCCATTTTATCCATAACCGGGTACACCAGGCTATTCAAGCATATTAGATTAAAGCGGCATCGGATGTCGGCAATCGGATGTTTAAATCTCCGTAATAAAGAAAACAAACGGTCTTATTGCTCGCTTGACAACTAACCGCACATCATATATTCTTAAAATACAAGCTCAAACAAAACTTCCTCACATTCCCAAGTGTAAGAAAGACAACGCTTTAATGTCTTGTAGTTTTTGCAATAGCAAATCATATCTGATACGGAAAAGGCCCGCCTGAAGTAACGATTCAGACAGAGGCCTTGCTTTAGCTAGCGAACTCACTGTGGTTTGACATCTCAACTTCAGACCACCACAAGTCAACGTAACTTTTGAAATATATGTCCCATAATTATACTCCACAATGCGAGTCGTTGTACACCAACCTTCAGCGGACTAAGAAAACCCTCTCTGTTTTGGCGGAGTCACACCGCGCTTTGGCGAAGTCGAACCGCGCTTTGGCGCAGTGGAACCGCAGTCTGCTTGAGGAAAACGAAGCAAAGGATGAAACTATCAAAGCTAAGGATAAAACTATCCAATCCTTTGAGCAAAAAGTCCTTGAACAGCAACAAGAAATAGATGACTTGAGGCGCGAACGTGATTGGCAGCCAAATGACTGGGATAACAATGGTTTATCAAAAGCCGACTCCTTGGAACGCGAATATGCAGCAGATAGACTAGGAATCTGATAGAAAGTCCGATCGCCCTTTCCATTCATAAAATAGGATAATGGTAAAGGGCGATCGCACTTCACCCTAAAATCTTTCTCAACTAAACCCATGAGCACAATTCGCTTACAACTAGCCGAATACTTGAAATGTCGAGGTTTCACCCCCGAAAACTTAGTCGAAGCTGTCGGCGAAACACTCAATCCTGAAACCGTATACCAACTGATCGAAAAAGCCGAAAAGCTCAACCATTTAGACTTATCCGTCCTCGCCGCTATTATAGATGGCTTGAGCAAACTCAATGGTTTTCCAGTTGGCATCCCAGAAGTGCTAATATTTTTTCCTGACATTTCCGAGGAAGCATTGGCAAAATCGCCTTGGCGTCAACTTTACCTCGTCGATAATGAAATTCCCCCCTATGATTGGGGAGATGTAGACCCGATGAAACTTGGTCAACCCGTGCGCTATATACCGGGAGTAGGTGCTGTTATTCTTGAAGACGAAAGGGTACAGCAATAAGCGTGGCTAATAGATTCACCATCCGCGATATTTTACTGGTTGATTTCCCTCCTCAAACGCCTGCACTGCACGAACAGCAAGGAATACGCCCTGCTGTAGTAGTGGGGAGGCCAAGCAACACAGGTACGATCCGTTTTGAACTTGTGATTGTTGTGCCGATTACCAGACAATCAGGAGATTGGACTGCACAAAATCCAATTTTATACCCAAGTCTTCAGGCTGGAGTGGGAAATCTAACCGCCGACTCGATAGTATTGCTGGATCAAGTACGCGCTGTAGATATCCGGCGAGTATTGCGGTATCTTGGCAGTTTAACCGCAGAAGAGTATCAGCCGATCGCAAATGGAATAAAAGCTATGTTTGGCTTTTAAATTATTCCTCCATTATCTAAACGTTTATCGCGCAAATGCTTAATGCGATTCCCTACGGGATAGATTCGCACGCGCGTACTTTTTGCTTTTTTTCCTGCAAAAACTCGGCAAAATCGCAGACTTCAGCCACTAAATCTTCAGGTAAATTATTTAAAACCGACAGTAAACGCTCTCGAACTCCCATCATTTCGCTAGCAGATTTTACTAATTGCAACTGATGCGGATAAACTGTTTCAACACCTATCGTTTCCATAAATGATTCTGGCTCATCCTGAGTTGCGGCAACAAAATCTCCGCCAACTTCTGCTTTCACCCAGCCGCCAAATAATTCGACTAAATAAGCTTCACCGTTTTTGAATACCTCAACAATTGTCCCGGCTGTTTGTGGCGGTGCAATCTCGCCATCAGCGAGGGCGACTGCTTCGGTTAAAGTCACTGCATCGAATAACTGAAATTTGCTCATTGCTGTCCAATCTTTAACCCGCGCAGGCGGGTTTTGTTTGTGTAGACGCGGTTTCAACCGCCGGGTTTAATGTCCCAATAGCTTATCCCGCAAATGCTTGATGCGATCGCGCAACTTACCAGCCTCCTCAAACTCCAACTTCTTCGCCGCCGCCTTCATCTGCGCCTCCAACCGCCCGATTAACTGAGGAATCTCATCCAAAGATAACTCATCAACCTGTTCGTAAACCTCCTCCAACTGCTGGGAATTCAGCTTGCGCGACACATCCAAAAATGCCAAAATCGCGTTAGTCGATCGCTTTTTCGCGATCGGCTGCGGCGTAATCCCGTGCATCTTATTGTACGCTAGCTGAATCCCCCGGCGGCGATCGGTTTCGTCGATCGCCTTAACCATACTATCAGTCAAATTATCCGCATACAAAATAGCCTGTCCTTGAACGTGCCGCGCCGCCCGCCCGATCGTTTGAATCAACGAACGTCCCGATCGCAAAAACCCCTCCTTATCCGCATCCAAAATTACCACCAGCGAAACTTCCGGCAAATCCAAACCTTCCCGCAGCAAGTTAACACCAATCAATACATCAAACTTACCATCCTGCAAATCTTGGATAATTTCAATGCGTTGAATTGACTGAATTTCCGAGTGCAAATACCGCACTCTAATTCCCCTTTCCTGCAAATATTCGGTTAAATCTTCCGCCATCCGCTTCGTTAAAGTCGTCACCAAAACTCGCTCGTCCCGACTTACTCTCTCCTTAATTTCCCCCAACAAATCATCTATTTGTCCTTCCGTCGGGCGCACGAAAATCGTCGGATCTATTACTCCCGTAGGGCGAATTACTTGCTCTGCAACTCTGCCTTCCGATATTTCCATTTCCCAATCACCAGGCGTAGCAGAAACAAAAATGCACTGATTCTCTTTTGCCCAGAATTCATCTGCTTTTAAAGGGCGGTTATCCGCAGCGCTCGGCAAACGAAAACCGTGTTCAATTAATACTTTTTTCCGCGCTTGGTCGCCGTTGTACATCCCCCGAATTTGCGGCACTGTGACGTGAGATTCATCTATCACCAACATCCAATCCTTCGGAAAATAATCAATCAAACATTCTGGCGGTTCCCCCGCATTTCTCCCTGCTAAATGCCGCGAATAATTTTCGACTCCGTTGCAGTATCCTACCTCGCGCAGCATTTCCAAATCGTAGCGGGTGCGCTGTTCTATTCGCTGAGCTTCTAAGAGTTTTCCATTTTTTTCAAATTCTGCCAGTCTGTCTTCTAATTCGAGTTCTATTCCTTGACAAGCAGCTTCTAATTTATCATCAGCAGTCACAAAGTGGCGGGCTGGATAAATATTTAAAGCAGTTGTACTTGCCATAATTTTACCAGTTACGGGGTCAACGTAGCGAATGGCATCAATTTCGTCGCCGAAGAATTCGACGCGAATAATTCTATCTTCGTAGGCGGGGCCGATTTCTACAACGTCGCCTTTGACGCGAAATTTGCCTCTGCCTAAATCGATGTCGTTGCGACTGTATTGGACGTTGACTAAATCTCGCAAAACTTGCCGCTGGTTGACTTCCATTCCTACTTGCAAAGGGATAGCAGCTTTTAGATATTCTGCGGGCATTCCCAAGCCGTAGATGCAGCTAATTGATGCTACGACAATTACGTCGCGGCGTTCAAAGAGCGATCGCGTGGCGGAGTGTCGCAGCATATCGATTTCATCGTTAATTGCTGCGGTTTTTTCTATGAATGTATCGGTGACGGCGATGTATGCTTCAGGTTGGTAGTAGTCGTAATAACTTACAAAGTATTCGACTGCATTGTTGGGGAAAAAATTGCGTAGTTCGTTGCACAGTTGAGCTGCCAAGGTTTTGTTGTGTGCTAGAACTAAGGTTGGTCTGCCGATTTTTTCAATAACCGAAGCAATGGAGAAGGTTTTGCCGGTACCTGTCGCGCCGAGTAAGGTTTGAAATCGATCGCCTGCTTCGATGCCTTTGACGAGTTGCTCGATCGCTAGCGGTTGGTCGCCTGTGGGCTGGAAGGGCGCTTGCAATTGAAAAGATGCTGCCGCAGTTACCATAGGAAAATGTAGCTATTACCAATAAATCTTAACAAAAATTGAGAGATTTGGCAATTTCGTTAAGAAAATAGTTAAACTTTGTAATACTATTTTAATCATCGGCCGCAATAGAAAGCAGAAAGCCCAGAAAAGCAGTTGTCCGAACCCAGCAATCAACCCCCAGCAATTAGCAAGGAAAAAAATTATGGCTCTCACACCCAAAGATAAAGTCAAAGCGAGCGCCCGCAACAAAGGCACTACCAAGGCCCTACCAGCCACCAGCGAAGGTCAATCAGCGGGCATCCAACTTTATCGCCCGCAACTCATGCATGATAACCGCCCCGTCGGCCCAGATGATTTTACCATCAGCGAGACAGTCTCGATATCGGGGAATCGCCCGATCGGCACCAGCACCCTGCACATCAGCGAAACTTACGGCATTGTAGGCAATCGCCCGGTGGAAGCCAGCGACTTGGAAGTAGTTGGTACAATGGGGAGACGCCCGATCGGCTCCAGCGCCATTCAAGTCAGCGAAATGTTCAGTATGTCCGGTGCTCGCCCAATTGGAGTAGGTACTCTGCACATTGACGAAATTTACTCCACAATGGGAGGAGACCGCCCCATTGCTTCAAATGAAATTGACGACAGCTCGACTTTAATGGGCTTCTTAGATTAATCAGTCATTAGTCATTAGTTATTGGTCATTGGTTTTTTACTGTTAACTAATGACTAATAAAACATTTGTAGGGAAATTGAGCGCGATCGCTATTGAGCAATTAAATCATCGAAAATGATTTATTTAACCGGGCAAATTTCCACAATATTTTCGCCATTTTTAAGTAGATCGACTGCATCAGGAAAAGCACCAGTGAAAATGCGTTGCAAATCTCTATTCGTAATGTTACCGCAGGTTAGCCAAAGAATTTGTGGTGGACTACCAAGGCGAATTAATAAATCCACAAAATCTCGATCCTTAGTTATGATAACTGTACCTAAGCCGTTGGTACGAGCCGCATTAAATATCTCAATATCCTGAGCATCCTGCAGCCCGAGCTCTTGCAATGTAACAGCGTTAACACCGAATGTTTGGGTTAACCATTTCGCCAAACTTGGAGGAAATTGAGCATTTAACCAGAAAATCATACTGCGATCCTGGGGAAATCTATGCTGAGAGATGCAAAAAGCAGACACGCTTGAATGTCTTCTGGTTCCAAATCGGGGAAATCAGCTAAAATCTCGCTAGCTGTTACATTATCTGCTAGAGTTTCTAAAATGTCTCTAACGCGAATTCTCATGCCGCGAATACAGGGGCGACCGCCACATTTACCAGGTGTTTGAGTAATCCTTTTAAGCAATGCAGTTCTATCAGTCATATCTTTAATTTCTCGTTTTCCGATCGATTAACTGTGATAATTCAGGTTCAACGGTTTTTGTGATGGCGTTCTGGAGTCCGCAAATTGGAGCCTGTGCAAGTCCGCACTGCGAACCGTTTTTATTATGGTAATCCATCAGGCATGATATGACCGAAAGCATCCAGGATACAAGCCCCCGCATTCATCCGTGGAGAAATAAAAAACCTGTATCCGATGAAACTTGCCCCCCGAATTTATCCGTGGGGTCAATGCTTCAATCTAAAATCTAAAATCTAAAATCTAAAATCGATTGACCGCTCGCTAATTTCACGGACGTTGATATTTGTTCAACAAATCAGCAAAGTGCTTGTAATCTACAGGCTTCCTTAAATACTCCGCCGCTCCTAATTCCAAACCCTGATTTTTGTCGTCCAAAAAAGTCAACATAATCACCGGAATATCCGCTAAATCCGGATCTGCTTTTAATGCCGACAGCACCGCCCAGCCGTCCATACTCGGCATCATTACGTCCAGAGTAATCGCATCCGGTAGCAACTCCTTTGCCAACTCAAGCCCAGCTTCACCGCTAGCTGACGATCGCACCTCAAATCCCTCTTTCGACAAACAGCGAGTGATTAAATCCCGGGCGTCGGGATCGTCGTCAATCACCAGCACCATAGCAGCATCTGGCAATTCCAAGGGTTGCGGCCCCAATTTGTCCGTTGTTTCCGGCAGCGATTCATCGCCTTGGGCTTCTTTCTGACTTTTAACCGCAACGGGCAACCGGATTGTAAAAGTAGAACCGCAATCAAACTCGCTCTCAACCGTAATGTCGCCGCCCATCATCTGGCAAAACCTCTGGCTAATAGTCAGCCCCAAACCGGTGCCACCGTACCTGCGAGTAGTAGAATCATCGGCTTGGGAGAAAGCCCCGAACAGCCTCGACAACTGATCGTCAGTCAGCCCGATGCCAGTATCGGTGACTTGAAACACGATCGCAGAATTTTGACACCCAGAGTTCACGATAGAAAGTCCTTCAGAATTATCAGGAGGCAAAACTTCCCATTCTTCTTCCTTCCAAACATTAATCGTAATTTTCCCTCGATCGGTAAACTTAGCAGCATTGCTCGTCAAATTCAACAGCGCTTGTCGCAGCTTCGAGGAATCAGAATATATCGTGCCAATATCGCGATCGCAATTGACGATCAAAGTGTTGCCATTTTTCCCCACCAGCGGTTGAACCGTAGTCACAACCTGCTCGATCAACTTCCACACATCGAAAGTTTCCAGAAAAAGAGTCATCTTTCCTGCTTCAATTTTAGAAATATCAAGGATATCGCTAATAATATTTAGCAACTGTTTGCCTGCAAGATTAATGCTTGCCAAATCCATCACAAACTCTTCTTCGCCTAGTTCGATCGCCTCTTCTTGCAGCAGCTCGCTGTAGCCAATAATCGCATTCAGGGGCGTTCGCAACTCGTGAGTCATATTTGCCAAAAATGTGCTTTTCGCCCGGTTGGCAGCTTCCGCATAGTTCTTAGCAACTTCCAATTCGCGCGATCGCTCCTCTAGCTGCCGCTGCCGCACCTCCAAACCCTTGAGCAAACTGTTAATTTGCTGAGCCATTGTATTGAGAGTAGAAGATAGCACCCCGATCGCATCATTAGACACCACAGGCGATCGAGCCGTCAAATCACCGCTCGCCATCAGTTGGGCTGCTTCCCTGAGCAAGCCGAGATTCCGAATAATCCCCGACACCGACACACAAGCAACTATCCCCGCGATCGAACTCAAAACCAAAGTCCCCAGCAGCCAGTGCTGAGTGCGGCTCGCCACCAACAGAGTTTGCTGTACCAGCACCGTCATGGCTGCCTCAGAAACCCCCGCTGCAGCAGAGGCAGCCTCTATTGCCACCAGATAGTTCTTCATCTGCACCGCCCCCATCCACCCGACTCCCGCCGCCATCCAAGTTATCAGTACCAAGATCGCAAACAGTCCGATCAAAGAAGCCCGAGTTCCCACAGAAATCCGCCTCGGAGCAAGGGCCGCCGCCCAAGGATAGTTTTTCAGAAAAGGATCGGGCACCAGCGGCGCGCCGGAATTCCAAATTTCCTCAATTTGACCGTCCGATCGCACCTTGCCAATCCGAGCAGTTTTCCAGGTATGCTGCGTTTTGGCATCTATTTTTACCTTGCCCGAAGGCGCGGCAAACTCAATATTTTTAGCAGCCTCCCTGACTTTAACTGCATCTATCGAACCAGCTTTTTCTACTGCTTGTTTCCAGAGATAAACGCCAAAATAAGCCGCTTCTATCGGATCGTCCGTCACTCTATTTTTCCCGTATCGAGCTTTATAAGCCTTGACAAATTGTTGATTTTTGGGTGTATCTACGGTTTGAAAATAATTCCAAACTACCAAATGTCCGGCAATATTTTGAGACCCGATCGCCCGCACTTCCTCTTCTGCTATGCTCGCCGACATCACCAGCAAGTTTTCCGGTTTTAAGCCAGCTTCCCGCAACTTTTGGAAAAAAGCCACATTGCTGTCGCCGTTAAGAGTATTGAGAATCGCATCCGGTTTCACTGCTAAGATATGTGCGATCGCCTCATCCACCTTCCTCGAACCAAGCGGCAGATACATTTCCCCCGCCAACTCTCCCCCAAGTGCCGCCAGTTGAGCTTTCACAATCATATTTGCCGTGCGGGGAAATATATAATCCGAACCCAACAGAAAAATTTTCCGCTTCCCCTGTGCGAGTAAGTAATTCACCCCAGGTACAATCTGTTGGTTTGGCGCAGCACCAGTATAAAAAACATTCGGACACTGTTCTAGCCCTTCATACTGCACCGGATAAAACAGCAACCCGCCATATTGCTCAAAAGCCGGCAGTACAGCTTTCCGACTCGCCGAAGTCCAACAGCCAAATACCACCGCCACCTGGGCTTCTAGGAGCAATTGCTTAGCTTTTTGAGCAAAAGTCTGCAAATCGCTGGCTCCATCTTCTATCACCGCTTCCAAGGGGCGTCCGAGCACTCCTCCAGCAGCGTTAATTTCCTCAACGGCCAACAGCGTCGCGTCTTTAACAGAAATTTCGCTGATGGACATCGTGCCCGTGAGCGAATGCAGCACGCCTATTTTTATCGACTCACGAATTAGGCCTGCTGCTTCGAGAGGGTTACTGCTGCTTGCTCCCATAGGGTTTTAGATACTTTTTACTAATAACAGAAATTTTAGTTCGATCCTGCTGGAAGTCAGCCTTGATGCTAACTCCTGTTTAGCAGATTTGTTCGGGCGATCGCCACAAAACTTGGGAATTGCCGCACCCTGTTGATTTTAACGGTCAAACTCGATCGCCTTGACCTCAGTCTGCACCAATCTGTCGCCTATTTCTCTCTTCATTTTGTCCCGATGTCGAAACCGCCTCATCAAACAAACGACACAAGTCCATAAATGCGCCATACCCCAAAAATTCTCCCCGCACTCCCCCACACTCCCCGCACTCCCCACACTCCCCGCACTCCCCACGCGCGAGTCACAAAGCAATCTCACGCACTCAAGCACTATTCCCCTTCCCCTATAGACTTTCTCAAAAAGGTGAAGAGCGATCGATTTTAGATACTTCAGCTTGCTTCGGCTACGCTGGCTCACAACTCGCTCAGTACGAGTTTTAGATTTTAGATTATAGATTGGGAGATTGGGCAATTGGGCGATTTTCGATACCTCATATGAGAGTTCTAACTGCTATATCGCGGTTTTCAAGCGTGGTGAGGTTTACCCTATGCCGGATAGTACCTCATAGGAGAACTCGAAAGGCTATATAGCGGTTCTCAAAAACATGAGGTATGCCAAATTATGCGACGATCAGCTTTTCGCACGGAGGCCGTCTTTACCTCCAGAAACCTCTGAAAGCCTATAGGCACTTGCGATTCCCAATTCCCAATTCCCAATTCCCAATTACCCATTACCCATTACCGGACATACCTCATCTTTACGAGAAAGGCTATATCTCTCTTCCGGCCGATTCAAGTTTCCCTGATTTCTCTAACTATTAGATTAAGAAATAAAAACTAAAAACTATTCCCCAGCCCTAATCTCCCTTCAGGCAGAGGAAAGTCTCTGCGATCGCCCTTACGATAAATCTAAGGTTGACTCTATAAGTAACCTTCTTAAAAATAACTTTTGCAAATAGTTGGGTGAAAACTAATGAATATTGAACCAAACGCAACCAACAGGGTCAGCGACCTACAAGTCACGCTACCAAAATCCAGAGAAACATTGCTCGGCGAGGAAACAGAAAAAGCCCTCGGCGAGCAGAAACAACACAATGCTGAAACTATGCGCGCTGTCGAACAGTTAAAAGAAGAACTGCAGCACAAAATAGATAAAGAATGTCACCATACGCCCGATTAAAACTAATGCCAATGTTTAGAGGGTGTGGGTAAAATACGGTCTTGCCCGCACCCGCTTTTTGAAGTTATATAAAAGTCGGTACAATTCAAGATAAGTTTAAAATTTTCCATTTTTTGAGTTTAAAACAATCCTGTTCTCGGTGCACAAGTAGCTTTGCGCCGAGTTTTTTTTGCGATACTACACTTAGTTTGTTGCAGCTAGTAATTTAGGTCAAAAAACCGTCAGCAGCAAAGTCGTAGTCTATCCTCAATTCAAGAATAATTTTTCCTAATTCCCTATTCCTTATTCCCTATTCCCTATTCCTGGCTTCCATGAGATTCTGTACACTCCGAGTACACCAAACTTTCTTCCTACAGGTAGAGTGCAACCGAGCTGGTTGTTCCCTATGATAATAATTAGAAAGTGTAAAACTAGATACAGATAAGGAAAAACAAATGAGCATTGAAGATAAAGCAAAGGCAACTGGCAAAAACATCGAAGGCAAAGCTCAAGAAGCCCTAGGTAATGTTACTGGCGATCCCAAGGACAAAGCTGAAGGCAAAGCGAAGCAAACAGAAGCACAAGCTCGTCACGCAGTCGAAGATGTGAAAGATGAAGTCAAAAAGAAATTAGACTAATTCTAATACTAATTGAGAGGGTCGAGAAAGCTGACCCTCTCAATTATTGAAAATGTTGTCATACCGGAGGAAAAAAGGTGAGTTTATTGCAGCAGAGTCGAAAAATAATTGCGGGTCTAATGTTGGTTTTAATGCTGGCTGTTACTACTGCCTGCGCCCCCAGCGTTTCCGCCCAACAACCGACTAATGTACCTGTAGCAATTGGCGGCAGTCAGGGTTATTACGCGCAGCTAGAACGCGGCAATACCGCTGCAGGTCAAGATTTTGGTCAATGGGTAACAAAGACTGCTCAAGGCTTAGTTCAGGATGCTTACGTGCGTGACAATAATAAGTTGGGAGTTGTAATTACCCCGCAAGTGAACCCTAAAGAAGTAAAAGATTTGGCGAAGTCTTTAGCTCAAGGTTTTCACCGCAATTTTCCCAACCAGGATGTAAGTGTTTTGATTTATGCTCCTGATAAAAAGCTAATTTTGACGGCGAAGTACGACCAGCAATCAAATCAAATTGAATACAATTCTTGATTTGGCAACAAAGTTTAAATGAGCGCGTAGCTTTAATAACATTTTGGAATTGGGGGCTGGCGAAATTATCGAAATTTGAAACATAACAGTTGTGTAGATTTGGGAAAAAACACCATGAGTAGCAGCGATAATTATAAGAGTCAAATCATGAAGGATTTGGCTCAGGGGAATAAAGAAGTGATGCCGGAAACAACCGGTGAAGAGTACGAAAATTTTGACGATTTTGCTCAGAGAACTTCGCCGGATCAGCGCAAACAATTATTCGGGCGTTCTCTGAATCATGACTCGCTACCGCCGGCGCAGTTGGAACCAGAATTGCAAAAGGCGATCGCCCAAATTAAGCCAAAGGAACTCGATGATGTGGCCCGCGAATTCCTCAAGCAGTTGGACAAGAGAGGATTGAACGATCGCCAATTGGAAAAGCAATTAGGACTTTCTACTCACCACGCCAGCCGCATGACTGCTGACGATGTTACCAAACTGGCCTCGTTTACCTATCACAATCACCCGGATATTTTCCGAGATGTGCTCGCCCAAGAGCCTGGTTTGATGAAGTTTTTGGGGAATCCAGTAGTAGTGGGTATTTTGGGAATAGTTGCTGCTAAATGGCTCAACAGTCGCAAATAGTTTAAGGAAGGACTGAAGTCTGAACATCAAACGCTATCAAAAAAGGTTGGATGTTCGGACTTTAGTCATTTTTTGTTGGAAAAAAACTGAAGTCCGAACGATCAAACCTTTTTGATGGTGCTCAGGGCTACCTCAATTATTAAATTCTTCATTTATTCAATCGATAACTTCTTCAATTCCCCAATTATTCAATCTTAAATTTAAAATTTAAAACTCGTACTGAGCGACTTGTGAGCCAGCGTAGCCGAAACAAGCCCAAGGATCTAAAATCGATGGATGGCTCGCCTTTTTGAGGAAGGCTCTACCTGACACTCCGCAAAATAGAATGTAGGATTAAGTGTTGCCTTGAATCAGAAAAAAAAAGATGAACGTATCCACTATTTGGCGAAAACTCCGCAGCCAGCAAGCCTTCTGCTTCGCTGCACTGCTGGCAGCTTGCCTTGTATTTATCGGTTGTTCCCCCGCCCAGTCAGCGGCTGGCAATTCAGTCGATCCCAAGTTTAAAGAGCAAGTTTTGCAGGTGCTCCGCGAAAACCCCCAAGCAATTTTAGACTCGGTACAAGCGTACCAGCAACAGCAGCAGCAGTCTCTCAAAGCAGCGCAGGAGTCTTTTTTGCAGGCGATGAAAACTAATCCCAAATCTGCGATCGGGGATGCTCCTACCACGGGCTCGGCGGCGCAGCAGATTGTACTTGTAGAATTCTCTGACTTTCAATGTCCGTTTTGCGCGAAGGCTCACGAGACTGTCAAGCAGTTTATGGCAAAACACCAGGACAAAGTTACTTTAGCTTACAAACATTTTCCCTTGACTTCAATTCACCCTCAAGCGCTGCCAGCGGCTAAAGCAGCTTGGGCTGCTGGGCAGCAGGGCAAATTCTGGGAATATTACAATGCTTTGTTTGAAGGGCAGAAAGACTTAGGCGAAGAATTTTACGGATCGATCGCCCAAAAGCTCAATCTAAAATTAGATAAGTTCAACACCGATCGCAACAGCCCCGCCGCCGAAGCCGCCATTGCGAAAGACGTGCAACTGGCTAAACAACTTGGCATTGAAGGCACTCCGTTCTTTATCATGAACGGCCAAACTTTCTCCGGGGCTGTCGAGCTTTCTGAGATGGAAAATATTCTCGCGAATGTCTCGAAATAATCAATCTCATTTCCGGTTGCATCGGAATTAATATTCTCCGAAATGAGGACACTGCACCTGCGGTGTCCCTACAATTAATCTCAGTAGGGACAGGGCATTGCTGTCTCCTCTCTATCGCAAAAAAGTGCAACCGGAGTTGACAGAAACGCTGCTATTGAATTTGGCAAATGGGCATTATTACGATCGCACCAGCCAACAGTAATGCTGCGGTTTGACTGGCAGTTTAAGTCGATCGCAACTGAGCATTACTGTTTGTATGATGTTATAATATAGCCTTTCAAGCGAAAGATGAGGTACTATCCGGGATCGGGCATAAGCCAAACTGGGCATAGGGCATAGGACATACCTCACTTTTTTGATAACCGCTATATATCAGTGATGGAGGAATGGAGGAACAACCTCATGACACCCTTGATATCTCCAACCGATCGAACCAGTGGATTATACGTGCGTTCCCCCGATGGAGAAAAACTCGTTTTTCCCCTGAAACATACAGAAGTCAGAGCCAAAATAGCCGGAAATCTATCGCGAGTTGAAGTCTCGCAAACATTTGAAAATCCTTTCACCAAGCCGCTGGAAGCCGTCTATATTTTTCCGCTACCAGCCGAAGCAGCGGTTGATGAGATGGAAATTAAAATTGGCAGTAACACTATTAAAGGCAGCATCAAAAAACGCGAAGAAGCACAAAGAATTTACCAACAAGCCAAACAAGAAGGGCGGACAGCGGGTTTGTTGGAACAAGAGCGAGATAATATTTTCACTCAATCCCTCGCAAACATCAAACCGGGAGAAGAAATCGAGGTTGTGATTCGCTATACGGACAGCTTGAAATTTCAAGCTGGGGATTATGAATTTGTGTTTCCGATGGTTGTCGGGCCGCGATATATTCCCGGTACGCCGCTGGATGAAACTGCAGCCAGCGGTAGCGCCCCAGCCCCAATGACAGTTAATTCGTCTACCGATATTGTTCCCGATGCGTCGCGGCTGAATGCCCCGATTTTGCCGCCGGGAATGCGATCGGGACAGGATATCGGCGTGACGCTGGAAATTGAGGCGGGCGTACCGATTCGCAATGTCAATTCTCCATCCCACCAACTGCAAATTGAATATTTCGACTCTCCCCAAACTTCCCCAAACAGCGAGCAAAAGAATGGGCTGAAGGTGCGCGTTCAGTTGGCAAATCAAGATACAATTCCTAACAAAGATTTGATTGTTCGCTATCAAGTTGCCGGTCGAGAAACTCAATCGACGGTATTAACTCAATCGGACGATCGCGGCGGACATTTTGCAGTTTATTTGATTCCGGCGATCGAATACAAAGCTGATGAAATTGTACCGAAAGATGTTGTATTTTTAGTCGATACTTCCGGTTCGCAATCCGGTGCGCCTTTGCAGCAATGTCAGGCATTGTTGCGACAATTTATTAACGGACTGAATCCAGCGGATACTTTCTCGATTTTGGATTTTTCCGACAAAGTGCGACAACTGTCAAAACAACCGCTACCGAATACAGCAGAAAATAGACAACAGGCGATCGAATATATCAACAAACTGCGCGCTGAAAATAGTACGGAAATGTTGGGCGGGATTCGGGCGGCGATCGATTTTCCCGCACCATCCGGGCGCTTGCGAACTGTGGTATTCCTCAGCGACGGTTTCATCGGCAACGAAAATCAAGTTCTCGCCGAAGTGCAGCAACACCTTAAATCTGGGAATCGCCTGTACAGTTTCGGTGCCGGGAGTTCCGTAAATCGCTTTTTGCTCGATCGCATTGCCGAAATCGGGCGGGGAATCTCGCGGATTATCCGGCATGACGAACCTGTTAATGAATTTGTGGAAAAGTTCTTCCGGCAAATCAACAATCCGGTGTTAATAAATCTAGAAATTACTTGGCAGGGAGAGGGCGAAAATCCGGTAATTTATCCGTCAGTTGCGCCGGATTTATTTGCCGAACAACCGCTGGTTTTATTTGGAAAAAAGGGCGATCGCGAAGCTGGAATATTGCAGATTAAAGGGGTTAGCGCAGGCGGACACCAGTACGTCCAAACCTACCAACTCGACTTTACCGATCCTGGAAATCCGGCAGTTGCCCAGCTTTGGGGGCGGCACCGCATCAAAGATTTGATGAATCAGATGGTGCAGTACGAAACCAAGGTGGGGGTGGAAACAGTGACAGAAACGGCGCTAACATATCAGCTTCTGTCGCAGTACACGGCTTTTGTGGCTGTCAGCGATGATGTGCGCGTCGAACCGGGTACGGAATCGATCGCGATGAATGTGCCAGTAGAAATGCCGGAAGCGGTGGAATATAGAGGTGTATTTGGTGGCACAGGCTATGTAGAAGATAATGGCTGCACAGACTGGATGGAACAAGAACAAGAATTAGAACGCGGCATCACATTTAATCGCCTAGAAAAACGGGTGTATCCATTGCCCGCACCAGCCAGCGCCCCGATCGCACCGGCCCGCCCGCGCGGCACCTCACCTGTAGAAGTTGTTAGCGCTACGGGATTGGATGAAGAGGCGATCGATAGTTTAAACGAACACTTGGAAACTCTGACTGTCCCGCCCGGTATCAACGGCGAATTGGTGTTAGAAATTGTTTTCGATAAGGTGCGCGCCAGCCGAATAGTCGTGGATGCTGATGCTTCGACTTTGGCGGATGTGGAGTTGCTGAAAATCATCAAAAAATGGCTGTTTAGCTGGCGTATTCCTCACTTTATTGGGGATACAGTGCGCCTGACGTTGCGGGTGCGATCGTAAAACAGCTTGAGTTGCACAACAATAGTCTCCTCATTCCGGCCAATAATTATTCCGATGCTACCGGAATTGATATAACTATAATGTAGTATCAGCGATTTCTAAGATTTGGGACTGGTAGCGCAATTGGAAGAGCACTAGCGACATCATCGCAGAGGTTGGGAGTTCGAGTCTCCCTCAGTTCCACCTTTTTGGGGGCTATAGCTCAATGGAAGAGCGCTTTCTCTGCAGGAAAGAAGTTAGAGGTTCAAATCCTCTTAGCCCCACCCATCAATATCAAATGTGGATATATGAAGGGGTTTTCGCGCTCAATTTCTCAAGGGGTTGGTCAAGATGAATATCCCACCAGACCAATTAGAAATTTGCCTCAATGTTCTGCAACAAATTTCAGAAGATCCAGCGGTCATTGGCGAACACGATCGCTTCAAAAGTTTGATTGCCAAAATCTACAAACAGGGACGCAAAGGTGGGCGTCAAACTCAACAACAACAACGACGAATTGAAGATAGGCAACTCAAAGCATCAACCGTCATGGTGCAGCATCAGCGCCAACAACAGCCATCGGCTGCCTTACCAGAATCAACAACCAGATCGCAGCATTTGCACAAGCCCATCCTTTGTTACATTTGCAAAACACCCTATACAGAAATTCATTTTTTTTATCATTCACTCTGCCCAAAATGTGCTCAATTTAATTACCAAAAACGACAACAGCGAACCCATTTAGTTGGGCGAACTGCATTAGTGACAGGCGGACGCATCAAGATTGGCTATCAGATGGGATTGCGACTGTTGCAAGATGGTGCTAGGGTGATTCTCACCACAAGATTCCCCTATGACTGTGCTAATCGCTATAGTCTAGAACCCGATTTCGAGCAGTGGCGCGATCGCCTGCAAATTCACGGACTCGATCTGCGAAATATTCCAGCATTAGAAACATTTGTACGGAATTTATTCCATACTGAATCCGCTCTCGATCTGATTATCAACAATGCAGCTCAAACTATCAAGCGTCCATTGGCATTTTATCAGCATCTCTTAGAGCGAGAAGAAGAAGCATCACAAATACTCAGCAACAACGCGCAAGCATTAATCCCGATGGATCGCAATCTATTAAAGGAGCAATTACCTCGACATCAATCTATTTTACTCGAAAGTCAACCGAATTACAAAGCTAGCCTACCGGGTGCGATCGCCGATCACTTCCCGCGCGATTGCTTCGATGCTGACGGACAACAACTGGATCTTCGCCCCGAGAATAGCTGGTTGCTAAAACTGGATGACGTAAATACGATTGAGTTACTTGAAGTACAGGTGGTCAACGCGATCGCACCCTTCATTCTTAACAGTAAACTCAAACCATTACTACTTCGTTCATCCTTTGAAAGACGATTTATCATCAACGTTTCAGCAATGGAAGGACAATTCAACCGCGACAGTAAAACACCCTATCATCCCCATACCAATATGGCAAAAGCAGCTTTGAATATGATGACGCGAACCTCGGCGGTTGATTATGCTCGATATAATATTTTCATGAACAGCGTCGATACGGGTTGGATTACCAATGAAAATCCCGATCCTAAGAAAATACGAGTTCAAGGAGAACAAGGCTTTTACACGCCATTAGATGCGATAGATGGGATGGCAAGAATTTACGATCCGATCGTTCAAGGTATTGAAAATCCCGAGCCTCCCATTTACGGTCATTTTCTTAAAGACTACGCCCCCTATCCCTGGTAGCAAATGATGATAAATACCGCTCTTCACTGTCCGTTACCCAATCCTATAGAGTCTTCCTCCGAAGTTGTAATCGAACTCAAATCGTTAATCGATTATCTCCAAACCGATCGACCGATAGCTCAAAAAATAGTCTTCCCGCGCGGCACAGTCATGCCCGATGGACGACTTGATTTGTGCAAGCAAGATTTAGGTGTAATGGGATGTCATTTAGTGACTGAAGCATTGGCAAACAATGATGCGATCGCTAGCTTATTATTGGGAACCAATGGTATTGGCGATCGGGGTGCTAAGGATGTGGCGCGATTGATTCAACGTAACCACCGTTTAGAGATTGTCTATTTAGGTTGCAATGCGATTTCATCGACAGGTATTGCTGCACTTGCCGAAGCGCTGACGCAGAATCAATCTATAACTGGTTTGTGGTTAAAACGCAATCCGATTGGCGTAGAAGGTGCAGATAGTCTAGCGGAAATGTTGCGTCACAATACAAGTATCCGCACCCTAGATTTGGTCAATACTCAAATAGGAGATGAGGGATTAGCAGCCATTTTAGAGGTTTTGACTTACACCAATCGTACTGTTGAACGGCTGTACTTGGGCGGCAATCAAATTCAGGAAAACCATGCTGCTTTACTGGCTAATCTTTTAGCTGATAATCCTGTGATTACTGGCTTATTTCTTAATGTCAATCATCTGGGCGATCGAGGTGTTACAGTTTTAGTGGATGGATTGGCAGAAAATAAAACACTGGTTGATTTAGGACTAGCTAGCAATGGAATTGGGGTAGCAGGGTGCAATCCATTATTAGCAGCAGTGGCAACCCATCCCAAACTTAGTAATCTGGATTTAGGTTATAGTCCTTCTACAGGAGTGTTGGGATCGCAGCCCAATCAGATTGGAGATATCGGTGCAAGTGCGATCGCCCATTCGATCGCACGGAACCAAACCTTATTGAAACTCAATCTTTGTCGGAATGGAATTGGCAATTTGGGAAAAAAAGCGCTCATTTATGCATTAGAAATCAATCAAAAATTACGTTATCTGATTTTAGATGGGCAACCATATCGACGAATTGAAGTTTTGTTAGAGCGCAACCGAATGCTGAATTTTGGTGAAGAATTACATCAGCCTCGTAGTGTTTCTTTAATCCAGAGTGTATATCGTTGAGTTGAACCCTGTTTTGCGACTCGTCAGTATTTAATGTAAAATAAATTCAGCAAATTTTAGAACTAGGACAGGCCGATCGATACCGCCGCAAACAACCGGGATTAATCTGGGCGAGTAGTTTATTGCCGGGGCGATCGTGAATTTATCTGCCCTCCAAGGTTCGCAACCTGCAATAGTCGAGACGATTCACTTTCGTTCATCCTTTCTATCCCTTTTCATCCCACACTAACCTCGATCGGTATAGTGTGGGGATTCCCGTCTGTTTAGCTAAAAAGTCATGCAACAGTTTGTAGTGAGGACTTCAGTCCTTTCTTAAATCTTTTAGCCACTAAGGACTAAAGTCCTGACTGCGAACCAGTTTTATTCTGGGTAATTCGCCGGAAACGATCGCATTTTCAACTAAACAGCAGCCAACTCAGGAGTCGGGCGCTTGCTGTTGCGGATACCTTCGATCGCGCTTGCGTAATCCTTCGCCTTAAACACGGCAGAACCCGCGACGATCGCATTTGCGCCCGCTTCCAGAACCTGCCAAGTATTGTTCGTCTTCAAACCGCCATCCACCTCAATCCAAGGATCGAGGCCCTTCTCATCGCACATTTGGCGCAACTGGCGAATTTTCGGCAGCACCGCCGGGATAAAACTTTGACCGCCAAAGCCCGGGTTGACGCTCATAATCAGCACCAAATCGCAAAGTTCCAGCACGTACTCGATCAACTCTAGGGGTGTCGAAGGATTCAGCACCACACCAGCCTGCTTGCCCAATTCCCGAATTTGACCTAGGGTGCGGTGCAAGTGAGGCGAAGCATTGTGCTCGGCGTGAACGGAAATAATGTCCGCACCAGCCTTAGCAAAGTCTTCGACGTATTTCTCCGGCTCCACAATCATCAGGTGGACATCTATTATCTTGGTAGTAACGGGACGAATTGCTTCGACAATCATCGGCCCGATAGTAATATTAGGAACAAAGCGACCGTCCATCACATCTACGTGAATCCAGTCAGCCCCAGCTCGATCGACCGCCTGAATCTCTTCTCCGAGACGGCTAAAATCGGCTGATAATATTGATGGAGAAATAACGATCGGTTTTTGAGATTTGGTCATGGCTAAGTCTGTTCTCCTGTCTGCGGTGCTGTATCCAGTTTATCAAAATACGGCTCTCCGGGTCGAAAAGTTGCTGGCGGGCGATCGACCGCCAGCAATCACCGAAAAATTTTGCCTCTGACAGACAACGTTTGTGCAAAACCAGCCCTGCTGCGAATTTTGGTCTGCGAGCTCAATTTTCTGTCAAACCAATAGATTTTGTGCAAAACTAGACCTCCTGTAAATTTTGAATGCAAATTATGAAAAATACACATCCCTCAGAAAATCCTGAACTCGATCGGGCAAGTCTGTTTGTATTAATGATCCCAGTCATCGGCTTTTTCCCCGCCCTGTGGAATCTTTACCGGCGTCAGGGCAGCCCCGAACGCAAAGCCGTCAGCCGCTTGGCAATTGCCCTTGCTTTTAGTTGGCTCCTAGGACATATTCTTTTAGAAGGTGCAGCGATTTCTGCGGAATCTCCGACACTTACCATGTTATTAATGAGTAGCCTGCTAACAACCAGTTATTTTATTGTTTCTGTGGGACTGATGGTTCGTCTCTGGAAGCGTCAACCGCTATGGTTGCCCGGAATAAGTCGCGTAGCCGAGCAAGTGGTCGGCAAACATTTATCATAATTTAGGGTTCTTTTAAGCCCGACCCTATTGATTGAGTGCAGTTTCCGCTTGATACTACATATTTCCGCGATGTTTTTTTATTTTTGTTGTCTGTGAGGAAGCCAGTGCCAGTTCAAAAAACTCCTAATCAAGACCCTATCGAACAATCAACCGCTCAACCTGCAACTAAAAAATCGAACCAGCCACATCGAGGCCGTTGGTTGGGTTTTGGTTTTGGTTTGGCTGGAGTAGCAATGCTCTCAGCCACCGCCGGAGCGCTGCTAGCCGTCTCGCTTTCCACAACACCGCTTCAGCAACAAAAGTTGACTCCCGAAGAAGCGGCGGTGTTTTCTCAAGGCGACATGGCAAAGCTCAACATGAAGATGCCGGAACTGACTCGTCCAGTTAATATTTTAGTTTTAGGACTTAAGGTTCTGAGTTCAGACCTCGACGGCCATCCCGACAAGGAACAGGGATACGATGTCTGGCAAAACTCTTTTAAAGGGTTAACCGATACCATGCTATTGGTGAGGTTTGACCCTCAAAATAAAAGATTAAGCGTGCTTTCGATTCCCCGTGACACCCGCACCTATGTTGAAGGTAGGGGTGAAGTGAAAATCAACGAAGCTAATTACTACGGTGGCCCGGCTTCGTCAGCTAAATCAGTCAGCGGACTCTTGGGCGGCGTGGGAATTGACCGTTATGTCACAGTCAATATTCAAGGCATCAAAAGCTTGGTAGATGCACTGGGCGGCATTACTATTAATGTCCCTAAAGACATGAAGTATACCGATGAAAGCCAACATTTATATATAGATTTAAAGGCTGGCAAGCAGCTTCTCAACGGCGAACAAATCGTGCAATATTTGCTTTACCGGCACGACGATTTGGGCGATATTGGGCGGGTGCAGCGCCAGCAATTGTTGATGCGGGCTTTTGTGGAACAGGAAGTTAATGTAGGTTTGCTGTCTCGCTTGCCGAAGATTTTGTCGGTAATTCAGTCTCACATTGACACAAATTTGAGTATAGAAGAATTGGTGGCTTTGGCTGGTTTTGCTACTCAAACCGATCGCGCTGGCGTGCAGATGTTGATGGTTCCCGGCAGATTCAGCGATCCTAAAGACTATAAGGCAAGTTTTTGGTTGCCAGACCAAAATGCGATCGAAACTATGGTGGCAGAGCATTTTGACTTCGGTCAAAATACTTGGACAATCGAGAATGCTGATGCGACTTTTCTGAAGGTGGCGATTCAAGACAGTACGGGCAATGAATCGGCTGTTGAAGATTTTGTCAATACTCTGACTCGCGCTGGCTATCGGAATGTCCAGGTTTATAAAGATTGGCCAGAACCGCTAGAAGAGACCACGATTGTCGCTCAAGACGGCGATATTAAAGGTGCCCGAGCGATTCAACAGTCTTTGGGTTTTGGAGATGTGCTGGTTGAGAGTACGGGTTCTTTGCAGTCGGATGTGACAATCAGATTGGGCAAGGATTGGTTGAGCAAAAAAACTAAGTATGGAAGCGAATTGAAATCTTTTTAAACTGGGTTTTAAATTCGATATTTGTAGGGACGCAGCAGTGCTGTGTCCTGTTTTTTTGTGTGGGTAGAGAAGGAGGCGATCGCTTTTTAGTCGATTTACTGATAGTATATTTTTGGGTAATGATGAATCGCGATCGCCATACTGATACTTCCCTCCGCAACCAGAAATGACACAATAATCAACGAGGGAAAGCTTAAGATTTTTTATAAAGGTAGGGTTGATGAACAAGGGTGCTAAAATAGACCGACAGCGCGAACATCAGGCAAATGAACGCACCTTTCTTGCATGGTTGCGAACTTCACTCGCTTTAATTGGTTTTGGATTTGCGATCGCTCGGTTCAGTTTATTTCTCCGTCAATTTCAAGCTACAGTGACTCAACAAGAAGTTTCTTCCCCTCCCTTCTTCAACTCCGAAACTTTAGGGCTGAGTTTAGTCGTTTTTGGCATTGCGGTCATAGCCTTAGCAGCATGGCGTTACAATCGAGTTTTCTGGCAAATCGAGCGAAGTGATTATCGCCCTAATCGCGTGCTAGTTTGGATTCTGACGGGAGTTGTGATGATTTTAGGAACGTTAAGCATTCCGTTGTTGCTGTGGCGAGATCGCGCAAATATAGCTCCCACTTCAACTCCTAAAAACTCTCAATTCTAAGTTAACCCGATCGCTCAATTAAAGTCAAAACAATCGCAACCATATTATCGATCGGGTTAATCGCGATCGCCCACAGGTAAACTCAGTATAAACCCTGTTTGACCAAGTATGGCAGCATCTAGTTGAATATCGCCGCCGTGGGCCCGTGCGATTTCCCTTGCTAAACTTAGCCCCAATCCCGATCCTTCTATTTTTTGGATTTGACTGGAGTCACCGCGATGGAAGCGCTCAAAAATTAGCTTGCGCTCCCTCAAAGAAATATCTTGAGAGCTATTGACAATTTTGACAATTACTCTTTTTCCCTGACAGTTAGCCTGTAACCTGAGCCAACCCTTCGGTAAATTATATTTAATCGCATTACCCACCAGATTTTGCAAAACCTGCACAAGCAAATCGCGATCGCCCTGTATAAATAACTTGGGAGCAATTTCCATGTCCACCTCTAAATGTGGTGCTAGCAGTTCCATATCTTCGGCAATTTCCGATAGCAAAGCCGACAGATTCACCTCAACCAAATGTAAACCCATACGTCCGGCATCGGCTAGAGAAAGTAAGAGAAGTTTGCGGGTAATTTCACTCAAGCGGTGCACTTCATCCAATAAATTACTCAGAGTTTGCTGCACTTGAGAACCAGATTCAACTTGATGCAAAGCAAGCTCTATTTGCCCTTGCAAAATTGCCAGCGGAGTCTTTAATTCGTGAGCCGCATCTCCACTAAAACGAGAAGCTTGTTTAAAACTCCGTTCCAGACGTTCTAACATCTGATTGAACACAGAAATTAATTCTAAAAATTCAATATCCGTCGAACCAACAGGGACGCGCCGATCGAGCCCTTGTACGGTGACATTGCGAATAGCCATCGTGAGTCGCCCAATGGGATACAGAATACTCCGCGATATCAACCACGCTCCACCTCCTACGAATAACAGCACTACGGGAATAGAAATTAGAAAGATATTGCCAATCGATGCCATTTCCCGATCGATCGCTTGTAAGTTAACAGCGATCGCTATTTGAGTCTGAGGAGAATGAATCGCGCCTACACGCCAAACAGCCGTGCTAGTACGCTGGGTTGCTAGCTTAGCTTTGAAAACTCGAGGAAAATCCGGTTGATCGAATTGAGGAGGCCGATCGCGCGGGGGTCTTCTTTCTCTCGGTAAGAATGAATCGGGTCGATCGGGAGGTGGTTGATGGGGAGGTGGTGGATAGAGTGAATGTGGTGGAGGGGGAGGTTCTAATTCAAAAGGTATTCTGGCAGGATCGGGAGGGGGTTGGGGCAGCGATCGCCATAATGAATTAGGATCAAGTCCATCTTGCCACTGGCGCGATCGGTAGAGCAAATTACCATCTCTGTCATTCACCAGCAAAGCCGCGGTTGTTTCCCCATCATTCATGCCCAAAACTGATGGCAAAGAATTAGCATAATTATCCCATTGAGCTGATTGCGGGCGAGTAGATTGGATTAACTGATTCTTAATTTCAGCATCAAGACGTTTTACCTTAGCATCGTAAATCAACCACCACGAAACAATACTAAAGCCAATTATAGAAATACTTGCCAGAACAGCAGAGAATAGAGTAATCCGAAAGCGAAAAGATTGCAATTTCATGATGGGGAATCTGGTTTGCGAAACCGATAGCCAACACCGCGCACGCTCTCAACCCATCCCGTACCGCCGATGGGTTCAAGTTTTTTGCGAATGCGTTGAATACAGACATCTACCACATTCGTATTTGGATTAAAATCATAGCCCCAGATATGTTCGAGAATTTGCGTGCGGGTGAGTACCCTACCAGGCGATCGCATCAGATATTCCAACAGATTAAACTCGCGGGTTGTCAGTTCGACTGTATGGGAATCGCAAGTAACTTCTCGGAGAATGCGATCGAGCTTAACTGGGCCAACACTCAAAATATTTTGCCCGCTTCCAGAAGCACGCCGCACAACAGCATAAATCCGAGCAACTAACTCCTCAACAAAAAACGGTTTAGCCAAATAATCATCAGCACCGAGATGCAAGCCTTCAATGCGATCGTCTAATTCATTGCGAGCCGTCAATAAAATCACAGGTACATTGCGCCCCGCTTTTCGCAGCAGTTTGAGGATAGACAATCCGTCTTTTCCCGGTAAAACAATATCAAGCACGATCGCATCGTACTGATTATCCATCGCCCGCCCGTAGCCATCGTTGCCATTATCGCAATAATCCACAACAAAGCCTTGTTCTTTCAAGCCGATACAAACAAAATTAGCGATTTTTTCTTCATCTTCAACGTAGAGAATATTCATAAATTCACCGATGCGTTGTGATTATACAGTGATTGTTTATTTAATTAAATTACAAAATTGTAATCTATCAGCAGAGTTCCCCGTCATGTTTGGGTAGTTTGATGCTGCTATCAACTATTTGGCGATCGGCAATTATAACTACCATGAAAAATCCTGCACTACTCGCATTACCTGCTACAGCTTTGCTGCTGGGATTGAGCAGCTTGACTTTGGGCGATCGAACTACAGTCAGTTTTAACATCCCGCTAGCCCAAAGCCAACCCGCGCCCGATCGACAGCGCAGACATCCGCCCCGTATAGATTTTGCCGCTGCGGCCAAACAATTAGGAATCACCGAAGCCGAGTTAATCGAAGCATTGGGGCTACCAGCCAAACCGCCCGAACCACCAACTGAAAATAATCGCCCGCCGGGCCCACCGCCCCCTCCTCGTTTAGATATTGCCGGTGCAGCGAAAAAGTTGGGTATTACCGAAGCACAGCTAATCAAAGTTTTGGGCATTCCACCGCGTCCATCGGGCGATCGTAATATACCTGACAATTCAGAAAAACGGTAATTTTCCAGATTACAAAACTGTAATCCCAGCACAGAGATAAATGTCATGTTGAACCAGCTTAATGATTGTAGCGACTAAAGCAAAAGGCGATCGAGAATTCATTTCTTTAGCCTGACAACTGCTTTCAACTTAGAAACTTAATCGAGATAATTACACCATGCCACCACTATTTCCCAATCCTAATTCAATTAATGCACCGGGCAATCCTCCACCTCCAAATCAAGGAGTACCGGGCAATCCTCCACCTCCAAATCAAGGCGGACAACTTACCAATTCTGCTCTACCTCCCCAAAACCCAACTCCACCAGTACCGCCAGCCAACAGTATCAACACCACAACAGGAAACGACAATATTACCGGAGATAGTTTAGACAACTTCATCCTAGGGAGTAGCGGCACTGATAGCATCCTTGGAGGATTAGGCACGGATACAATCAGCTATCTTTCCCTCAGCAATAGCATTACCCTTGAGGCTAAAGGCATTGTAGACAAGGGCGCAGCCGGCACAGACAGCCTTCAAAGCATCGAGCAAATCATTGCTCCTTTGGGGCAGATTAACACCATCGATGCTTCCACAGGTAGCGGCACAGCTTCTATTAATGCAAATTTGTTGCAGAATAGTTTAGCAGTTAACAATTTACCCGGTATCGGCACTCTGAATTTTACTGTAGAGAATTTCGCGAATGTCACGGGCACGCCCAATGTAGATGTGATTACCGGCAATAACCTAGACAATTATTTAATAGGAGAAGCGGGTAACGACACACTTTCGGGTGGACGTGGCAATGATACGCTGATTGGAGTCAATCCATCGAGTGCTACACCGGGAAGCAACGAAACAGATGTGCTGATTGGCGGTCGAGGTAGAGATGTTTTTGTTCTCGGTGATGCCGCAATCAGCTACTATCAAGGAACAGGAGTTGCAGTAATTCAGGATTTCCAACAGGGAATCGATCGCATTCAGTTACATGGGAGTATTTCCAACTACAATATTGTTGGTAACTCCATCAATTTAGCTGGTACTTCTGACCAAATTGCTGTAATTCAAGGTGGCTTTACCCCTGATAGTTTCATATTCGTGTAATATCAATTGCGGCTGCACTCAGACATGATACCGAGGAGACGGCAGTGCAGTTTCCCTACCCAAAATAATATTGTAGGGAAACGGCACTGCCGTCTCCTAATTTCTTCTTCCTACTTCTTCCTTCGTGTTCTTCGCGTCTTCGCGGTTCAATAATACTTATGATACCGAGGACACGGCAGTGCAGTTTCCCTACCCAAGATAATATTGTAGGGACACGGCACTGCCGTCTCCTAATTTCTAATTTGCTGCAATTACCGATCGCCCTTTAATCCAATCAAGTAAAATAGGATTGACCAATTCCGGCGCTTCATCCTGCGGACAATGGCCAACTCCCTCCAAAGGAATAAACTTTTCAACAGCCGGAAAATTTGCCAATTCTCGCCCCAGGGCGATCGGCTCCCAAGGATCGTTTGCACCCCACAAAATCAAAGCCGGACAGCTCAAACGCGGCAACAAATCCTCCGGTAGCGGCCCTTGAGAATAGCTGATAAATGCCACAAATACATCCACAGCGCCGCTATCTCGCGCTGGTTTTAACAAGATTTCTACAAGTTCGTCGGTGACAGCTTCCGGCTGGTGATAGGCTTGCAAAAGCACTTTTTTGACTGTTTTTGGCGTGGCTAACTGTTTAAAAAATAATTGACTTATCCACTTGACATTTAAAACTTTTTGTGCAATTGGCGCTCCAAAACTGCGATACCAAGGCATTTCGGCGCGCTTGCGATCGTGCAGCAAACGCAGAGAACAATTGAGTAAAATTACGGCAGAAGCAATATCGGGAAAATCAACAGCGGCTTGCATAATTGCTACGCAGCCGATCGAATTTCCCACCAAAAAAGCCGGCCCGCCCGCAACTTCCCGACAAAAATCAGCAATTAGCTGTCCCCAAGTTTCAAAAGTATAGTCAATCTCAAGTTTGGGCGCGGGCTTAGCAGAACCGCCAAAACCGATGAGGTCGATCGCGTAACAGCGACAATCAGCAGCCAATGCCGGCAAATTCTTGCGCCAGTGGCCCGAAGACGCGCCAAAACCGTGGACAAACACCACCGCAGGGCCCTCGGTTCCCGCAGCCTGGTAGCAAATGGGAAAACCTTTCCACATCCAGGTTTGAGGTGCAACAGCAGTTAACGTAGAAGAAGTCATAGAAGTAAAAAAGTAAAAATTCAAAAGTTAGGAAAGACTGAACCCCTTACTACAAACCGTATCATAAATCCCAAAGCCTCCCTCCCTTCTCCCTCTCTGCGCCCTCTGCGCCCTCTGCGGTTAAATCCTCTTTCTTCTTCCCTCTTCTTTATATCCTTGACATCCGTTGCCGAACTTCCTTTGCACTACGAGCCGCTATTATGTCAGGATTAAAGATGCTGACTATTTTGCCTTATTGAAATTTCCCCTATGCCAACGATCATTTCCACTGCTGTCGTACCGTTTCTGGGGTCAGAAATTGTACCCGACTACGACACAGCCAAAGTAGTAATTTTGCCAATTCCCTACGAAGCAACCACCACCTACCGCCGGGGGTGTGAAAACGGGCCAGCCAAACTGCTAGAAGCTTCACACCAGCTCGAATGCTACGACGAAGAACTAGATTCCGAAGTCTGCTACGATGTTGGCATTTATACCGCATTGCCGATCGCCGATACTCGCAACCATCAACCAGTTTCATCCTTAGACATGCTGGAAGTCACGCAACAAACCGTACACCAGCTAATTACCGAAAATAAATTTGTAATTTCCCTCGGAGGCGAGCACAGCATCACCGCCGGCATTGTCGAAGGCTACCGCCAAGGCTACCCGGATGAACCCTTCACCGTCGTGCAAATCGATGCCCACGGCGACTTGCGACACGAATACGAAGGCTCGATCCACAACCACGCCTGCGTGATGCGGCGGGTTGTTGATATGGGCTTACCGACACTGCAAATCGGGATTCGCGCTATCTGCAAGGAAGAAGCCGACTTGATTAAAGCCAAACAGCTAAACGTGATTCGAGCTCGGGAAATTGCTACTCAACCGGATTGGGCAGATCGCGCCATTGCCAGCATAACAACCAAACGAGTATTTTTGACGATCGACCTAGACGGCATCGACCCGACATTAATTCCAGGGGTAGGCACACCCGAACCGGGTGGGTTAAATTGGTATTCGCTAACCGGATTTTTGCGGCGCGTCTTCGAGTCCTACGAAGTAATCGGCTGTGACATCATGGAATTAGCACCTGTTGTAGATTCTGTCGTCTCAGAATTTACCGCCGCCAAATTAACCTACAAACTTATTGGATATCAAGCGGCGGCTCAAGGTTGGCTAAAGCAAAACGAGGAATAAATCGCGAATTATTAATCAAAATAAGCTGTTGGCCAGGTTAGAATCAAAGTAAAACCCAAAAACAGCTAATTTGATTATTGCTGAGAATTTCATCTTTCACGCTCGCAAATACTGCTCTTAACCTCCTGAAAACATGAGTTTACCAATCGAAACAACGGGTACTTCAATTAATGGCTACGCTCCCGATTTTGAACTGCCGGGAGTTGACGATGAAGTTCACCATTTAGCTCGCTATTTAGAAAAATTTCGGGCAATCGGGGTAGTATTTATCTGCAATCATTGCCCTTACGTGAAGTTGTATATCGATCGCCTGAAAGAACTTCAAGTAGCTTTTCAAGATCAAGCTGTTACGTTGATCGGGATTAATGCCAATGATTGCAACCAGTATCCAGACGACAGTTTTGAGAATATGAAAATTTTTGCGGCCGACAATCAACTCAACTTCCCGTACATCCGAGACGTTGCTCAAGATGTGGCCCACAGTTTTGGGGCTTCTAAAACGCCGGAAGTTTTTTTGTTAGACCGAGACGGCAAATTGCGCTATAAAGGTTTAATTGATGATAATGCCGACGACGCGGCGGCGGCACAGGTTTTTTATCTGCAAAGCGCGATCGACCAATTGCTCAAAGACGAACCGGTAGAACCTTCTATTACAGAGGCGATCGGTTGTTCTGTCAAGTGGCGACAATAGGGATAACACCTGAAATCCGTAGGAACACGGCACCGCCCATTAGTGTGAATTTAACGTCAAACGTAGTGCGAGTCTTCTGTCTAGCGATTAAGGCCAGATCCCCCCTTAGCTTGCCCCCTACTCCCCCTTCTTAAGGGGGGGACAAGATTCTGCTCAAAGTCCCCCTTCTTAAGGGGGATGCGAGGGGGATCTGGCCTCTGCTATAAACGAGAAATACAAAGATTTTCACATTTAAGTTGACACTAATGATCGGTGCCGTCTGCCTACCGCACTATTATTTAACGAACCGCGAAGATGCAAAGAGCGCGAAGGAAGAAAAAGAGGAAGATAGTTTTGTAGCGGTTTTGATATAATTCAAAATCAAAGATTCTCAACTATTCCCGATGAACCTAAAAAGAAAACGTATTCTCAACTTGATAATCGCAGCCGTCGCCACACTGGTACTGCTGATTAGTTGGAACTTATTTCAGAATGTTTCCCCAGCCACAGCACAGCAGCGCACGTCTTTAACTGTATCCGCCGCCATCAGTCTCTCGCCCGCCTTAACAGAAATCAAAACAGTATATCAAAGCAGCAATCCCAATACTACTATTACTTATAATTTTGGTGCTTCCGGCGCTCTAGAGCAGCAAATTCAGCAAGGAGCTCCGGTAGATGTATTTTTCAGCGCCGCGACTAAACAAATGGATGGTTTACAAAAAGCTAATTTGCTGATGAACGAGACGCGCCGCAATTTGCTGACAAATCGCCTAGTTTTGATTACTCCTAAAAATGGCGCTGTTTTGAGCGATTTTAAACAGTTGACAGAGGCGAAAATCAAGAAAATTGCGATCGGCGAACCCAAAAGCGTACCTGCGGGACAATACGCTCAGGAAATGCTAACTAAGCTCGGATTGTGGCCGCAACTGCAGCCAAAATTAGTATTGGGAAATAACGTCCGCCAAGTGCTAACATTTGTCGAAAGCGGTAACGTTGATGCCGGTATAGTCTACACCACAGATGCCAAAGCATCGGACAAAGTAACAGTGCGACTAACCGCGGCAGAAAACTTGCACTCGCCCATTGTTTATCCGCTAGCAATTATCAAAAACAGCCGCAATCCCGCCGCAGCAAAAGCCTTTGTTGAGTTTTTAGCGGGCGATCGCGCTAAAATAGTATTTCAGAAATACGGATTTGGTCTAGCTCGTTAATTAGAAACCCGGAGGGCGGGCACGGGGACACCGCCCCTACAGTTGATTCTCTTCCTTCTCTTTCTTCCTTCGCGCCCTTCGCGTCTTCGCGGTTCGTTAAAAAAAATCTCATTCACAAATCATCCAAAACTGCGATAGTTCATCCAAAATATGGAATTTGACATATCTCCATTATGGATATCCCTAAAATCCTCCGCTATTGCGACATTCTTTACCTTCTTTCTGGGAATAGCTGCCGCCCGGTGGATGCTTTCAACTCGCATCCGAGGTAAAGCGTTGATTGAAGGCATTTTCATCTCTCCTTTGGTTTTGCCGCCCACAGTAGTCGGATTTTTGCTGCTACTGCTGTTTGGTAGAAATGGCGCGATCGGTCAATTTCTTCTAAAATTTGATTTAACTATAATTTTTACTTGGCAAGCCGCCGTAATTACTGCCACAGTCGTATCATTTCCCCTGATGTACAAAACTGCTTTGGGGGCTTTTGAGCAAATTGATGCCAATCTTCTCAATGCAGCCCGCACTTTGGGCGCTTCGGAAGGGACGGTTTTTTGGCGGATTATGTTGCCGCTAGCGTGGCCGGGAATTATAGCAGGAACTATTCTCGCATTTGCCCGCGCTTTGGGTGAATTCGGCGCGACGCTGATGTTAGCTGGGAATATTCCCGGACAAACTCAAACTATCCCGATGGCAATTTATTTTGCGGTGGAAGCTGGGGATATGAGGCAAGCTGCTATTTGGGTTTTGATTATTCTCAGTCTTGCTTTGAGCGTGCTCACTTTGGTTAATTACTGGACTTATTTACCGAGAATTTCGTCCAAGCCAAATCCTAACTATCAACGGCAATCTAATCTCGCTCAATTTGGCTCTAAATTTACCATAAAAGCCCCAAAAAAACAACTGGAAGGCGGACTATTTTTAAATATTTTTAAACCTCTTTCTGGCTTTACTTTGGAGGTCGGTTTTGATATCGGTCAGGAAGTGCTGGGAATTCTGGGCGCGTCGGGTTCCGGCAAAAGCATGACTCTGCGCTGTATCGCGGGTTTGGAAACTCCCAGCAGCGGTAAAATTGCAGTTAATGGAAAGGTTTTATTTGACTCGGCAGAGGGCATTAATTTACCTTCTAAAGACCGCCGTATTGGTTTTTTGTTTCAAAACTATGCTTTGTTTCCTCATCTGAATGTGGCTCAAAATATTGCTTTTGGCTTGCAGCATTTATCTAAAGGCGAGCAAAAGATTCGGGTCAAAGAACAGCTTGTTTCGGTGCAAATGTCGGGAATGGAAAACCGCTATCCCCACGAACTTTCTGGCGGCCAGCAGCAGCGAGTGGCTTTGGCGAGGGCGATCGCCCCGAATCCCGATTTACTGCTGTTAGACGAACCGTTTTCGGCTTTGGACACGCACTTGCGGAGTCAACTGGAACGGGAGTTAATGCAGGTTCTGGCTAATTATCGGGGAATTACTTTGTTTGTCAGTCACAATTTAGAGGAGGTTTACCGGGTGTGCGAGAATCTGTTGGTTTTGGCTGAGGGAAGGGCGATCGCCTTTGATAGCAAACAGAACATTTTCGATCGCCCGCGCCACTTCACCGTCGCGCAGTTAACGGGCTGCAAGAATTTCTCTGCTGCTAAACCGGTTGCTGAAACTGTCGTAGAGGCGATCGACTGGGGCTGCACTTTAACTGTAGTCGAACCAATTCCCAAATCTCTAGTTTCTGTCGGAATTCGAGCTCATCAAATCAATTTTGTTAGCGGGTGCGATCGCGAAAATACTATTGCTTGTTGGGTAGCCTCAACAGTAGAAACTCCGCACCGAGTGACATTATATCTTAAGTTGCACTCGCCTCCCCACGATTCCCAAGATTATCACTTGCAAGCTGAACTTTTCAAGGAAAAGTGGCGGGCGATCAAGGACAATTCTTTTCCCTGGTATGTTTATTTGGAGCCAATTAGGTTAATATTAATGGAGGCATGAGTCAACAGTTAACAGCCAACAGCCAACAGTCAACAGCCAACAGTCAACAATTAACAAGATTAAATCATGACAGACAAAGTTAAAAAAACCGATGCCGAATGGCAACAGCAACTCAGCCCAGAACAGTTCAAAGTTACCCGAAAAAAGGGAACCGAAAGAGCTTTTAGTGGCGAATATCACGACAACAAAAAGCCCGGAATTTATAAGTGTATTTGCTGCGGCACCGAGCTATTTAAATCAGAAACAAAATACGATTCCGGTACTGGTTGGCCGAGTTTTTACGCTCCCATTAACGAAGAAAATGTCAAGAATGAGTCGGATAACAGCTTATTCATGCGCCGCACTGAGGTACTGTGTGCTGTTTGTGACGCTCATCTCGGTCACGTATTCAACGATGGGCCAAAACCCACGGGCCAGCGTTACTGCATGAATTCTGCTTCTCTTGATTTCGTTCCCAAGGAATAAATTAAGTCCGTATTTCTCACCAAAAAACCCGGTTTCTGCCTTAACTTTAAGATTGCTCAAAAAGAAGATTAGGCCGAGAAACCGGGTTTTTATCCGTTCCCAGCAGCCTGTTCCAAGCAATTGATGTTCAAAATGCACCCGTGCTGCTATCTTATGGTGGAGACAAAAAGAAAAAATAGTGGCGGCATGGGGATGGTTTATCAGCGGGTTTTGCTGAAGCTCAGCGGTGAAGCGCTGATGGGCAGCTTGGGCTACGGCATCGATCCGGTAGTCGTTGGATCGATCGCCCAGGAAGTGGCCAAAGTAGTGTCCGAAGGCATCCAAATCGCGATCGTTGTCGGCGGCGGCAACATTTTTCGCGGCGTAAAAGCTGCTTCTGCAGGTATGGATCGGGCAACAGCCGACTATGTGGGCATGATTGCTACGGTGATGAATGCTATCACTTTGCAGGATGCCTTGGAACAAGCAGGAGTACCAACGAGGGTACAATCGGCGATCGCCATGCAAGAGGTAGCTGAACCCTACATCCGGCGGCGGGCAATTCGTCACCTCGAAAAAAAACGGGTAGTAATTTTTGGTGCCGGTTCTGGCAATCCTTTTTTTACTACTGATACTACAGCCGCTTTGCGGGCGGCGGAAATTGATGCACAGGTGATTTTTAAAGCTACTAAGGTAGATGGGGTCTACGATTGCGACCCCCACCTCAACCCCAACGCGCGCAGGTATCAAACCCTCACCTACGCCCACGTCTTGAACCAAGACTTGCGGGTGATGGACAGTACCGCGATCGCCCTGTGCAAAGAAAATAATATTCCTATTATGGTATTTGACCTCTCGGTATCGGGCAACATCTACCGAGCCGTAATGGGAGAATCTATTGGAACCCTTGTCGGAGGATTTTGTGAAGTTAGCTGAAGCAGAAGATCATATGCAAAAGGCAGTTGAGGCTACTCAACGGTCTTTTAATACTATCAGGACGGGACGGGCCAACTCCTCCCTCCTCGATCGAGTCATGGTAGATTACTACGGAGCACCAACTCCCATCAAATCCCTTGCCAATATCGGCACACCGGATGCAACTACGATCAACATTCAACCGTTCGATCGCACAGCACTAACATCGATCGAAAAAGCAATTTCTCTGTCGGATGTAGGACTCGTGCCCAACAACGACGGTTCAGTTATTCGCTTGAACATTCCACCGCTGACAAGCGAAAGACGGCAAGAATTTGCCAAAATGGCCTCGAAATTTGCCGAAGAAGGTAAAGTCGCAATTCGGAATATCCGTCGCGATGCGGTTGACTCGATTCGCAAGCAAGAAAAAAGCAGCGATCTCTCTAAAGATGAATCGCGGGACTTGCAAGACAAAATTCAAAAGCTGACGGACAAGTATGTCGCCAAAATAGAAGAAGTTCTGGCAGCCAAAGAGAAAGATATCACGACTGTTTAGTGCAGTTATCCTAAAAAGCCAGTAAGCGAGCAGGCTTTCGGGCCTGCTCCCAATAATTATTTTTTAGATCCGGTAATTCACCGGACATCGTATTACCTTTTTATTTCACCTTCCCTTTTCCATCGGGACTTGCGCTCTTCAACCGGGTTTCTCAGAAAAATATTGGTTTCTCAACTATAAAACCAGGTTGAAACCTGTTTGAATATCTGGGCGCGTGCGTCCGCGATTGTTGCATCTTCCTTATCCTAGAAAATTTAAAATAATTATGATAATTTATTTTTATAAAGTAGAGGAGCCTTACGGCTGCTTTTCCAATTTTTCACCGCATGAGATTTTCCTGGGCGGTCAAAATTGGTTAACCGTGGAACATTACTATCAAGCCCACAAATTTGTTGGTAGCGTCGATAGAAGATTAGTGGCGGCGATTCGAGGCGTAGCAACTCCTCAAGAAGCAGCCCAATTAGGTCGCGATCCCCATCACCGGATTCGCGACGATTGGGAAGCGGTGAAAATTCCGATTATGCGCGAAGCAATTTTAACTAAGTTTCTCGCTCATCGAGATATTCAAGCTATTCTTCTGGGTACGGGGGAGCGAGTGATTGTGGAGGATTCGCCAACCGATTACTACTGGGGCTGCGGCTGCGATGGAACAGGCCAAAATCATTTGGGTAAAATTTTGATGAGCGTGCGACACGAAATTGGTCAGCGTCTGGGAGGCTGAGAGAAACTCCAATTCCTTTTTTTTTTGATTATTATATGAAGTTAGACAAACAAATGTCAAGTTACCTTGATGATTAATAATTATGAGAGTGAGATTTTAAGATTGCGAGAAATTTATGAGAATATTATAATAATAATTATCATTCGGTTAAGCTTCTTGGTCTGTTGAAGGCAAAGACTAAACCGGGGCGATCGCACATTTTCCGTCCCCCCAGCGCTCCAGCGTCCTCTCTAAGCCGCGCGCGCGCCCGATTCATTCTACAGATCGGTTAAATTAAAAAATCAGGCAGGTGCAGTGCTCGTCAGAGCGATCTGACAGCATATCAAAACTTCTTATTTTTATCGTAATTCTGATGATTGCCAAAGGAGATTTATGCAACTGACAGAAAACACACAAGAAGAATTAAATCATAAACTAGACAGAGAAATTTTGGTGCGGCGGATCACAGAACGCATCCGCCAATCTCTAGAATTAGAAGATATTTTAACCACTGCGGTAGCAGAAGTGCGGTCTTTTTTAAAAACAGATCGCATCATGATTTATAGGTTTAGTCCCGACTGCAGCGGAGAAGTTGTTGCCGAATCAATTAATAACAACCGTCTCCCTTCCTTGAAGGGTTTGCACTTTCCAGCAGACGACATCCCCCCCCACGCCAGGGAGATGTATGTCAGGATGCGCCAGCGGACGATCGTAGATGTTAACTCCGGGACGATCGTCCTGAGTCCCCTCGATGCCGCCGATACTGGTCAACCTTTATTAAACGAAGAAACGCACTACCGATCGCTCGATCCTTGCCACGCAGCTTACCTGATGGGAATGGGAGTACAATCTTCCTTCGTCGTGCCGATTTTGCACCGCCGGATCGTGTCGAAAAACAGCCAAACAGAAGATATGTGCGAAGCCCCCGCGTGCGTGACTAGATACGAGCCGGGAAGCGATCGCCAAACTCACATCGAACTGTGGGGACTCTTAGTTGCTCACCACTCGGTTCCCCGCAATATTTTACCCACAGATTTAGAAGTAGTTCAGCTCGTAGCAGATCAACTGTCAAATGCGATCGGCCACTCGAGCCTGCTCCACCAAATCCGCTCTCAAGCAGCCCGCGAAGCCACCGTGAGCCGCATCGCAGCCATGTTGTACGGTCACGCCAATATTCAACTGCAACAGGCTTTAGAGGCCACTGTAGCAGCCTTTGGTGGCAGCGGTGGCAGAATTTATCTCAACGCCCCGAATGTCAAAAACAGCGACAAGTTATCGGTTAAGGGCGATCGAGCATTTGCCATTGCTGCCCAAAGCGAGCCTAGCTTTGAACTGTTCGCCACCGGCGAGCAACCCACACTTTCCAACGGAGAAACACCAGGGGCGATCGAAGCTCATCCGCTCTGGCAGCAATGGCTGAGCAAAGGATTCAAAAACACCGAAAAAATTCCCAAATTCTCAACTTTTACTAATTCTCAATTCCCAGCTTGGATAATTACAGACCTCTACAAAGAATCTCAATTTCGAGTTTTATTCCCAGCTTTCCAAGCTACTAAAATTCGGGGTTTGCTGGTAATTCCCCTCCACCACGAACAACAAGTAGTAGGCTGTTTGACCATTTTTCGCAATGAAATTGATACCGAAAAAATGTGGGCGGGGCGCTTTGACAGCAGCGCTGCACAAACCCTTCCCAGACAATCCTTTGAAGTCTGGCGAGAAATCAAAAAAGGTCAGTCGCCAGAGTGGAAACGGGAAGATATCGAGCAAGCTTTAGCGATCGGCAGCCAATTTTGTGCGGCAATTGGGCAGTACCTACTTTATAAAGAAGTGCAGGCCCTGAATGCCAACTTGGAGCGCCAAGTTCAAGAACGTACCGCCCAATTGCAAAAATCCTTGGACTTTGCTCGAGTATTGACCAGAGTTAGAGACCAAATTCGCAGCACCTTAGATTTAAAAACCATCCTCCAAACTATTGTGCGGGAAGTGAGAGTTTTGCTCGATACGGATCGCACCGTAATCTATCAATTTACCGCCGCCAAACAGGGCGAGGTAGTTGTCGAAGCTGTGCGCGGCGAGTGGGAGTCAATTTTAGGTCTCAAATCTCCACAAGAATGCTTCCCCGAAGGCTCAGAGTGCTTTTACCGAGCTGGACGAGTGCGAGCAATTAACGATATTGAGACTGAGGATTTAACGCCCTGTCACCGCGAATTTTTGGAAAAATTGCAGGTGAGGGGAAGTTTAATTGTGCCGATGATGGGCACAGATACCGAATGTTGGGGGTTGCTGATAGCCCACGAGTGTTCCGCGCCGAGGGTTTGGCAAACAGCAGAACAAGAGTTGCTGCAACATTTGGCCTCTCAAGCTGCGATCGCCATTCACCAAGCAGAACTTTATCAAGAAAGTCTCAATGCCGCAACTGCCGATCGAGACAAAGCCGAACAGCTAGCTAAAACCCTCACAGAACTCAACAATACCCAAGCCCAACTGATTCAAACCGAAAAAATGTCCAGTCTCGGACAACTGGTGGCGGGAGTCGCCCACGAAATCAACAACCCCGTTAACTTTATCTACGGAAATCTTTCCCACGCCAGCGAATACAGCAAAGATTTGCTCTGCTTGGTGGAACTCTACCGCCAGCACTATCCCAATCCCCACCCAGAAATTAGCGAGTGCTCCGAAGCCATCGACGTTGAATTTCTGGCCGAAGATTTGCCCAAAATTTTGACTTCCATGAAAGTCGGATCTGAGCGCATCCGCCAGTTAGTTGTATCTTTGCGGAATTTTTCTAGACTCGATCAAGCTCAAAAGAAACCTGTTGATATTCACGAAGGCATCGACAGTACCATGTTGATTTTGCAACACAGATGCAAATCCCAGTCCGATCGCCCCAGCGTAGAAATCATCAAAGAATACGGCAATTTGCCCTTAGTAGAATGCTATGCGAGCTCGCTAAATCAGGTATTTATGAATTTGCTCGGCAATGCCATTGACGCGCTAGAAATGGGACAAAAAGAGCAAATTATCAATGTTCCCGGACTCTCTGCCAGCGCAGCAGCAACATATTTTAGCTCTCAGAAACCGGAGATAGAACCTGCAGATATAAATGGTAGCAGCGAGTCTTTGATTCCTGATTTTTCCTACCCTTCCATTCGGATTCGTACCGAATTAATCGATGAAACAACAGTAGGAATTTGCATTGCAGACAATGGTCACGGCATTCCCAAAGAGTTGATTTCTCACATATTTAATCCCTTTTTTACGACTAAACCCGTCGGTCGGGGGACGGGTTTAGGACTTTCTATCAGTTATCAAATTGTAGTTGAGAAACACCAAGGAACACTCAAGTGTATTTCTGTGCCAGGTCGCGGTACAGAGTTCTGGATCGAGATTCCGGTGAATTAGCAAGCTCTGCTTAAGGCAAGAGTATCTTCACCAGAACCGAACCGAGGGAGCCGAGAAGACTCATCAAGTTGCCGTTACCCCCAGTGCGCGGCTCGGTTGGTTTTTGGCGCGCCACAATGGCTTCGGCTAACTGCTTTGACAATTCCTGACCTTGGGGATTTCCTTGATCGGTAAAGAGTTGCTTAGCTCGATCGGCATCTTGAGTCGCCCCGGCGAAATCTCCCAAATCAGCCCGAGACATACTGCGCGCGAAATAAACGGCGGCTAGATCCGATTTCATATTCAGGGCTTGATTGTAATAATCAATGGCGTTTCTGTAGTTTCCCGCTTGAGCTTCCATTACTCCCAAGCGATAGAAATCTTCCGCGCTGCCGATATTAGTTGGCATTCCCCTAACTCCCAGCAATTGGGCGTTAGTTAAATTGGTGTCAGTTAAATTGGCATTGCTGAGATAGGCGCTTCTCAAGTCAGCTCCGCTGAGGTTTGCTCCGCTGAGGTTTGCTCCGGTGAGGTTGACACCAAACAAACTTGTGCCGCTGAGATTGGCTCCGCTGAGGTCGGCTCCGGTGAGGTTGGCTCGGCTGAGATTTGCCAATCTCAAGTCAGCTCCTTTGAGATTCGCTCCTGTTAAGTTGGCTAAAACCAGACCGGCACTGCTCAGGTCGCAGTTGGGGCACTGTTTCGTGGCTAGTAATTGTTGCGTGTGTTGGATGTTCTCGGCCATTGCAGGAGCTAGAGGCGCGATCGTGCTCAGCAGCGTTGCAGCAGCAAGGATTCTTAGTTTCATATTAATCCGTCCAAAATCCCAAATATTAAATCTAAAATAGCTTTTATCACAGCAAGTGAAAGTCAAGATAACAGATATTGCTAAATATTACCTGATTCTAGACATTATACATAGGGCTTACGCACAGGCGATCGGAAACCGGGTTTTTTAGGAAAATATGCGCGTTGTAGTCCACAGATAGGGTAAAAACCCGGTTTCTTTGACCTGAATGCGTCCAAGCCGATACATTAAAATTAACGTCCTCAACAGATTGCCAAATAAACATTTCGCCACCAATAAATAAGGGTAACAAAAAGCTTGTTACCGCTTAGAAAAACCTGGCAAACCTGGGTAAGCTCTGCGGTATAAGCTTTAAACGTTCTTTCTTAGCGCTTACGCTTCCTCTCTGGTCAAGGTTGACCAAGAAACTCCAGTTAAAAACGCTATAATAATCACAACGACGTGATATTTTAGCGGAACGTTTGATCTTTTTATTTAGTTGGTTCCACTCGCTCCAGACGTGCTTTTCTGAGTTCACCTCAGAATAGGCGGTTAAGGAGCGAGGTATTTTTTCACTTAATTTCATAGCCCTACGAGCAATTACCAGTGCAGCCGCTTCGTCACTCGCTAATCCATACATTCTCAGGTATTTCACCAAACCGATAACGCTTGAATAAGCTGGATTGACCGCAATCAACTCAATACCACGATTCGACAAAATAGAACCCAATTGCTTGTAGAATTCACTGTATGCCCAGCCCGACAACATCCGAGCGTACTTTCTACTTCTCTCTCCCAGAGATTGCTTTTTTGTTGATAAATCAAGTTCTTCACAAACTACGGGACATTCAAATTCCGTGGCTCTTATTGCTAGTTGCAAGCAGGCATTAACAATCTGAGCCTGCTGCTTGCCATTCGGTAAGCCCATCTGCAATGGAATCTGCCCTTTGGCTTTGAGATTCCCTTCAGTATCAACATACGCCCACCCAAGAGAACCAGGATTCATATCGATACCAATGCAACCGTACATCCTATTTCTAGAAACTTGATTCACAGGCTTGGGAGTAAATTGCACGGCAATAACCCACTTTCCGTTTTTACGGTAGAAATGCCAGGTCTTAGCCCCGCATTCTGGTAGTCTATTTATGTTGCGATTGAAATCACCAACCTCCGAAGATACAGCTTTCCCGAATCGTGACTCTAAGCATTTGGGAACTCTAAAGGTTATTTTTTTCCCATTCCACTGGGAGACTTGATTGCCAAAAGACTCGTCTTTAGAGCCGACGACAAAAATATCACCGTGAGGGACGAAGACTTTGATTGGCTTGACTCTTAAGTGTTCGAGCCTATTCGTTAACAAGGTCAGTCTACGCTTTTTATGGTGTATTTGAAAGCGTAAACTCTGCCAATTGGTAGATTTGTATTGGAGCGAGCAAGCTATGGGAAAATTACAACCTGTCTTTGAATTCTGCCATTTTTTTTTGGCATAAAATTTACGGGCTAAGGCCAACTTACGTTCGGCTTTCTTGAGCCATGCATTAATGGATTTAATCTTTCCTTCAAGAGTCTTTATGTGTAAATTTTTGTGTTCTTTAGCGCCGTCTACACGACCTTTGGCAGCACTGATTACGCCATTTGCATGGCGCTTATTGATGCCGTAGGTTTGCTGTAAGTGTGTGTTCCAGTCGGACTTCTTGAATTCTGTATTTAAAAGTAAGTGGTTGACTGTTTCAATACTTGCAGCCCTGAAAATTGGGGCGTAAGCTTCCAAGAACATCTCGAAATCTGTAAATCCAAGTTCGTTGAGTTCATCTGCTGGCGTGGGCAAGCCTTTACAATAAGTTAAGGTAGCCATTGATTCGACCTTTCAATGTGGTTGCATCCTAGTATATTAATCGCTTCGCGCAGGATTTGCAAGTTTTTCAATGAGTTTCTTTTATTTCCGAAACGTCGCTGGCGAGGTCTTTTTCAAAGGTTGCACCTTCTCTTTCGATCGAAATCACCAACGCTAATTAGTCTGTTCGTCAATTTACCTAGGTTTTAGTTACTAAAACCTAGGTAAGTCTAGGTAAAATGTCAACTGCTGTTACCCTTGAGCAGCGGTTCTCACCAACCATAAAATTTAAAACTTGACACTCCTCGGCAATCGGGCACGAGGATTCTTAAGACATTTGGGTCTTAATATCCCTATTGCTAGGGTTCCCAGGCTGACCGCATTTGCACGTTACGCGCACAATCATATCTCCTCTGTGAATGTTTTGGGCGTAGACTTTCCCCCAGTCCGGAGGTAGGTTTTTACATCTTGTCTGATTGCTATACTCTACCATATTCATTTGTGAAGATGGATTTGTTATTTTACTTAACAATGCAAAAAAGCCGTCCTCAAAGGACGGGGTTTTCAACCCAATTTTCTGATAAATTAGTCGTGGATCGTGCCGTCGGGCATCGTCGTACCCTTAAGATATACTCCGTTCAGGTTAACTTTTGTAAGGTTTGCTCCTAGGAGATTTGCCCCGCTTAAATCAGACGCACTTAAAATCGCTTCTGTCAAGTCTGCCCTAATTAAGCTCGCTCCCATTAAGTCGGCTCCGCTGAGGTCTACTTTGCTCAGGTTTGCGCCAATTAAATCGGCTTCTGTCAGCACCGCCCTCCGCAAGTTTACTCCGTAAAGATTTACTCCGTGCAAGTCTGTACGGCAGAGTATTGCCCGAGATATGTTGGCTCCAATTAAAGTTGCTTGGATCAGCGAAGCACCGCTCAAGTCTGCTTTGCTCAAATTTGCTCCCATCAACTCTGCTCTGTACAGGTTAGCTTCCAGTAAAAGTGCTTCTGTGAAGTCCGCTCCAGCTAAGTCGGCTCTGCTCAAATTGATTTTGGACAAATTGGCTTTGCCAAAGTTGACTCTGCTGAGTTTGCCTTTGCTGAGATTGGAGCCAATCAAGTCTGCTTCATACAGATTGGCTCCAATCAATTCTGCTTCGTAGAGGTATACTTCGTGCAGGTAGACCCCACTAAAATTTCTTTCTCCTATTGCGTATAGCTTGAGCAGTTCGTCAACTTTCATTTTGCCTTCTCTACACCTTTTAAATGCAGAATACTGTCAGTTGGTTGGTTATACCGGATGTTCTGCCATTTGAGATTTTAGATGCTGACAGGTTCACAGGCCCAGAACTCTGAGACTGTTTGGGGAGTAGAAGCGCAAAACAAGATTCTCTTTGCCCCTGAATTAACAAAAATTAAGATTAATTTTTTTAACAACCTCGATCGCACTTTTTGAGTAAATCAAACATCTTAACTCAAAAGGGCGATCGAGGCCATAAGTTCTTGCGTATAGTTGAGTTTACTGAGGAATGGTGTGACCGCGATCGCTAATTGATGTTAGTAGTATCACATAGAAACAACCGTTTCGATCGCGACAAAGCCCAAAAAATAGCCGATAATGGTACCGTGCGGCTGGGAAATTGACAATCCCACCGCCTGCGTGTTTTACTCAACAGGCGATCGAGCAAGTAGTTTCACAGAGACAGGCCTGTGGCACGAAGGTCGGTTCTAGCGTAACTCGACGCAACCTGTTCAGATTGATGAAAGTGCTGATATCGCAGGATTTATGGCACAGCGAGAGCCAGAAATGCACTTATGGGTACAGGGAAATGTATGTGTAAAATTTCGATCGCTGGCGTACAGATTTAACCTGTTTGCTAGCACGTAATGATTAAAAATTGCCAATATCGGCACAAAAAATACCGAAACACACCATGAAGACGATGATAAATGTTGAGTAAAAATAGCAAAAATGATATCACATAGAATTTAACTATTGCAGCGAATGTAGCAGTCAAACGGTTAACCAAGATCGGTATTAGCAAGGACGCTGGTGCGATCGTCGAAGACAAAACTTACCCAAAAAACAGGTAATTTCTCAAAAAATATGGTTGCAGCCCCGGGCTAAATCAAGAACCGGCTTACTATCGTCTGAGTAAGCCGATGACTGAAAAAAATTGATGGAGAGCGCTTGTGTATTGCTTGATTAGCAAACAACAGGCGATCGATTGGGACGGGGCCGATTTTTATCCCTTGTCAAACAAACCTATTGTATAACGCAAATCGTGAGGTAATTGGTATGGCTGGAGTATGTAAACTTAGCATCACAGAGACAATTGAAGAATTGAAAAGCTTGTTAAACGAACAAAAAACGGCAAGCGGATTTCAAAAAATTCAAGCACTTTACCTGTTTAAAATTTGTCAAATTAAGACAGTTAAAGAATTAGCAATGACAATCGGCGTCAACCGAATTACCGTGCAGCGGTGGCTGAGAAAATACCGCTCTGAGGGACTTGAAGGACTTCTAGAAACAAAGCACAGCGGCGGCCGCAAGCCTGCGATTCCTCCTCTAGCCCGCGCTAGTTTGGCAATGCGCCTCAGCGACCCCCAGAAAGGCTTTAAAAGCTATGGAGAAATTCAAGAGTGGTTGCAGCAGGAATACAGCATTGAAGCTTCCTATAAAGCCGTTTACGCAACAGTCAGATATCAGCTAAAAGCCAAGCTGACGAAAGTCTAGACAGTTGATACTCGCGCAGCAAGTCAATCACCGTCCAAAAGTTTGCAGGTTTTGAAATTTTTGAGGATTTGGATCTTCAATACAAACTAAACTAATTGTTTTTGAACTAAAAATTGCGCGCGCGGGCCAGGAACCCGGTTTCTTCCTAGATACTGCGCTAGCAAACCAAGATGTTTCGCAAAAACCGGGTTTCTTTGGCATCAGTTTTGTGAAGCAAACTCGCTCTCAGAGTTTGTGAAAGATGCTTAAAAAATGTGCCATAATTTATAGCTTGCAAGTTTTGTCTAATTTGCAGGTTTTGTTATATAAAGGTAAAAATCTGCAGCAATTAAGGCAGAAACCGATCCAAAGCCGCTTTCAATTCTTCTATTTCTGTATCAATATTGCCTTCTTTAGCGGCTCGGGCGATGCACTCGGTTAAATGTTCGTCAAGAATGATTCTCGCTACGCGATCTAGGGCTCCTCTAACTGCTGCAACTTGCACGAGAACTTCGGGACAGGGACGGTTTTCTTGCACCATTGTTTTGATACCGCGGACGTGTCCTTCAATGCGAGATAAGCGATTTACCAACCGCCGCATCGATTCTTCATCGTGATGGTGAGGGTGGGCCGATTCATTGTGATGGTGGTGGGAATTTGAGGGCAAGGATTTGTCAGTAGAAGTATCAGATACAATCATTGGGGTTATGCTATTTTAGATTTTAGATTTTAGATTTCGGAATGAGTTATTCGGTAAGGGTTGGCTCCCGTGTCTAGTGTTGCATTATTTTGTGAAACTGATGTTAGTCAAGAAAATTTTCAAGTTAGAATTGAGAATATGTTGAATTAGTCAAAGCTGCTGACTCATGTATTGTAACTGTCAAAATATATTTAGGATCTAGAGAGCCGCAAATAATTAAGCGGGCGCGATCGCACACCTTCGCACACCTTCACCAGAATAACTCAGAGTAACAAAGATTGACGCTATGCGACTATTTAAGTTTTTTGACCGCGCACCCCGCACCGGCGATCGCCACTTCGCCCTAATTTTAGGAATGACGATCGCCCTGAGCGTTCTAGCAATCAATCCTGCACTGGCTTTAGCAATTGACAAAAATCCGCCAAACTCGCGGGAAATGGCAATAACAGCCGTGCAGCAAGCAGATTTGAGTTCCCCAGCGACTCTGCCAAATCCGCAAATGCTAGCGCTGCAGAGCCCGGAAATCCTGGCGGCGACAAATACCAACAGTTTTGTGACGGCGGCAGTCGAGCGAGTCGGGCCGGCAGTTGTTCGCATTGATACCGAGCGCACTGTCAGTCGCAACCTCGACCCGTTAATGGAAGACCCCTTCTTCCGCAGATTTTTGGGAGAAGATTTGCGCAGCATGACCCCCAGACAAGAACGGTTGCGCGGTCAAGGTTCCGGCTTCATCATTGACAAAAGCGGGATTGTTTTAACCAACGCTCACGTAGTTGACAAAGCCGATCGAGTGACTGTCACCTTAAACGACGGCAGGACATTTCCAGGAGAAGTGCAAGGTACTGACGAAGTAACAGATTTGGCTGTTGTCAAAATTAATACTAAGCAATTAGACTTACCGACGGCCACCTTGGGAGATTCCGACGCGGTGAAAGTGGGAGATTGGGCGATCGCCGTGGGCAACCCTCTGGGATTTGACAACACCGTCACCTTGGGCATTATCAGCACTCTCAAACGCTCCAGTGCAGCCGTTGGCATCCCCGACAAGCGGCTCGATTTCATTCAAACGGATGCGGCCATCAATCCCGGCAATTCCGGCGGCCCGCTGTTAAACAGCAGGGGAGAAGTGATTGGTATCAACACGGCGATTCGAGCTGATGCAATGGGTATTGGGTTTGCAATTCCGATCGACAAAGCCAAGGCTATCTACGCGCAGTTAGCCAAGGGAGAACAAGTCAGCCACCCGTTTTTGGGGATTCAGATGATTGCTTTGACTCCTGAAATGGCCAGAGAGAATAATGCTGACCCCAATGCTCCTGCGATCGTGCCGGAAGTTACAGGGGTATTGGTGATGCGAGTGGTGCCCAATACGCCTGCTGAGAAAGCCGGGATTCTGAAGGGAGATGCGATCGTTCAAATTGACGGCGAGAAAGTGACACAGCCGGCACAGTTGCAAAATTTGGTGGAAAACAGCCAAATCGGTCAAATTCTCAAGCTGAAGGTGCGCCGCGGTGCCCAGACGAAAGATATTGCGGTTCAAACTGCTCAATTGAGGGATTTTTAGGAAAGAAGGGGAAGGGGGGAAACTGTTAGAAACCCTTTCCTTCTTCCTTCTTCCGACTTCCCTCGGACTGACATCCGTTACATCCGTTACATCCGTCGAGCGAATCCGTTGCCGAACTTCCTTCCTCTATATGACACGAATTCAGCTTGCATATCCCAAAATTCCAGATAGTAAAAATTGCCCTAACGAACAATGTATAGCTTTTGAAAAGTACGATGGCACTAATTTTCATTGGGTTTGGGAATTTGAACTCGGTTGGTATGCTTTTGGTATGCGCCGCAGTAGATTTGATTTGGATGAAATGGGAATTGCAGAATTTAATGCTGCACATCCAGGTTTAGAAGCAGCACCTGAAATATTTAAGAGAGATTTTGCTAGTCCGTTAGAGTCTATATTTCGAGAGAACGAACAGTATCACTGTGATGCAATTACTGTGTTTACAGAGTTTTTTGGTGCTAACTCGTTTGCGGGAATGCACCAAAAGGACGATCGCAAACAATTAGTGCTTTTTGATGTGGAAACCGAGGGCGGTATGGTTCTTCCCGATCGGTTTATTCAGGACTTTGGTAAATTAAATATTGCGCGAGTGATTTATCGTGGCAAATTAACTGGCAAGTTTATGGATGATATTCGCGAGGGAAAATACGGTGTGGATGAAGGTGTTGTGTGCAAGGGAGGCAGCAACTCTAATAATCTGTGGATGGTGAAGATTAAGACAGATGCGTATATGCAGAGATTACGGGAAGCTTTTCAGGATGATTGGGAAAATTACTGGGAGTAATATCAAACTGATAGATCAACTGTCACAAGCCAAAGTGGAAGATGTCGGCAATCCCCTGGGATTTGACAATACCGTTGCGTAAGTCATCAGGAATTAAAGTATATTGGTCGTAATCAATAGACAGCCAATAAAAAAATCAGGGAAAATTTAGTTATGACATCTGTGGAGCTTGAAAAAAAAGCCATGACTGAAGAAGAAGTGGCAAAGTTATGGGAAGCCTTCAAAGTATTTGACGCAGACGGGAGCGGTTCTATCTCATCAGAAGAACTGGGTCAAGTGATGCGATCGCTAGGCCAGAGTCCTAACGAAACCGATCTGCGCGACATGATCAAGGAAGTGGACGTAGACTTGTCGGGCAGTATCGATTTTGAGGAATTCAAAATGCTGATGGTGTCCCAGCAGGGCGATCGCCAGAGTCGTCTCAAAATGGCATTTAGTGTATTTGACGAGGATGGCAGCGGTCAAATCACTAAAAACGAGATGCAGGGTGTGATGAGCCAGTTTGGGCTCACAGAGCAAGAGCTGGATGAGATCATCAAAGAGGTAGACAATGATGGCGATGCCTCAATTGACTTTGAGGAATTCTGCAAACTGGTACCGGATGAGTCAGAGCTCGCAACCGGATATAAAGACTCGCCCGTTCCAGTTGTCAGTACACAGACAACCGAGATTTCAGATAGTACAGCCGCTGCGATCGCAAGTACAGCAACTGCGATCGATGAGGCAGCTTCTGCCACTATTGAACCTAATCTAGAAGAAGCACCCACCGATAGCAATCCAGAAATAGCGCGGCTAAAAGAACTACTCGCCCAACACCCACAAACTGAGAAGAAGCGCGGTACGTCCCGCTTACAGATGCAGATTGGTTTGTTTCGTCTGATCCAGGGAGCCGCCTACCGCAGCTTCCGCGAGAGTTTCTCCGCCAACCACCAGACTCACCTGCGCGTGAGAAATTTGCCGTACAGAATCGCTGATTTTGTGCAATTTGTCAAAACTGCGATCGCCCTTTATAAAGGATTAGGTATCGTAGAGTCTGCGTGCAACCCTGTACTGGATGCAGTCGTGAAATCGATCGAAGATGAATATGCCAGACTAGAGGCTCGCATCAAGAAGTGGAAGACGATCGAAAAAACTCCAGAAATGTTGGCAGAACAAAAAGCCATGTTGGAGGCGCGGGGTAAATCTGCCACCGCCAAGGAAAAGTTTGCCGCGGGAGTCGAGTTTGCAATCACCATCAAGAAGAAGAGTCTCAACTTGCGCGACATCGCTGAGGGCGTGCTTGCCATCAACGAACTCAACCGACTGCGAAAAATGGAGCTGAGTGAGGAAATGGCACCGCCACCAGCCCAATCCGAGGGAAATCCCAAAGATTACCTGAAGAAGTGGAACCGCGTCATCCTCTCGGATGCCTCAGAGAAAATCGATGGTGCGATGATGCCAGTCGCCTATTGGTATGAAGACTTTATGCCGAAGTTGCTGGCTGCCTTTAGCGTCAGCACCGCAGCAGACATCCCCTTGAACACGGTGCCTGACGAAACGGCTTTAAACCAGTGGTACGAAGCCACTAAAACGTCAGGGGAATTTGGGCGCTATGGGGCGGATGTTATAGAAAGCTTTCCCAAATGCGCTCCAAAACAGCAACTGATGCTCAAACAGGCATGGCGCTTGACGCACAACTACCTAAATGGGGTACAGAAACGGCGCGAACGCATGGAGTTTGGGCGCGAGTCTGGCGAACTTTCGCAATATGTGTCATTTATCGACGTGTATCTCGATCGCAGTGAAATAAAGAATTCACAAATGCGCGTCAGCTTCCCTTACTATATTGGCCCTGCGGTGTGGCGTTTCTTCCACACTACGGCTGAAATCGTCTCTACGAAGACCCCCAAACAGCAAAAAACTCTGGTGGCCATCTTCAAGGACTTTTTCAAGCTGTTTGCCACTATGTATCCCTGCCCCTACTGCCGCCACCACCTCAACGCCTACGTCGTGCAGAATAAGGAGGTGGAAATGTACCCTGTGGAGTACCTTGTGCTTGGGCGTGACCCGCGTCTGAATAACTTTGAGGTATCAATGGAGGCAAAGCTGTCCACCGTAGTAGATGGCGATTCCCTGCGCTTATTCTTCTGGAAGCTGCACAATACTGTCTCCTCATCAATTGCGCGATCGGAGGAGTGGTATCACAAGGATGAGAAAGCATTTTATACCACCCGTTATTGGCCCAGTATTGACTCTGAGCTAGCACGAGCCAAGGCCCTCAAACACATCAGCATTGCCACCGATCGGATGTACCGCCTCTACGGTATGCTCAAACCCGCAGCACGACTGACAGGGGTGAGAACAACTTTGCAAAAGCTCTTGGATAAGCGGGATGAGGAAGGCATCAAGGAGGCTTGCTTAGTTGCCCAAGATTATATCAAGGAGTTGGAGGAGGCGATCGTCACCGGACAATTCTTACAAGAGACATATTACTTTGACCCCGATCTTGTGGATCAAGCTCCCGTCTTCAGTCCTGAAGAAGAGGAGTTTGCTCGCAGCGGTGTGTTCGTAGAGGTTGCTTAGATATCAGTGAGTAAAAAGTTAAGTTTTTAAGCTTAACTTTTTACCCCTTCAAAATTTCGAGAGAATGAACTGTATCACTGCCCTGAAATTACTGTGTTTGCAGAGTTTTTTGGTGCTAATTCGTTTGCGGGAATGCACAAAAAGGACGATCGATGGTGAAGATTAAGACTGATGCGTATATGCAGAGATTGCAGCAAGCTTTTAAGGATGATTGGGAAAATTACTGGGAGTAATATCAAATCTGAAGGCTAATTTTTTTCATGAATCGATCGAGTAGTGCGATCGCTGAAACCCTCTTTTGGTCGCCTTTTACCAGAAGAGTTGACAAAGAACCTATCTTGTGATGAGATGGTAGTGGTGAAGGTGCAGAGCGATCGCGTAAATGTCGGGGTGGCTACTGTTACAACAGATTGTATTTGTGTGAAACTACTACTAAAATATGGCAGGAAAACAGATCCCTGATAGTGCTATCGAGCAAGTTGCTCAACACATTAATACCAGAAGCAATAAAAATTACGGTATTCCACTTATTGGGCATGAAGGGAATATAGAAACGCCTCAAATTTTTGAAATTATTCAGTTTGACAAAATTGATGATAGCGATAGAAGGTTCTACGCGATAGATGGTAGTTACAACAGTGAGCAGTTTTATAATGGTTTAGCCATAGCAATTTATGCTGCTGGTTACGTTTGCTTTCATCAAGGTAAGCAAATTAGGATGAATTCATTAGACGATCCCGTTGTACTTGGACAGGCATACTATCCGCAGAATATTTTAATCACACATCAGAATCACTTAAATGCCATTTATAATGAATTTTTAACCTTAGAGCCAATAAAATATCTATTCAAATTTCTGGAAGATTCACCAGAAAATATTTTTCCCTATAAAAAAGAACTAATTTGCACAAACTTATCAACGTTGCTCGGATTCTGTCAGGAAGTCCTAGAGATTGCACTGATTTTAGAAGTGATTGATCTGCCAGAAACAAAAGCTGGGGATTTTATTTTAAGAGATGGTACATTACGTCCCCTCCAAATAAAGCAGAAATACTTAGTAAAATTGGGCGAGTATGCTCATAAAAAACAGATAAAAATAGTGTCTGTGACTAAGCAATCTCCAGTAAAAATGGAACTGGCTTATACATTCAGACAAATTGATAATTATCTGCAAGATCAGCTTAAGCCTGAGTATCCTTTTGTACAAACAGACTCCAAACGCCAAAAACTCTGCTGCTGGTTTGAAATCCCTGATGTTGTTCTTAAAGCAGCATATCAGGGAGATATGTTTATTAAAAAATCAATTAGTGGAGGAAGAGGATTTGGGCTATTTATGGCAGCGAGATTAGATTATGTAGAAAAGCTCCAAAACTATGACTGGCTTATAGCTGATGTGAATATTTTTGATGCTATTCCACAAATCCGAGCCGGCTCATATGAAAGATGTAGGGAAGAACTTGAGTTAATATTTAAGGAGCTAACTCGGCTTACACAAGAACACTATATTCTTGGCTATCCCTACCCATTATGTGAAGTACATAATTTCATATCCTTGAAAAGAAATTTTAAAGATGAGATAATTGCTCGCCTTAAATACTCTCTTTATAAGGATCAGAGAATGGATAACGTCGATATTGAAAATCTATTTTTAGACACACACGACAGATTTTAGGAGCGAACGCAATGGGAAAAGTAGATTTTGGTGTTTTATATGGGCAGAAGACAACTGAAGATGCCCTATTGATATACTCATCCTATGAGGATGCTAAAGCTAGTCCACAAACTGGCGACTTTATTGTTCTGACACCCAAAGATGAAGGAAATACAAAGTATCTTGCTAGGGTCGAAGCAGAAATTTATGATGAAGATCCTATCTTTAAGTCACAGGAAAAAACGTTAGTAGCAGTACATTATGCTCGAATTGCAGAAAGAGAGCTTTCTGAGCGAGACAAACAGAAAATGTTCAGTTACACCTACAAAGTTCGGATTCTAGGAACATTTACAGATAGCGGATCTACCATTGCTTTCACAACGGCTGTTAGGAAACTTCCCACAGTTTCTTATATTGCAAGACATCTAAACAAACGCGAAATAGAGTCAATTCTCAACAAAACCAATGAAAATGGCGCTGAAATTGGATATCTTTGTGTAGGAGAAACTATTTTTCAGGACAAAGGCCCTATTCTTTTCCAAATTGATAAATTGCGTAACAAACGCACGATGGTATTTGCTCAATCAGGTTTTGGCAAAACTAATCTTGTTAAGGTACTCCTTTATCATATGACTCGCAATAAGTCATATGGAAAATTGATTTTTGATTTGAATGGCGAATATTTTTTGCGTGGCACAGCTACATACGGATTGGGAGATATCGATGAAAATTCAATTCGCGATAATGTTGTCGTGTATACGGACAAAAAGTTACCAGAAATTTATACACAACAGAATCGATTTATTTCCGGTGGTAAAGTTACGCTCAATATGCACAGGCACTTAGCAGTAGGGGACATATTAAATTTTGGTGGTGGTTTCTCTGAAGTAATGAAAGCTTTTCTTCTCTACCTTGATGAAGAGGGTGTATCTAATTTTGTGGGAAATATTGATAACTATGTTCAAACTCCAAGCAATCTTTATCGAGATTTTTCGGATTTCTTTGGCGAACAGAAAACAGATAAAAATGGCAACATTAAAGAAGATGTATCTGCCAGGAAAACAATTATGGCAATTCGGAAAAGGATTCGTCATTTAATTGATGAAGGTAATTTACATTCTGGAGGATCAAATCTCATAGAAGATGTATTCAAATATTTGAAGCAAGGAAAGACTGTTATCATTGACCTGTCCCTAAAAGACAACATGGATGCCAGCATTATTTCAACTATTCTGGTTCGGAAATTGTTTGAAAGCAACAAGGAAAAATTCACTTCAGATCAACCAGAAGAAGTTGTCAATGCCGTTGTATTTGTAGAAGAAGCCCAAAATGTTTTATCTCAGGAATTCGTTAAGAGTAATGCCAATCCATTTGTTAGAGTTGCCAAAGAAGGACGCAAATTTGGGCTGGGATTAGTCGCTGTAACACAACGTCCATCTGCTATTTCTGATGAAATTAGAACCCAAGCAGAAAATTTCTTTGCTTTTCATATGGGAAATTCTGACGATATTAAAGCACTGGTAAAGTCTAATATCAATTATGATGGGGTGATATCCAACTTTATTCAGCGCGAGACAATTGCAGGTAATCTCTACATGGTTTCATCTGATCAAGCTTTCGCCCTGCCGGTACGAGTAACTGAATTTGAAAAGCTTGTAGAATCAAAAGTTTATAGAGAATCTAAATTTAATTAATGGAAAATAATGATTTTTCTACAACTGATCATAAACTTCTTATCAAAGAACAGATTATCCAAAACCTAGAAGATTATGGGGTTTTTTGGGATCGAGAAAATAACAAAATCATTGTAAATAATTTTAATGATTTTAGAGAAGTCCAAAGAAAACTCTCTGAACAAACAAACTTAAAGGGTCAGCAATATAAATGTAAAGTTCAGAAATATCTAGCAGAATCTTCAGATATTGATATATCTAAAATAGATCCATATCTTGTCCTTGTTGAACCCAGAGCAGAACATCAAAGACTATGGGCGTATGCTATATCTCACTGGTCGATACCCGTTACAAATGGTTATGGTAGACGGATTCGATATTTTGTTTTTGATAGCCAAAATCATAAATTGATCGGGATTATTGGACTTTGTGACCCTGTAATTGGTTTGGGAGTACGAGATGAAAATTCTATTAATTGGACAAAGAATCAGAAATTGAAACGACTGTATAACTGTATGACAGCCTATATTTTAGGAGCCATCCCTCCATACAATCGAGTGCTTGCCTCAAAATTAGTTGCCCTTGCTGTAATGTTTCCAACAGTTCGTCAAGACTTTAATAGAAAATATAAGAATAAATCTTCTCTTATTACAGGAGAAAACAAAAAATCTGATCTTGTTTATATTGATACGTTAGGAGCCTTTGGGAAATCAGCAATCTATAATCGTTTGATTAACTGGGAATTTGTTGATTATACTAAAGGTCAAAGTCATCTTCATATAACAGCCAATGGAAGTTGGGAATTAATTAAGCAAGTTGTACCACCGGAAATTTTTGAAACCTACAATTTTGGCAAGGGGCCAAATTGGAAAATGCGTATCTTAAAAAGGGGACTACGAGAACTTGGATTATCAGAAGATATGGTAAGCATTGGTTGGCAGAGAGCATACTATCGTTGTCCATTAGCAGCAAATTGGAATGAATATTTATTAGGAGAGACAGATTCTGTCGTCTGGCGAGAATTTACACAAAAAGACTTAGTAACTTATTGGCATGAAAGATGGGTTACTCCTAGAATGGATGCGCTGCAAAGCAAACTAGAGGGGGAGTTAACCTAATCTCTTAGTGTACCGCACCCTTCACTCCAAAACCTCAATCGAAATTCACGAGCCAGAGGCTTCCCACTCAGTAATCGCTGCTTGCTGCCATGCTTCCTCCTCATCGGCTAATTCATCGCTCAGTTCATCCAGCAATAAACAGGCTTCTACCATTGCCTGCTGTTCTTGTTGTTTGCGCCACGCTTGCAATAAAAGCTCAATTAGCCGACTGCGATTTTCTACACGATCGTCAATGTAACGCACTAGCTCATCTGGCAAAGAGATAGATACTTTCATAATTATTGTAAAACTATTTATGTCACTTTCAATACTACAAATGGTAGCACAATTCTATTTACTCACCTTACGGAACAAAAAGACGACCAACGCCCATCCAGGTTTCGATATCCAGCAAGATTTCCAGAATACGATCGACACAACGATTTCGATAGACTCGATCGCCTAAAAATCGATCGGCATCTCCAATCGTAATCACAGGTAGGGAATCCACTGTATTTTCTTCTCGGATCACCTGTTCCAGGGAGTCTTCACCCCTCATGCTGCGGTTGGCAGTAAGCAAAATCATCTGATTTGCCTGAGCAAGTCGCCAAACAACTCGATCGTTACTGTCGATCGACAAATTCATCTGCTTGAAGGTGACAAAACGAATTGGAAGTAGATTTAACCAGCCTTGACTCGCAATATTTCCTAATAAAATCTCTGCATGACCTCCGAGATTGTGATCTATAAGAAAATTCATGCTTCTAGTTCGTGTTTGGCTTTCTGCTCTCGGAGTTTTGCCCAAAGAGCCTCTCGACCGGGTTTGGGTGGCATCGCTGCAACGCGGGCAGAATGTTCGCGATTGCGCTCTTCCCAGTAATGCTGAATTTCCTTAGCTTGCTTTAAAACAATTTGATATTCTGCTTCGACTTCTGCACGATTTGCCTCAATGTAGGATAAAGCAACGTTAATCTGATCGTCTGTTAAGTCAAACAAGGAACGGATAAATTTCGCGGGATATTGAGCCGTCAGGTAGTCCATCACATCATAGAGAGTGATGCGCGTACCTGAAATTGTCAGTCCGCGATCTGTACGAATAATGATTGGTTGGTTGTTGGATACTGAAACCATATCCAGAGCCTCTAAAACAACTTACTAAATAACCCGATCGTACATCACAAATCTGTGATGTCGTGTTTGGAGAAACCTTTGAGCAAATCCACCATACTCACTCTACACAAAATTAGCCGGATCTTGATCCCGTCGATTCTTCAGCAGAATCGGAGAACCTTGGCCATCACCCACCAAAGCCGCCGTTTCCTCCAACGCTTCCCTCAGCCGCTTGGCCGCGTAAATGGACATATCGCGGGGCACATTCACCCGATCGCGCAAATACCGCAAAGCCGAATCAGAACCAGCCGGCGGCGTACAAACTTCGCCAGTCATCATCAAAGTTAAAGCACAACGCAAAGCCTCATCAAATAAGCTGTCATCAGCAGGATTGACTCGAACGATGTTGTGCTGGTGCTTGATGACGCGGTGAAGAGCTTCAGCGCGAGAAGTTTCCGGTTCTGGGTACATCACATCCGGGAGTCCAGCCCAAGGCCCATTATCCACGCGGGCTTTATTGAGTAGCATCTGCGGTTCGCCGTTTTCATAACAGCCGCCCATTTGAGGCGGTAAATCGTGGACGTGGGTGTGAAAGTCGCTCTGAGTGCCGCGATAGGTGGGGCGGCTTTCCATCGCCGCAAACCAGTCAGCAAAGCGCGGGTTTTCTTCCCGCATTGAGTAGCCTTTGTAGTAGTAAAGACTGGCATTCATCCGTTCGACGTAGGGCGTAAAGATCACATCCGCAGTGCCAAATTCATCGAGGAAATAAGGCCCGGATGTGCTAGCCAGAGCTTTTTCTACTTCGGCGACGACACTGATAAATTGGTTGCGGTTGTGCTGTTCTACTTTGGCTGAACTCGCCGGGTAACACAGCCAAGAGCACCAGGCCCTAAACAGCAGTCGCTCTAACCGCCGCATGGGTATTACTGCCGGGTTTTCCATCCCCAAGCCCAAGGGGCCGAAAACTCGTTCTAGGGCGATTAAGATATCATCGCTTTCGGTGATAATGCGGCCGTCTAGTTCGATCGCCGGTAGCATTCCCGACGGCACTTTCCGCTTGTACCAGCTTTCTTTTTCCCCATAGCAGAACATGGTAACTTTCTCAATCCGGTAGGGGATTTGTTTTTCTTCCAACCACAACCAAATTTTCTGGCAATAGGGACACCAGGCGTGGTTATCGCGGTACAGGGTGACTCGCACATCGGATTCGGTTTGTCCGAAGAGGCGCAAGCGGGCTTGAGAGTTGGTTGGCCCGTTGGTGCGATCGACTTGAAAGTCTGTGAGTGCCTCCAATTCTGTCCAGCTTAGGGGGGCGAGGCGATCGGTGGGTGTCATAGTTAAATTGGGCTGATAATAAGCTTAGGGCGATGTCTGGGGAGGAGGTGGAGCGTCTTGAATTTTAACCAGTGCTGCTTTCATTTCAGGAGTGGCTAGGAAGTTTTGGGTGGCTGCAATCAAGCGATCGCCCCAGAGGTTTTCTTTGAGAAAATCTACAGTGGCATAGCGTCTGTCTAATTTCAGGGCGGCTTCTCCCATTGCTAAACCTTTTTCTTTGTCGCCTTTGCTGTAGAGTGCTACTGCTAGAGCTAGCATTGGTTCTGCTGCTTTGTTGTCGATCGCGATCGCTTGTTGCCAGCGTTTGATTGCGCCATCGGCATCTCCGGTTTCGTATTTGACTAATCCGATATTGTTGATAGCGGGCCACAGGTTTTTTTCTAAAGCAAAGGCTTTTTCGTACTGGGCGATCGCATTATCAAACCGCTTGAGCTTGTAAAAAGCGTTGCCCAAATCAAATAATGCGCCCGGAGTGTCTGGCTTTATTTTCAAACCAGCTTGCAGGTATTCGGCTGCTTTTTCGTACTTCGCTTGCCGAAAGTAAGCTTCTCCCAAGACAAATTTAATTGAGGGATTTTCTGGCGATAGAGATTGAGCTTGCCCCAAAGCTTCAATCCCTTTGTCCAACTGTTCGACTTGAAGGTACAAGCTGCCTAACAAAGTCCAAGCTCGATCGTTCTTGGGGGCTAACTGTGTGGCGAGTGCGGCTCTGGGGATGGCGAGTTGGTACTGCTGGAGTCGGGCTAGCTGGACTGCTTCTTCAGCAAGGCTCAAGGCTGTCTGGTCGAGTTGGGCCGAGTCGATTTGCAGGGTGTAAGGCAGGAGTGCCTGTGCGACAACGGGCTTGGGCATTGTGCCCAAACTGAGCGCGATCGCCAGAGATATTAAAGAAATACGATTAGGCACTGTACAGCCCCAGGAAAAAATATAATGGTTTCTCGATCGCCTATAATAACTCATATTTTTGAGTTTTGATATTGCTTCCTGACTCGCAACGTTTTGCGGTTTTCTGTTAAATTGTTCCCAGATTCTGTTTTGCACTCAGGAATAATAATTTTGATTCACTGTTTTAGAGAGGACTGAAGTCCTCACTACAAACCAGGAAAATTTTTCATCTTAGCAACTTTAGTGAGTTAATAAAGTCTGTTGAATACTGCTTTAGAGAGGACTGAAATCCTTACTTAAAACCTGAGATTTTTTTCATTTTAGCAATCTGAATGAGTTAATAAAGCCTGTTGAATTTGGTCTAACAATTGTGCTACCGATAAGGAAGAAGGCAAAATTTTAGCCGATACTTCTTGCAGCAAAAAGTCGATCGCCTCGGATTCTGAATTTACAACAGATCGATAATCCCAAACTAAAATTGGCAGTTTTCCAGTCATTTGTCGCAGGTTCGAGAGCGCTTGCAACATAGCAGTTGATTCTGAGGGGGCATCTCGCAAGCACAGCAAAACTAAGTCAACACTTTGATATTGCAACTGCTGCAAAACTTCTCTCCAGCAGGGTGCGATCGCCCCTCGGAATCCTGCCGTTTGGATGTATTGAATAAAAGCTTGAAAGTTCGGAGCAGAAAACTGGGAATTGGGCAGAGGAATCTCGGCATTGGTCGATCGATCGCCATTTTTCAATTCTTTTGTCATATTCTCCCCAGCCGCGCGGTGCAAGTCCGGTAAAGTCGAAATGTCAGCAAATAAAATGCTGGGCTTCCAACTCATGCCCGCAGCTACTTGAATCACTTGCCACAACGCAGAAGCGCCCAAAAGAGTGCCTTCGCGACTGCCGGCTGCCAAACAGGGAAATACGGACAATCCTTTGATTTGATTGGCCAGTTGCGTAGTTGCTGGGTCTAAAGTCACCAAGGGCAGAGAACCTAAATTTCGAGATCGACTTAACTGTTCAATAAAAGCTAAGGGGTTTTTCAGTTGACTTGTACTGTCCAAAACGATCGCCGAAGGCCGCCAAATTCGGGCGACGAGTTCTGCTTGGTCGAGGTCGTCTGCCTCTAAAACCCGGCAGTAGGTGGGATTTAGCAGTAAAGCGGAACCTTGAGATGAAGTATTTTGCGGGCTGAGCCACAACACGGTTAAAGAACTTCTCACCTTATTGGTACTGGCATTACTGTGGCCGATCAAATCTGCCAGCAACCTTCGCAAAGCGGGTTCTTCCACCGGCAAGCTCAAAAAGCCTTCGGCGCGGTTGACAGCAGCCCGTTCTTTTTCGCCTCTGGTGGCTGTGACGATTGCCGGAATCGATCGGGTATCTGGATCGCTCTTGAGCAGCGTCAGCACGTCCCAACCGGACAGCAGGGGCAGCAGCGGGTTGAGGAATATCGCTTCGGGACTGAACCTGCGGGCTTTTTCCAGGGCTTCGGTGCCGGAACGGGCGACTATTACTTGGTAGCCCAAACTGGAGAGGACGTTGGTTAAATCTTCGATATATTTGGGAACTGCTTCGACTATTAATACTAAACGAGAGCGAGAATTGGCGATCGGATGCTGATATTTTGGTTTGAATAATTCTTCCTCGGCCAAAGCAGGCGGTGGGGATTCTTCCCCGCAGTTTCCCGGAGGATTGGGCGGCAGCAGCAGGGTAAATTCAGAGCCTCGGTTTTCTGAGGAAATAAACGAAACGTCTCCGCCGTGGAGCCTCGCGAGCCGTTGAGTCAGTACCAGTCCCAGTCCGGTTCCTTGAAAGCGTCTGGTCAGGGGGCTTTCTAGCTGTTGGAATTTTTGAAAGATCAGGTGCTGTTTGTCGGCGGGGATGCCGATGCCGGTGTCCCAAACTGTGAAGGCGAGCCAACCTTCCCAAACATTTACTTTCAATCCGATTTTGCCGCCGGCTTCGGTGAATTTTAGGGCGTTGGCAAGGAGATTGACGAGCATTTGCCGCAGCCGCAGTTCGTCGGCAATCAAATAGCTCAGTCCCGGTTCTATTTCTAATGTAAATTCTATTTTTGCTGACGGTTCTGCGTTTGCTTCGCCGTTTGTTTTGGGGGGAGATTTTTCTTCTTGCTGTTGCAGTTGTTTTGCTTGTTCAAAGGCTCTTTTGCAAGTTGCTGCTATTTCTACGGATTCGGGAATTAGTTCTAGCTGCCCGGTTTCCATGCGGGTCAAGTCTAAAATGTCGTTAACTATTGTCATCAAATGCCGCCCGCTTTGATGGATTAGTTTGGCGTAACGTGATTGCCGATCGTTGAGTTCTCCGATCAATTTATCTTTGAGGAGGCTGGACAAACCGAGGACGGCGGTAAGCGGGGTTTTTAGTTCGTGGCTGATGCAGGATAAAAATTCGTCTTTTAGTCGGTTGAGATGGATTAAGTCTGCGTTTTTTGCTGCTAGTTCTTTGGCGACTAAATGTTCTTCGGTGACATCTTGTCCCATGACTAAAATTAGCTGGTCTCCGAGCGGCTGTTTGACAAATTGCCAGATCCGTTCTTGACCTGTTTGTACCGGGCAGTCGCAAATGTATGTGTCTGGTTTGCCTGCGATGGCGCACCAAGCTGGAGCGGTTAAGGTTGATGGGGAGGCGGCCGAGTACAGCGGTAGCGGGCAACTGGTGGCTGCGGTTGCATCCGGTGAACCGAAGCTATCCCGCAGAGAATCGCCCGATCGACTTACTCCTACTAAGCTCCTGCACTCAGAGGTGATAGCCTCGAATTGCACGCTCTGGTATTCGCTGGTTACATGGCTTGGTTTGTGGGACGAGTGTTTGCCCAAATTTGCTGCTGGTTCTGGAATTGGTTGAGGCCCGGCTCCCAGCAAAATCCGCCACGCTGCGTTTTGACTGACTATTTGTCCGCTGGGGGTTTGCAATCTCAGCGGTAGGGGCAGTTTTTCTAGGAGTTGGACTAGGGAGTTGAGGTTTTCCGAGGGTTTCAATCCTGCTTCTAAAAAGCGCCCTTTGCCCTCGGCGGTGGCTAGCGCCGAGGAAACGGGTATTAATTCAATTTCTTTGACTGCTGTTGACTCCGCCTGACTGCTGCTGTTAAATGCGGCGATAAATTGGAGCAGGCTCAGGCTCTCTAGGAGTCCTAAAAATTTACCGCTGGCATCTGTAAGGGCGATCGGGCTTTTGGAGAAACCGCCGACGCTTTGGCTGTGGGCTGGGCTATTTAGTTGTTCTTTTTGCAGGTACTGCCAGAATTCGCTGACACTCAAAGCTGCCGGTACTATGGTGATGGGTTCGATCGCGATCGAGCTTTCCGACAAAAGTTGCTCTCCGTCGTTTGTGCGCGAGTCCGTGCCCATCCAAAGGCTGCGGAGGTAAACTAATCCTAGCGGCTCCTTCTGTTCGTTGACTACTGCGACTCGATCGCACTTTCCCTCAATGAAAATTGACCGCAGCGATTCTAGTGTCGCCGTTGGTCGGCACAGCGGCACTGGGGAGATAAAATTGTTGAGACTGGGGTTAGTGGTTGGCATAACAAACCTGAGAGTCTGCTATTTATAGCAGTAATATTTTTGATACCCAATGTACCTGCGGATTTCTGTATCTTATTAATTTTATATCAGTTCGCTATCTGGTCCGGGATCGACCAAAAAAGAGCGAGTTCGAGACCGGCACTTGATTTGAGGCGATTACTAATTATTTTAAGGCTTAAGCTTAATTGCAGAAATCAAGCTCAGGGTGCTTGATATTAAAGCACCCTGAGCAAACTGTGATTATTCTTCTGTTAGAAAGCTTATCCTTATTTATTTGGTCGTTAAGATTGGTTACAATTGATGTTGAAATGATTTTAATTGTGTAAACAAATTTGTCATAGCGATCGGCATGAATCTCGCTGTGTTATGGAGCATCTCCGGTTTTGTAACAAGCACTTTTTGGCGATCGGCTGTTGTGCAAATAAACGTTTTATATCTCGACAAACTGCAAATCGTTAACTTTTGTCAAACTCTCAAACTCTCTCCACCTGCGATCGCCATAAAGTATAAAATCGATTTACGGCAGCCAGCGGGGATGATAGCCGGTAAAGGGAAGTTCTTCGGGCTGTACTTTTGCAGCAGAACCGTCTGGAGGTATTTCTAATAAGGGTAGCACCCAAAGGCGGCTGGTGGCGATCGACTGTCCGCCGGAGTTGCGGGGACTGTCTGCTGCTGACGGTTTTGCTGATGTAACTAATTGGTCGAAAATTAATGCCAGACCGTCGGGAGATAAACTGATTTGGGTATCTAATTGGTTGGGCAAAACTAGCAGCGGTTTGATGGTTCCTACCAAACGAGTGCCATCTTTTTTGAGGTCGATGGCGGCGATAAAAGGCTGTTCTTTGTAGCTTTCTGTTTCGAGGCGTTGGGCTAACAAACAGTAAAGACGCTGGAATTGATTGTCTTTGTTTTTGCGCGGGTCGAAATAAACGGAGATAATGCTACCGGGAATCCGCAATATTTCTTGTTCCACACCTTGGTTGTCTAAGATGAAAAGGGATCGAGTAAAGTCGCCGTTGTATTTAACATAGGCGGCGGCGGAGTTGTCGCGGGCCAGGCCCAATACTTGTTCGTATTTTGGTAAAAGTTGTACTGGATCTGCTTCTGGTTTGAGCGGGACGATCGCTAATCCTTGTTTTTGAGACATTACCACCGATTTGCTGTCGGGCCGAATCATAAAATCTCCGCCTTGTTGATTTTCCAATGGGCGGGGCGGTAATTTTTCTTCGAGAATCCAAGGGCTGAAATCGCTGGGATTGCTGCGGTTGACGCGCTGAATCAGGATGATTTTTCCGTCGGCTGAAAGGTCAAATTTTAGGTTTTGGTAATCTTTGGAGTCTAGTAGTTTGTCGATTCTACCTGCTGGCTGTTTTTGTTGGGGTTCTTCTCCGGGGGATTGGGGATTGAGGCCGGTGGTGACTGTGAATAGTTCTTGATTTAGAGTGCCGCGAGTACGGGCGATAGATCGATCTGTGGCTGAGAATAAAATGCGATCGCCCCCGGGATAGGGTTTAAAATCGGTGACAACCAAATCTTTCGGAGTCAGGGGTATCGGTTTCGATTCGCTGCTGGAGAGATTGACTAGCATTAATCTGCTTTCTGTTTCGCCTTGAACGCCGATATAAGCAAAAGCCCGATCGCGAGTGCGAAAGGAACTGCTAAACGGCTGCATTGGCGTGCCTTTATATTGGTTGTTTTCTCCGAAATACTTGTCCGTTGCACCAGCGAGTTTTAATGTGTAGGTAACGCCGTAGGGTGCTGGATCTTGGAGGGTGTAAGCCATGCGCCGTCCCGCCCAACTAAATTTACCGGGGAGGGGAGGTTCTAGCGTTAAGTTTTCCTCGACGCTGGAGTGGTTCATCGGGCGAAAGAAGGTGAGGAGAAAGCCGGTATCTCGCGCGCCGATTTGTTTGTTTTCCCAGCTAAATTCTCGCACTCTGGGCGCTGTGCGATCGCCACTCAGCAGCAGCAGTCCGATTAAGACGCTTAACATTAACATCAGCAAGATCGCCGTGCGGTCGATCGGCTGTTTGAACGGCAGAATACCGAAGAATGAAGGATTAAATTTTTTGTTAAAAATATTCACAAATTTTTCTCTCCTATTTATGGTGAAAAATCACTGCCCAATTTTCCCTCTTAAATTTTACTTTCCCAGGCGCACCCCAGCTCAAAAACCCAATTTGGCGATCGGAGTTTCATATCAACTCCGGTTGACGATCATAGCAAAAACAGTTCGTAGTGAGGACTTCACCGCACTACGAACCAATCCGAGAGCGCTCAAGCTATCGCCACCGCGTCCAAAACTCCTAATAATTCAGACGGCTACTTAGCCCAGAGCCATTATTTCACGAATCCTTGACGATTGGTATATTCGAACTATGATTAACCGCTGACAGTGTATAGGGCGATTCCGGTTCGGCATATAATATAGAACCCATTTGACATCTTTGAGTTTTGGGTTAGGTGACGAGAAATATAGAGAGAAACTGGTTTCTGAGATTTACGCAAGGGGCGAGAAACCGGGTTTCTACGAGTTTTGGGTTGGGTGATGAGAAATATAGAGATCAACCCGGTTTCTGAGATTTACACACAATAGATATCAAATGGGTTCTATAGAATATTTGCTATCGTAATGCCTGACCTCAAAATAGTTTAAATTTGACGTGTGAGACTTAATATATAGAGAAAAATTCCAAAAAACAAAAAGTTGCTGCACTCTCTAAAGGCAAGACTTCCACTATTCGATTTTTGAAGAAACGACCTGATTTTATCCAGTGTTTCATCTGCTTTCTTGACAAACAGTAAAATGCTGCGTGAGGATTGTTAAATTCCGCAAATTTTACACCCTCTATCTCTACACTAGATAGCTTGTTTATTACCAATGGTTGCGTTATCGTCAAATCAATATATCTCTTAGTCCCTTGATACATTTCATAACAATTTGGGGGAAAAATAGCATTTTTATATCCGCTTTCTTGGTTGAATTTTGCTAATTTTCTAGCGTGAAAGCATCGGCTAAAATAATGTCATCTTCTCTGAATAAAAACCATTCAAGTTCTTCTACTTTTTCGACAAATTCTTCCTGAAGCCTAAACCATACCAAGATCGGGTCGCATTCTGGGTCTTCTTGTATCTGAATGCACTTAATTTGATCTTCAGGTAAATACATACGCTGTAACCTGCCTGTTCGGTAGAGTTTGGCTCGCAATATAGCGTTTCTCAAGTATGGTGAGGTATGCCCGGTTTGGCCTATGCCGGATAGTACCTCATATGAGAGATCGAAAGGCTATATTCACGTCGCAATGAGCAAAACTCGCCAACAGTCCATCTATTGTATACCTGAGTCTTTCTATTTTTGCTGCCTCTTGTTCAGGATTCTCAGATTCTTCAACTGATGTAATGTGTGCGACAGCAACAAAAATTTTAGGGCGTTCTTTCTCAGGCGGTTCGTTTTATTTGAATAAATTTATGATGGTCTTTTATGAAAAAACAGCATCATTTTAATATACCTAATGACCGATTGCGATATTTCTTGTAACAAAGCAATTTGGGTAATGATAAAGTGCATTACTTTTCTTTATTGTAAATTTTCAGCCGACATACAGACAATCTCCTTTGTGTTTACTGAAATAGTTGATTTATCGGTACTAAATCCATCGGTGATATTTTGTCGATAGGTAGTCCCCAACCCAGCAGATACATTCTAATGCAAAGTATTCCCGCTAGTACCCCTAAGAACAGTGCTGTCAATTGGATATCCTCCCAAAAACAAGTTAGCCTTTCTTTCCAAAGACCGTAGCTGGTTACTAAATAAGTAGGAATATCACCGACAGCTACAGCAATCACAGCACCTAAATTACCAAAAAAATGATATCCGACTGGGATGCCAATAGTGATACTCAAGAAAGTTACCAGATTGCCCATAGCTGCATATTGAGATTTGCCAACCGCTAACAAACAAGAACCCATCAAATTGTGGAGAGTAGTGTGCCAGATACCTAAAGCCAAGATTGGCATCATCCAAGATGCTGCCATATACTCTTTCGTGTACAGTGTTAAAATTAGCTGATCTCCAAAGCTCACAAAAATTGCTAAGCCTATGGCTAAAGGTATCAGGATTAAGTTGCGGTTTTTAATAATTTTGGCGCGCAATTCCTCACGAGGCAACTCTGCCAGCATCGAAATAGAGGGAAAAATTACCCTACCTCCGAGGGCGATGATCACTTGGCGCGGCATATCGCCGAGGGTAAAAGCGATGCCATAAATGCCCAACATTGTTAAAGTAAAGATTTTCCCTAGAACTAGGCGATCGGCTTGAGAACACAGAAAAAATAAAATCGTCGATAAAAATATCCATTTTCCATAAGAAAATATTTCTTTAGCGGCTTCTTTGTCCCAAGCGAAGCGGTTTGACTTGCCGGGAATCAAAAAATGGCTCCATACTAACTCTATTATAGAGTTAGCAAAACCGCCGACGAGGATCGCCCAGATTGTAGGATGGAAAAAGGCCCATACAATCATCACTGTAGTAGAAATTGCCTGTATCCCCAACTCGAAAAGCACTACTTGCTTGACGCTCATTTTGCGTTCGAGGGTGGATACGGAAGTGGATTTGAACCCTCCTATTAGGGTGTTTATACTTATGCAGGGAAGCAACCACAGGAGACGCGGTTCTTCATAAAAGTTAGCAACTGGCCAGGTGATTAACATTAAACACAACCAAACAAACAAGCTGCGAAGAACTTGCATTGTCCAAGCGGTGTTGAGAAATTCTGGCTCGTTCCCGCGCTTGTTTTGAATGATGCTTGGGCCCAGACCTATATCTGTGAATAGGTGGACACCTGTGATGAAAACGTAGGCTAGACCCATTAAACCAAATAGTTCGGGCAAAAGCAGGCGGGTCAAAATTAGGTTGCTGCCAAATCGGATAATTTGACTGCTTCCATAGCTGGCGATCGTCCAGAATGCGCCTTTGATCGCTAATTTTTTTTCTGATGACATATACTCTAAACTTATTTCCTAATTATGAGTCTAGTTGCTGAATCGGTAGTTGGCAATTTCTACAGGATGCTGCAGCCATTTTTTAGCGAACTTTACAATATCTTCATTTTCTGATTGTAGGACTGGCCCGACACACATTTTACAGTCAGAAAGATAAAATTTAATCTGCAACCAGCTCCAAATCTAATAATCATAAGGGTTTTTTGGTTCGGGAATTGGTTTGAGGGAGGATGCTTGAATGATTAATTTGCGCTTACCTTGTAGTTCTTCTACGATTGTTTCTCCTTCTATTTCTAGCCAACTGTCTGGCGGAAAAGAGGCGCGGTTTTCACCGATCGCTAATTTGACCGGCAACCCGATCGGATAGGCATCCGCCGCGCAGCAGGTAATGATAAAACGCCCGATCCACATATATTGTTCTGCTATGTTGGGCGGGTGAATCACAAATCCTTTAACCTTGACTTTTTGACCTCTGTATGTATCTGGTTCGGGGTTAAAATTTAACAGCCGCACCCATTCGACGAGCGATCGATTTTCGGGTTTTGTAGTATTGCGAAATTCTTGCGGTTGCAGTCTGGTGATGGGCAGAGATTCGGTGAGGCCTCGTTCCAATGCTGTCTGGCTGGTAAATGTGCGGGGCGTTACTGCTAAACCGATTAATGCGACGCTCAGCATTAAGGTGCTGCCGATGCTGGGGGGAAATAAAGTAATGTGTTCAACTTCTGTGATTCTGGGAGAGTTGTTGGCTGGGGATGCCCGCAATTGTTTGTTGGCGCGATCGACCTTTAAGAGTTCCCAAATTTTAAATCCGCCAATCACCATTAAGCCGATTCCTCCCGCGACTGTCAAGCCAAAGTAATTGGGGTGAATCAGAATGCTTAATTTGCCTGTAATCCAATATTTGAGGAGCAATATTCCCCAGGCTAGGATAGCTAGGGCGTCCAGCCAAGGGCTAAGTTTTTTAAGATTCATATTTGAAGAGTCATTAGTTATTAGTCATTAGTCATTAGTCATCAGTCATTAGTTATTGGTTATTGATTATTGGTTATTGATTATTGGTTATTAGTTGTTGGTTATTAGTTGTTGCTCCTTAGTTATTAGTTGTTGTTATTTGTCATTGTTCTTGGCTCAAAGAGAATTGGAAGTCTATTGCGGTTCGATCGCGTGGTGAGGTATGCCCTATGCCCGGTTTGGCCTATGCCCGGTTTGGCCTATGCCCTATGCCCGAAAGCACCTCATCTTTATGAGAAATGCTATATCGTTATTTGTCCGTGCGGGCAAATCGATCAACCTAAATACAAGTTGACAGCGAGGGTCATTAAAAATGTTAGTTGAGCAGCCAAGACAATTAAGTAAATTACTGCTCTACCTTTAAAAATAGAGAGCATTAAACCGATGCCTTTGAGGTCAATCATCGGGCCGAAAACGAGAAAGGCTAACAGCGAACCGCTGGTAAATGTGGCGGCAAAAGATAGGGCAAAAAAAGCATCTACTGTAGAACAAATCGATACGACTGCGGCTAATAGCAGCATGGCGAGAATCGAGGAAACCGGGCCTTGACCGAGGTTGAGAATTAGTTCGCGGGGTGCGCCAACTTGAATGATGGCGGCGATCGCGCTTCCGATGACCAAAACTCCTCCCAACTCCCGCAACTCCTGTACCATACTATCTAAAAGCAGGCGCAGACGCTCTTTAGAAACCGGGTGAAACATAGATGAACGTTTCGAGGTTTTGTCTGTTTTGCCTGTTTGTAAAGGCTTCCAGTCATCTTTTAGCAAAGATTCGATCGGCACTGCACCCCCCTGACCGAGCATAAATGTTCCCGACTGTAACAGTAGCGGAGTGTTGGCTGGGGCGAGGTTTTGTTCGGAAAACTCTGGTTTTGGGAGGGGAATCGCGCGGGCTACAGAGGGATGTAACAGAGGGCGCAAGTCGGCTTGAACACTGAACACCCAGCCGATGATTGTGGCGATAAACAGAGAAAATACTACCCGCAAAACTACTATTTCTGGCTGATCGCGAAATGCTGTCCAAGTCGCCCAAACTACGATCGGGTTGATGGTGGGGGCTGCTAGCAAAAAGCCGATCGCCGCTGGTGCGGGTACTCCCTGCATCAGCAACCTGCGGGCTACGGGCACGTTACCGCACTCGCACACGGGAAACAAAAAGCCGATCGAACTCCCCATCAAAGCGCCCAGCAGTGGGTTTCGCGGGATGCGGGATACGAGTTTGCGTTCGTCTACAAACCCCAGCAGCAAACCTGAGAATAAAACTCCCAGCAGCAGAAAAGGTATTGCTTCTACTAACAGGCTGAGAAAAAGGGTAAAAGCATTGTTTAACTGATTCGTTAGGGCTGGTTGCATCGATCGCCTACTGGTAAATTGGTATTTAGTTTCACGTATTTGGCGGACTCCCTGTCGATCATACCTTCTGCACAGCACTAAGTTTAAAATTCCGTTGAAACTTTTTGGCGATCGTCCTCAATGTTATAGAAACCATTAAAAGTTGCAGATTCCAGCACCGGACACCGCAATATCCGATCCCTAGTAATGGTCGCCTATAATCTCTATATTTACACACGAAAATAATAGTTGTTAAAATTAATTTTATATTTTTCCTATCAATCGGATAATTGTTGATTTAACTGGCGCGAATTATCACAAAAAGTCATAAAAATTTAATCAATTAAAATATCACCAAATATTGCGCCAAATTGGCTTGTTGCAACGAACAAATCATAAAAGTAGCAAGCTTGTTTAGACAGCCAGACTCTATGGGAAAACCGAGCAGGGGTATTTGAGAAGCGCGCCGCAATAATGATTTTCCTGTATCATCAATTAATGATAACTTCCAGCGCAATCGGGTTAGTGTTAACAACAGGTTAAGCTTTTAGCCCAAGGTTAACGAATAGTTAAATACTCCAAATAACAGTTAATACGCCTCCAGCCAATATAAAATAAAGTCAGGCATAATTACCAAAGCGCATCTATCTCGGTCATCCTCAAACTTGCCTAATACTTGGAGTGGTAAAATCCCATTTGCCACAAACAGTTTTTTGTGTAATTTAAAATGCAGTTTGCCAGAGGGATGTCGGCAAAAGCACTCAGCTACTCACCGACTGAGCTTTGGTAACTGAATGTCTGCTGGCAAATAAAAACCAAAAAAGCGTGCTGATGAATTTATGTTAAATACTTCTTGCGTAGAAATACCAGTACAACCCGCGTCCGAAGCTGACTCTGGAGAACTTCGTTTAGACTCTACTCTCCAAGAATTATCGCTTTACGATTTTCAAGTAGAAGCTATGGATTTCGGGATGAAAATTTCCCAGATGTTAGAAACTAATCCGCTGTTACCGGGAGTCATTTTGACAAATCAAGGTAAATTTGTCGGCATGATTTCCCGGCGGAGATTTTTAGAATTTCTCAGCCGTCCTTTTGGAAGAGAATTATTTTTAAAACGACCTGTCAAGGCTTTATATCGCTTTGCTGAAATTGAGACTTTGATTTTTCCTAGCAATACTTTAATCGTGGATGCAGCCCGGAAGTCGCTGCAGCGATCGCAAGAACTGCTTTACGAGCCGATTGTGGTTCAAGTGTCGCCCCAAACTTATACTTTGGTAGATGTACGCGAACTGTTAGTGGCCCAGTCAAAAATTCACGAATTAGCGACAAAATTGCTGAGGCAGCAAACTCAATCTCAACTAATTCAAACCGAAAAATTAGCCAGTTTGGGGCAGATGGTAGCTGGAGTAGCTCACGAAATTAGAAACCCTGTCACCTGCATCAGCGGAAATCTCGGCTTTTTGTCTAACTACTCGAAAGACATCATGGAGTTGCTGTCTGCTTACGAGCAAATTGTCGGGCCTAGCGAAAAAATTGACGCACTCAAAAAAAATATAGAATTTGATTTTCTGAAAGAAGATTGGGTGGAAATTATCAAAAGTATGAAGGCTTCATCAGAGAGACTGAGGGAACTTGTCACCAGCCTGCACACCTTTTCTTACATGGACGAAACTCACTTGAAAGAAGCTAACCTCCACGAATGTATTGACAGTACGCTGCTAATTATGAAAAGCCGTCTGAAGTACGGGTTTAAAGTAGTTAAAAATTATGGGGATTTGCCTTTGGTCAAGTGTTACTCTGGTCAGTTGAGTCAGGTATTTATGAATATCATCAGCAATGCGATCGATGCTTTGGAAGAAGTAAAAGAAGAAACAGGTTTTGTCGCTGCGATTACGATTGAAACTGAGGTAATAGACAGTTCTGACGGAGACTTCGTGAATTCGGAATTACTGCAAAATTATGTTTTGGGCGATCGACAAAATGCAAAACAGCTATCATCCGCCAGCCAAAACGCCGGTTTCAGCCCAGAAGCAAGCGAAAAGAATCAAAATAACGCTTGGATAGCGATCAGAATTGCCGATAACGGGCCGGGAATTCCGCCAGAAATTCAGCGCAGGATTTTTGATACATTTTTCACCACTAAACCTGCTGGGAAAGGTACGGGTTTGGGGTTGGCAATTACTCATCAAATTGTGACGGAGAAGCATAAAGGCAAGTTGAATTTGCATTCTACGCCCGGTACGGGGACGGAATTTGAGATTTTGTTGCCATTGATTTGAATGAAGAAGTCATATCAAATCTTTTAGCAGCAGAATTATTCGGATCTCTCGACCTCGGCGTAAATCAGCGTCAATCCACTGTCATCTGCGGTTACTAAATTATCTTTTTTTAACCGCAGATACAGGCAGATTAACACAGATTAAGGCTGATTAATTGTATCAACAATTTTGGTGGAACTGTCTGGGGTTGACTGTTGACTGTTGACTGTTGACTAATGACTAATGACTGTTAACTGTTAACGGTTGACTGTTGACTAATGACTAATGACTGTTAACTGTTAACGGTTGACTGTTGACTGTTAACTGTTAACTGTTAACTGTTATTTGTTAGTTGTTATTGGGAATTGAGAATGGAAAATTGGGAATTCGTAGCAAGTAACCAATAACCAATAACCAATAACCAATAACCAATAACTACTGACTACTGACTACTGACTACTGACTACTGACTACTGACTACTGACTACTGACTACTGACTATTTTTAAGCTCGAAGCTGAACGGGCATCACCAAGAATGTAGCATTGACTCCGCCTAAAGGCTGAAAAATTACAGGAGCCAGAGCGCCGTTTAATTGCAGTTGAATTTCGGGAGACTGAGCTGTTTTCAAAATGTCAATTAAGTATTTCACGTTGAAAGCAATATCGATGCTGTCTCCCGAAATCTGCGCCGGCATTGACTCTTTGCCGCTACCGACATCTTTGGCATCTACCGACAAAGTAATTTCCTGATTTTCCTCGTCGATGCTGCATTTGAGGATATTATTTTTTTGGTCGGCAAAGACTGCTATTCTTTCGACGGCTGCTAAGAGCGATCGCCTTTCTAAGGTAATTTGCCGCTCAAAAGACGGTGGAATCAACTGCCGGTATGCGGGATATTGCCCTTCTAAGGTGCGAGTTGTCAACCGCTGGTCTGCCCATTCAAACACTACTTGACCATGTTCAAAATGCAGCGTAACTGGTTCAGTCCACTGCCGCATTACTAGCATTCTTTCTACTTCCCGCAATGCTTTAGCCGGAACTGTCACCTCAAATTCTTCTTGGGTTTCTTCGCCTTCGACTTTTTCATTGACAGTTTGAACTACTGCCAATCTGTGGCCGTCTGTCGCTGCAAATTCCAAGCAATCTTGCAATACCTTTAAATGCACGCCTGCAAGTACCTGTTTTGCTTCGTCGGGGCTTGTCGCAAATAAAGTTCCTTTGAGTCCTTCTATCAAGGCTTCGGGCGGCAGTTTGAGGATTGTTCCGGCTTCGATTGCTGGCAATTCTGGGAATTCTTCCGGGCCCATGCCTCTGACTTGGTAGCTGCCTGAACTGCAACTGAGATATGCTACGGTGTCCCCCGCTTCATCTTCTAAAGTAATCTCTCCATCTGGGAGTCTCGAAACAATATCGTTGAGCAATTTAGCGGGTATGGTAAAACTGCCGCCGCCGGTCACTTCTGCTGCGAAGCTGGTGCGAATTCCTAAACTGAGATCGAAAGCTGTCAAGCTAACCCGCTGATTTTCCTCATCCGCTACTAAGAGCACGTTGGCTAGTACCGGATGTGTCGGGCGGGAGGGAACGGCCCGACTTACCAACGAGAGGTTGGCGTTGAGGTCACTTTGGGTGCAAACCAATTTCATGGGAGGTTAATTAACCGGATTTGAGACGAAACCAAATCCTATCACAGAAAGTCGGCGGGCTGACTTTTCTCTGTCATGGCTTATTTCTGGGGCTAGAAACCGGGTTTCAGGGCAAAATTTTGTGAAGGAAGGAGAAATATACTTAGAAACCCGGTTTCTGAGGTTAACGCGCCGAGGACTAGATTTTTTTTTAATTTGTTGAATTATTTTTATGTCGATCGCCCTGTGGAAACTGTGGAAAAAAAAGTTAACTGTTTGCGGGATATGACTTATAGTTTCCAAAAACTGTGGAAAACTTGTGGAAAAGCTGCTGAATACGATCGCCCATTTTAGTAAAAAAATGGTTTTGGGCGATCGAGTAAAGTTTTCCACAAACAAAGGGCAAATTTTCCACAGGTTTTTCCACAGGTAGGGGGCAGGGGGATTGAAATGACTGCTGACTAATGACTAATGACTGCTGACTAATGACTAATGACTAATGACTAATGACTTTTTATCAGAAAATTGGGTCGAAAACCCCGTCCTTCTAGGACGGCTTTATATTTACCAGAGACATACTCGTCACTAAA
>NZ_JAUBPP010000024.1:0-103288 GCF_036700765.1 Microcoleus sp. S1D4
GACTTTTTGAGAAGACGCACAAATGGGGCTGGCTGGCATGATAGGAAAGCATCAGCACTACATTCTACTCCTCTATCCTTACATATTTAGCACTACCCGAAATTCTACATCGGAGTCTTTGAGCAGGGGAACTAGCTGTGGGAGTGCAGTTTTAGCTTCTGTGCCGATACTCCCCAAGGCAGAGGCAGCATTGACGCGCACACCTGCATCGGAGTCTTTGAGCAGGGGAACTAGCTGTGGGAGTGCAGTTTTAGCTTCTGTGCCGATACTCCCCAAAGCAGAAGCAGCAGTGCTACGCACATTTGCATCTGAGTCTTTCAAGGCTTTAGCAAGGGCAGGAATAGCAGGAACACCAATTTGTTTCAGAACTTGGGCAGCACTCCGCCTGACTAGCAAGTTCTTATCCTGCAAAGCTTCCATCAAATCGGGAATAGCTGGTTCACCTATTTTTCCTAACTTCTGAATAGCTGCATCAAGTTCCCTTTGATTGTTACTCTTTAACTCCTGAATTAAGGAATCAATCTCTTTGGGATTAGTCTTGGATGCGCTGAGGTTTTGGGCCGCAACATAGCGAGTCAACAGCAACGGTGATGTGAAAGATAGAAACGAAAGGGCAATTACGGCAACTAATCTTTGTCGGTAGTGCTTCGTCATGGCCAGAATCCTTATATTTGATGGGCCGTTTCAGTCATTTGAATTATTGTATCTACATTCTCATCCAATTGGTTTCCAGAGTCCGGGCGATCTAAATTTGTGCTTGTCAGTGGTGAAGCAGATTTTGAGATAAACTGAAAGTTACTTATCTGTATCAGCTTTCCTATGCTCATTCCAAATGCAAAGAATGCAGTTGTTAATATTCGTAAACTTCGTGATTACTGCCTCAATTTATAACACGACGATGGCAAGCACAAAGCAAGGCTTTTTTCGTCAATTATGGGGATGACGGCTGATGATGCTGAGGAATTGCGCCAAATCTTGCTTGAAGTCGTTAAGACTCACGAAGCTCAGTTAGGGAGGCAAGATGAATTTGGGCAACGCTACACTCTAGACTTTAGAATTGAATGGCAAAATACAAATGCAACTCTTCGGAGTGGCTGGATCGTTGAGCGCGGGTCGGAAATCCCCAAATTAACGACCTGTTATCCTTTATAATTAGTGGAGGTAATAAACATGATAAACAGTACAAGCAAGTTGCTAGATGTTGTAGCCCTGACCGTTGACCTTCCCCAGTACAATTTGTGGCGCGGGCAGGAGGTTGGGACGATAGTTGAGATGCTAGCAGATGGTGCTGCATTTGAAGTTGAATTCAACGATCGCAATGGACGAACTTACGAATCTGTCGGGTTACGTCCAGAACAAATCATGGTACTGCGTTTTGATCCAGCAGCCCCCGATATCCAGTATAAAATGGTGACAGTGTAATGCGGCCGGGCAACCGTTTTGCAGCGGAAGGAACGAAGCAATACCAAAGCGCAAGCGAATTGCTTGGTTCCTCGCAATGACATGATGGCATTTATTTATGTTTGCCGAAGTCTAAGGCCTAATTAGATAATCACTATTCTATCATATTTGATGATTGGCGAACCACTTACCTTATCACAAACTAATCCCGTCTTAGAAGCCCAAGGATTAACTCGCCGCTTTGGCGGTTTAGTGGCTGTAAATGACGTATCTTTCACAGTTCAAAAACACGAGATTTTTGGATTGATCGGCCCTAACGGCGCTGGCAAGACTACTCTGTTTAATGTAATGACTGGACTGATACCTGCCTCTAGTGGCAATCTGATTTATCAAGACGAAAATATTTCTAAATTGCGGCCTTATCAAATTGCGAATAAAGGTATTGCCAGAACATTTCAAAATATTCGGTTGTTTGGGGAACTTTCGGTGTTGGATAATGTGGCGATCGCCCGACACATCCACAGCCGATCGCAAAATCCGGTATTATCTCTACTATCGGGGATTTTAGCCTTACCAGAGTCTAACGCAATGGAGCGCCAAACCCAGCGGAAAGCGCGGGAATTGTTGGATTTGGTCGGATTGGGCGATCGCGCGGCCGAACCAGCCAAAAACCTGCCCTACGGCGACCAGAGGCGCTTAGAAATTGCCCGCGCCTTAGCCCTAGAACCGACAATATTGCTGTTAGATGAACCAGCGGCGGGGATGAATCCCAGCGAAAAGCACAAGTTAAGTGAATTTATCCGGGAAGTGCGGGAACAATTCAATTTAACTGTAATATTGATCGAGCATCACGTACCGCTGGTGATGGGATTGTGCGATCGAATTGCGGTGCTGCATTTCGGTCAGCTTATTGCTTTGGGCGAGCCTGCTGTCGTCAGGAATAATCCTGCTGTGATTGAAGCTTATTTAGGAGATGAAAAATAACTCAGACAACCCGGCGATTGGAAGGTTGCAAAATAACCCAGCGATTGGAAATCGCGTCTATATAAACAATGTCCGCCTGCGCGGACTAAGAGTAATCATTACTATTAAATAGACCTCTCGCATAATTTTTTTGAACAGGTATCTTGCCTGTTCAAAACTATCTTTTTGGGAGATGTCTAATGTATCTCCCAGTCCTTTAAAGATGACTTTTATTATGAGACAGAGGTTTAAAACTCCTGGCAGACTGCGGGAAAAAAGAGAAAACCGATCGCTTATAATACAAAATATCAAGCAAAAGAACAATGCACGATCGCCCAACTGAAACAAAAGATAACATCCTCTTAGAAGTCAAAAATCTCTGTGTAAATTACGGAGGAATTCAAGCCCTAAAAAATATTGATTTAACCGTAAATGCAGGCGAAGTTGTCAGCCTCATCGGTGCTAACGGTGCGGGGAAAAGCACCGCCCTGAGATCAATTTCTAAAATAGTTAATTTGCGTGAAGGACAAATAATCTACAGCGGGCGCGATATTACTCGCCGTCAAGCTCACGAAGTGGTAAAATTAGGCATCGCCCACAGTCCCGAAGGGCGCAGGGTTTTGACGCAGCAAACAGTGTTAGCTAACTTGGAATTGGGGGCTTACGTGCGATCGGACTTTGCGGCCGTCAAAGCCGATTTAGCCCGCCAATTCGAGATATTTCCGCGCCTAGCAGAAAGGCGCACTCAACTAGCTGGAACCCTTAGCGGTGGGGAACAGCAAATGCTGGCGATCGCCCGCGCTCTGATGTCGCGCCCCAAACTGCTATTATTAGACGAACCCAGTTTAGGCTTAGCACCGGCGATCGTCAAAGAAATTTTCACAATTATTCAAAACCTGCGCTCCACGGGCGTTACAATTCTCTTGGTAGAACAAAACGCGAATTTAGCACTGCAAATTGCCGATCGGGCTTACGTACTAGAAGCTGGTAAAATTACCCTCACAGGTATAGGATTGGACTTGCTAAACGACGAGCGAATCAGGAGCGCATATTTAGGTTGACTTGGTTAATCTTTGGAATTCTTACCGCTTTTTTTGAAGCAATAAAAGACGTTTTCAGCAAGCAAAACCTGAAAAAAAACGATGAATATGTAGTAGCTTGGTCGCTAGCATCTTTTTCAGCCGTCTTTTTAACTCCCTTGCTATTTTTCATAGAAATACCCCAATTAAATCCGCAACTAAACCCGCAATTTTGGATAGCTTTGTCAATCGGAGGAAGCATCAACGCAATCACAGCTATCCTCTACATAAAAGCCATCAAACTCTCGGACTTATCCCTCACCGTCCCGTTAGTAGCTTTGACACCCTTATTCATGCTGCTAACCTCACCGTTAATTGTCGGCGAATATCCCAATTTTTTTGATTATATCGGAATTTTTCTCATAGTCACAGGCTCCTATCTATTAAACATTAAAGAAAAATCTCAAGGATACCTAGCCCCCTTCAAAGCATTGCTGCACCAGCCAGGACCAAAATTAATGTTAATCGTAGCATTCCTCTGGAGTATCACCTCAAACTTTGATAAAATAGGCGTGCAGAACTCCTCCCCAATTTTTTGGTTGTTCTCTTTATTTACGACTATGAGTCTTTTATTGCTACCAGTTTTACTCAACAAAACCCCTAACCCCAGCCGCAAAATCATGCAGCAATTACCAATGCTAGCAACAATGGGTTTTGTCAATGCTTTAGGAGTCATTTTTCAGATGCAAGCTTTAACAATGACTTTAGTCGTGCAAGTAATAGCAGTTAAACGTACCAGCGTATTAATGGGTGTACTGTTCGGTCATTTTATTTTCAAAGAAAAAGATATCCAGCAAAGATTGTTAGGAGCTGCTATCATGATTGTAGGAGTTTTCTTTATCACATTATGACTTTTATATGTTCGTAGTGCGGACTTCAGTCCGCTCCAAATACGATAACTAAAGTCCTCACTACAAACATCTTTTTTAGTGTAATACTTAAGTAAGAGCTTTTGTCTCTAAAAATTGTAAAAATTTAACTTATTATAGAGTAAAAAATAATGCACAAAATAGCAGCCACACCCGGAGGTTGGAACCCTCAAGCAGAAGGAGTAATTTTTATTCAACAAACTCCAGCACCAATCGTATTTATTAGTGCTGCTGACACCGACATTCAAACACTCGCGGCCGCCTCCTCCAAAATGCCGCCAGAATTCCCCAAAGTGCGCGCCGTAAACTTGCTTCAGTTACAGCAACAATTAACCATAGATACCTATGCAGAGGAAATTTTAGAACAGGCGGAGGTGATAATTTTAAGGCTATTAGGCGGGCGTTCCTATTGGTCTTACGGATTAGAAATTCTGCGGGAAACGGCGCAGAAAACTAATGCAGCATTGATTGTGATGCCCGGTGAAAACAGTCCAGATCCCGATTTAATCAGCCATTCCAATGTATCGCTGTCAGCAGTCGATAGACTGTGGCGCTACTTCACCGAAGGCGGAGTCCAAAATTTTGTTAACGCCCTCAAATTTACTGCTGATACTTGTCTGAAAACTGCTTACAATCCGCCTCTTCCTCAAACAGTTTCCCGCGTCGGAATTTACGATTGGCGGGGAGGTGGTGAAGCCTGTTTAGAGATTTTACAACCAGATGCAGAACCCCCTAAATCCCCCTTATTAAGGGAGACTTTGACACCAGATGCAGAACCCCCCTTATTAAGGGGGACTTTGACAAATTCTTGCTCCCCCCTTATTAAGGGGGGCTGGGGGGGATCTCCAGATTTACCATCACAAACTAAAGTCGGAATTTTATTTTATCGGGCTCATTACTTATCAGGAAATCTCGCACCTATTGATGCACTTTGTCAAGCTTTGAAAGAGCGAAACTTAGTGCCAGTTCCCGTGTTTGTATCTTCGCTGCGGGAGCCAGATTTGCAAAGAGAATTGCTGCAATATTTCCAGCCAAAAGACTCAGAAAAAATTCAATTATTGCTAAACACCACAAGTTTTGCAGTCTCCGGTTTCAGCAGCCATGAACCGGAACAAAACAGTTTAAAATCCTTAGACATTCCTGTATTGCAAGCAATCTTCAGCGGTGGCGGTTTGGAACAGTGGGAAACACAATTACAAGGACTTTCGCCCCGCGATGTGGCGATGAATGTAGCATTGCCCGAAGTAGACGGAAAAATCATTACTAGGGCTGTTTCTTTTAAAGCTGTACAGACTTGGAACGATGAATTAGAAACAGATGTGGTAGGCTATGTCGCAGCGGACGATCGCATTTCATTTGTAGCAGATTTAACCGCGAATTGGGTGAAAATGAAACAAACCCCAGCCGCCAACAGACGCATCGCCATTATTCTCGCCAATTATCCCACCCGCAACGCCCGCTTGGCCAACGGCGTCGGCTTAGATACGCCCGCTAGCTGTGTCGAAATCCTCAAAGCGATGCAGCAAGCCGGTTATCTAGTTGAAAACATCCCCGCTAGCGGTAACGAGTTAATTGAACTCCTGACTTCTGGCGTGACAAATGACCCGGAAGGACGCGAATTGCGGCCAGTTCATCAATCATTAGATTTGGCAGAATATCAAGAATATTTTGCTAGTTTGCCGCAGGAAGTACAGGATGGAATTTGCAATAGATGGGGGTTGGCAGAAGGTCATACACAAGGTAGGGACACGGCATTGCCGTGTCCCTACTTTCCGATTCCGGGGATTCATTTTGGCAATGTGTTTGTGGGAATTCAACCATCGCGCGGATATGAAATTGACCCGAGTTTGAACTATCACGCACCGGATTTAGAACCAACTCACAATTATCTAGCTTACTATTACTGGTTGCGAGAAAAATTAGGAATTGATGCGATAATTCATGCGGGAAAACACGGCAATTTAGAATGGCTTCCCGGTAAAAGTATTGCCTTGTCTAACAAATGTTATCCCGAAGTAGCATTAGGCGCGATGCCGAATTTTTATCCCTTCATTGTCAACGATCCGGGGGAAGGTTCCCAGGCAAAAAGACGATCGCAAGCCGTGATCATCGACCACCTGACCCCGCCGATGACTCGCGCCGAACTTTACGGGCCCTTGCAGCAATTAGAAGCCTTAATCGACGAATATTGCGAAGCCCAAAGCTTAGATCCGTCTCGATTACCGATGATTCGCGATCGCATTGTAGCCCTCACCAACCAGGAAAACTTAGATAAAGACTTAGGAATCCAGCTAAATAAATCCGAATTTACCGAATTTATTACCCGTACCGACGGCTATCTTTGCGAGCTCAAAGAATCGCAAATTCGCGACGGATTGCACATTTTTGGTCAATGTCCCCAAGGGCGACAGTTGAGAGATTTAATTATTGCGATCGCCCGCCATCCTAGCACAAATCGTTCCGGCTTAACCCGCTCCCTCGCCAAAGACTTAAATTACGATTTCGATCCCTTAACCACCGCCGGCGACTTAACAGCCGAATTAGAAGAAAAAGCCGCTGAATTAGTAGACAATTTAATCGAAAATATCCGCGTTTCTCCGTGCTTATCTGCCGTTGCAAATCCAGAAATTGGAGAAGCAACCCAACTAGAATTAGACTGGATAGAAAACTATCTTTTGCCTTCACTCCTCCAAACAAACCAAGAAATTACTAACCTGTTGCGCGGACTAGATGGGCGACACATCCCCAGCGGCGCATCCGGCGCACCCACTCGCGGCAGACCCGATGTATTGCCCACCGGTCGCAATTTTTACTCAGTAGATATCCGCGCCATACCCACAGAAACCGCCTGGAGAGTTGGTCGAGTTGCTGCGGAAACTTTAATCGAAAGATACACTCAAGAAAATGGCGAATATCCCAAAACTTTGGGTTTGTCAGTGTGGGGAACATCGACAATGCGGACAGGGGGAGATGACATCGCCGAAGCCTTAGCACTAATCGGAGTTCAACCAGTTTGGGATGGGCCTTCGCGCCGGGTTGTAGATTTTGAAATATTGCCTATTTCAGTTTTGGGACGGCCGCGGGTTGATGTTACTTTGCGAATTTCTGGATTTTTTAGGGATGCTTTTTTTAATTTAATTGATTTGTTTGACAGTGCGGTAAAAGCTGTGGCCAATTTAGAAGAACCTGCAGAAGATAATCCTTTAGCAGCGCAAGTTAAACAAGAGATTTTGGATTGGGAAGCGGCGGGTTTGAGTCGAGAAGATGCAGAAGTGCGATCGCAATTTCGAGTCTTTGGTTCAAAACCGGGGGCTTACGGCGCGGGACTTCAAGGCATAATTGAAGCTCAAAACTGGACAGGCGACGGCGATTTAGCAAAAGCTTACATTAATTGGAGTAGTTACGCCTATACAAGTACCCCAGCCGGGGCGGGCACGCACCATTCACCGCCCCTACAAGGGGGGGCTAATTCCCATACCCCCCCAACCCCCCCTTATCAAGGGGGGGCTAAATCCAACTCTTGTCCCCCCCCTTACCAAGGGGGGGCTAGGGGGGGTGAATTTACCGGGCGTGAATGGGGATGTTGTGCACCCGAAGCATTTGAAAAACGCCTCGGCGAAATGCAAATAGTTCTGCAAAACCAAGACAACCGCGAACACGACATCCTCGACTCCGACGATTATTATCAATTCCAAGGCGGAATGACGGCGGCAATTCGCAATTTGCAAGGCAAAAATCCTGAAACTTATTTCGGCGATAATTCGATTCCAGAAAATCCGAAAGTGCGAAAACTAAAAGAAGAAATTGCGCGGGTTTATCGCAGCAGGGCGGTAAATCCGAAATGGATTGAAGGGGCGATGCGCCACGGTTATAAAGGTGCTTTTGAAATTGCTGCAACGGTGGATTTTTTGTTTGCTTACGATGCGACGGCAAATTGTGTAGAAGATTTTATGTATGAAGGAATTGCAGAGGCTTACATTTTTGATGAAAAAGTGCAGGGATTTATCCAAGAAAACAATCCTTGGGCGCTGCGAGATATGGCGGAGAGATTGCTAGAAGCTCGCCAGCGGGGATTGTGGCAGAGTGCTAATCAGGATACTCTTGATAAATTGCGATCGATCGCCCTTCAAGCCGAAGCAGTTATCGAATCCCATACTGGTTTCTAGTCTGAACCGAGAAATGATAGAATATAGTTAATATGCGAGGAATCCATGTTGCGCGATCTCACCATCCAAAATTATCGCTGTTTTAAAGATTTTCATATCAACGACCTAGCTAGGGTTAATCTGATAGTCGGTCAGAACAATAGCGGTAAAACTACTTTTTTGGAAGCCATTTATTTATTAGTTAATGAAGGAAACATTCAGTTTTTACTTGAGGTGCTAAATAGCCGAGGTGAACTAACAGTCGAGCCTTCTAGACAAAGAAATGGCGAAGTCGTTTCTCAGCGTCATTATCAGACTTTACATCTTTTTTACGGTCATCAACTTAATAACTTCGGTGGGGCTATTCATATCCGCTCTACAAAAGAGGAGCCGCTCTCATTAAAAATTCAGCCTAATCCTATTGACCAGCAACTTACACTTCCTGGATTAGAGGATTTAGTTTTAGGTGGAGATTTATTCGGTGAGCTAGTTGTTTCATACGGACAGTATAGCAAAATAAGAATTCCTATCCGTACTGATGGAACTATAGGCGATTCGCGTTACTTGCGGTTGGGCAACACATCTAAGTTAGTTTTTCCTAGAGGGAGCAGCAATCAAAATTATTTTCTGACAACCACTAATATCAGCTTTGCGCGACTGTCTGTACTGTGGGATAGAATAACACTCACACCGAAAGAACAAAGTGTAGTAGAAGCATTGCAAATTCTGGAGCCTGATGTGGAACGGATTAGTTTCACGAGTCGCCAGACTTATAATAGTGGTATTTTGCTTAAACTTCGGGGCCAGCCTCACCCAGTTCCTCTAGGCAGTATGGGAGATGGTATGCGACGAATTATTAATATAGCAATGGCAGCCGTATCATCAGAAAATGGTTTTTTGCTAGTTGATGAAATCGATACTGGTCTTTACTATCAAACCCAAACTGATATGTGGCGATTGATATTTGAAACCGCAAAGCGACTGAACGTTCAAGTGTTTGCAACTACCCACAGTTGGGATTGCATAGCGGCATTTCAAGAAGCCTTAGACAACTCAGAAGATAGTTCGGTTGGCAAATTATTTCGCTTGAGCCGGCGCGGTGAGGATATCCGTGCAGTTGAATACACTCCCGATGAATTGTCCGTTGCAGTGCGCCAAAGTATCGAGGTGCGCTGATGCCAAAAGCACGAAAACCCCCTCAACCAAAACCTCAACAGTTATTGGTAGAAGGTAAGAACGACAGACACGTAATCTGGGCTTTGTGCCAGCAATGTCAACTACCAGAAACATTTTCCGTCGAAGTACCTCAAGAAGAAGGTACAGAAGGAGTTGAAGCGCTGCTCAATGGCTTGCCAGAAAGATTGAAAGCAGAGAATTTACGCACGTTGGGAATTGTGGTTGATGCCGATCGCAATTTAAGTGCGCGGTGGCAATCGATTAAAGATAAACTGAGTTCGATCGGCTATCGAGACATCCCCCAATCTCCCCCTCCCGAAGGCTGGGTTTGTTCACCTTCAGATCCCTACTTGCCTCGCGTCGGAGTTTGGTTGATGCCAGACAATCAACTTCCTGGAATGTTAGAAGATTTTGTCGCCTATCTAATCCCCCCCGGTGACATCCTGCATCCGAAAGCCGAAGCAATTTTACAAGACATCGAACAAGCAGGACTTAACCGCTACACTTTAATTCATCGTCCCAAAGTGCTAATCCACACTTGGCTGGCATGGCAAAAAACGCCGGCAATGCCGATGGGACAAGCAATAACAGCGCAGGTACTCAACTGCGATTGCCCGATCGCCTTAATTTTTATTGAATGGTTAAAACATCTGTTTGAACTAATTGCTCCATCCGCCGAATAATTAGTAATATCTACTAATGTTTCGCCAACGGTGAAAGCTGTATGATTCGCCGCTATATTGCTACCCTGACCACTAACATCTTAAAACTTACCTGCGCCGCCGCAACCGCGATCGCCCTAACAGCCGGATGTTCGCAGCCTAACCCGCCCAAAAGCCCAGGGGCATCTAACGGCATCGAATCCGCAGCCCTAGCGGAGCCGCCAAGCTCTGTGTTGGCTCAAAACCCCAACAAAAACCAAAAATCCCTCAGCGCTGCTTCCTGCACCCAAAACGACCCATTTGCGGAGTCAATTAGCTTTGCCACCCAAGCTTCTAATTTGGCTCAATCAGCCAATTCAAAAGAAAACTGGGACGAGGTAGCAGCCCTGTGGGTGCAAGCCGTCGCTTGGATGCAAGCGGTTCCCCCCGGCAGTCCCCGGCGGGCGTTTGCCGAGAAAAAAGTCACCGAGTACACGAAAAACCTGGTTTATTCGCAACAGCAAGCGAGCGCAACCCGATCGCAAGCCGCCAGTACAGTTAGTTTCAGCAGCGATTTGCTCAACGAACAACTAGAACTTTACCTATCCTACGTTGCGACTGTCGGGCCGCCAGATGTTTTGATTGTCGGCAGTTCCCGCGCCTTGCAAGGAGTCGATCCCAAACAGTTAAAACAAGCTTTGGCAGCGTCCGGGCGTCCGGGCTTAAAAATATTTAATTTTGCAATCAACGGCGCAACTGCACAAGTAGTTGACTTTCAACTGCGGCGGCTGTTGAAGCCGGATTATTTGCCTCAAATGATTGTCTGGGCCGACGGCGTGCGGGCATTTAACAGCGGCCGGGACGATCGCACTTTTAATTCAATCGTCGATTCACAAGGCAGCCAACTTTTAGCAACAGGCATTCGTCCCAAACTCCCGTCTGGTGAACCCAACGTGATTCCCCGGTGTTACAAATTCCCGCAGCCCTGTGGTGGTGGTGGCGGCGGTGGCGGCGATGGTATTTTCCGCAGAGCTCAGGGAGGAGGCGGGAAAGAGGCGAGCCCCACAATCAAATTCCTCTCTGGTGGAACGGAAATCTTGCCCGTTGTCTATGATGCAGCGCAGCCGACAACAGTAGCAATCAGACAAGTCAGCGCATCTGCAAATTCGATCGACTCCAACGGATTCATGCCCCTATCGGCGCGCTACAATCCCAACACCTATTATCAACAACGCCCCTACGTTTCAGGTAGGTACGATCGCGACTACGAAAACTTCAACCTCGGCGGAAAACAAGCAACAGCCTTTAACTCAGTCGTAGCATTTACCAAAACGCGCAAAATCCCCCTAATTTTCGTCAATTTACCCCTCTCCGACGACTACTTAGATCCCGCGCGACTGCAGGCAGAACAGCAGTTCCGGCAGCGAATGCAGCAACTCTCGCAGCAAAAAGGCTTCGCTTTTCGCGACTTGTCCCAGCGGTGGCCTGGCCGCAACGACTTTTTTTTCGATCCAAGCCACCTCAACCGTTTTGGGGCGATCGCCGTTTCTCGCCTGCTAGCATCCGATACCAGCATTATCTGGCCGCGCCCCAAATCCCGAATCAATGATGGGTGAAGGAAGAGGGAAGAAGGAAGAAGGAAGTTCGGCAACGGATTATGTACGGGATGTAACGGATGTAACGGATGTAAGTCCGTCGGAAGAAGGAAGAGGGAAGAACGAAGAGGGAAGAGGGAAGATGTCATTAGTCATCAGTCATTAGTCATCAGTCATTAGTGCTGTCGCCTCCTAGCTTTCCGTCCAACGTCCAACGTCCAACGTCATCAGGAAGAGGCAAGAGGGAAGATGTGGAAATGCGGTCATAATAATAATATTTCTTCCCGGCTTTCTCCTTACCAGGCAGATCCTGGTAACGCCGATCCACAGGCTCTGCCTCGCAATGCTCAAAAATAGTTTAAAATCTAACCTGATGTCCAAAACCAATTGGTGCGATCGAATATTTTAAGATATTTCAATCAGCCTAAAATTTAACAATCAAAAATCCAAAATCCATAGATTGTGAGCTCACTCTAAAATCTCAAAATCCAAAATCCAAAATCTAAAATCTAAAATAGATAGGTTGTGCAACTAAAACAAGTAATTATCGCCCACAAAGCCCGAGACATCATGAGCCAGCGGTGGGCAGAACAATGCGCCCGCCAGTTAGAAAGTCGCGGGTGTCAAGTTTTGATGGGCCCTAGCGGCGCGAAAGATAATCCGTATCCGGTGTTTTTAGCTTCTAGCAACAGCCGCATAGATTTAGCCGTGGTTCTGGGGGGCGACGGTACGGCCCTGGCTGCAGCGCGGAATTTAGCTGCTGACGGCATCCCGATTTTGGCGGTGAATGTGGGGGGACATCTGGGTTTTTTAACTGAGTCTTTTGATGATTTCCAGAATACTGACGAGATTTGGGACAGACTGGCGGAAGACAGGTATGCTGTGCAGAAGCGGATGATGTTGCAGGCGGCGATTTTTGAGGGAAACAGAACCAATCTCGAACCCCAGAGCGATCGATTTTTGGCACTCAATGAAATGTGCATTAAACCAGCTTCTGCCGATCGAATGCCTAGCTGTATTCTAGAAATGGAAGTTGACGGCGAAGTAGTCGATCAATACCAAGGCGACGGCTTAATTGTGGCAACTCCCACCGGTTCGACTTGCTACACCGCCTCCGCCAACGGGCCGATTATTCATCCCGGAATGGATGCGATCGCAGTTACTCCAATTTGCCCTTTAAGCTTATCGAGTCGGGCTGTAGTTTTGCCGCCCGGTTCAGTCGTCAGCATTTGGCCCCTAGCAGATTACGAACTCAGTACAAAACTCTGGACAGACGGCATTTTGGGTACTGCAATTTGGCCGGGACAGCGCGTAGATGTGCGGATGGCAGAGTGCGAAGCCAAGTTTATCATTTTGCGGGAAAACTATTCTTATTACGGCACTTTAAGGGAAAAACTGCAATGGGCAGGAGCTAGAATTAAGTACAGCAACAATCACCGCAATTAATCGATATTATTAATGTAGCAAATGTTTGAATTATTAAATTTTCGTTTCTAATCGGTTTTTGCTTTGAGATAAATATTTGGTTATCACTTTCCTTTGATTGCAAAAAAGCAATTGTGAAAAAAAAATCAGCGCCTGCTATCGTTATAGAAAATTTACAATAGATATGGAGCGTCAGCAATCAGCCCTTAACCTGCGGTGATTTCAGGATGAATTGCACCGAAACGGAGGCCGAAGTCAGAATCCTTAAGATATAGAAAAGAATCAGTTGTCAAAACAGGCAAGCGTGGTAAATTCTAACCCACACTAAGCGATCGATTAACGATATTTTCAAGAGGAGTTTAACAATGGCTGCATTAAAAGTCGGCATCAACGGATTTGGTCGCATCGGACGGTTAGTCATGCGTGCCGGCATCAAAAACCCCAACATCGAATTCGTCGGCATTAACGACTTAGTTTCGCCAGAAAACCTGGCTTATCTTTTCAAATACGACTCCACCCACGGAATTTATGACGGCGAAGTTGAAGGTAAGCCAGACGGTATCATCGTTGACGGAAAATTTATCCCCTGTACGTCAATTAGAAATCCAGCCGAATTGCCTTGGGCTAAAACAGGTGCAGATTATGTTGTAGAATCTACGGGATTGTTTACAGATTTTGAAGGCGCATCAAAACACTTGACGGCGGGAGCAAAAAGAGTAATACTTTCAGCACCGACTAAAGACCCGGAAAAAGTACCAACATATCTAGTAGGCGTCAATCACCACAAATTTGATCCGGCAAAAGATACTGTTGTTTCTAATGCTAGCTGCACTACGAATTGTTTAGCACCAATTGCCAAAGTTATTAACGATAACTTCGGTTTGGAAGAAGGTTTAATGACTACTGTTCACGCGATGACTTCTACTCAGCCTACTGTAGATGGGCCAAGCCAAAAAGATTGGCGGGGAGGACGAGGCGCGGCTCAAAATATTATTCCATCTTCAACTGGTGCGGCGAAAGCTGTTACTTTGGTGTTGCCGGAATTGAAGGGAAAATTGACGGGAATGGCTTTGCGAGTCCCAACTCCTGACGTTTCTGTAGTCGATCTTACTTTTAAAACGAGTAAGGAAACTAGCTACAAAGAAATTTGCGAGGCTATGAAAAAAGCCTCGGAGGCCGAACTGAAAGGCATTCTTGGATATACTGAGGATGCGGTGGTTTCGACGGATTTTCGGGGCGACGCGCGATCGAGCATTTTTGATGCAGGTGCGGGACTTGAACTGAATTCTACGTTTTTTAAAGTCATTTCCTGGTATGACAACGAGTGGGGTTATTCTTGGCGCGCGATCGATTTGATGCTGTCGATGGCCGAGAAGGACGGTATTTTGAGTAAGTAGTATTGTATTGTGGTTCGGCGGGGCGATCGACTGCTAGCACTAATCAATGCAGGTTTTCCCGCGCTGAACCTACTATTTCGGTAGACCGCTATAGGTTAAATTGTTGTTATTTGCGATCGCACTTTAATCATGTCAGAATTACCGCCACTCAATCACGAAACTATTTGGGCTATCCTCAACGAAGAAATGGACGATGCTGCTGTTAACAGATTAGTTTGGCTGTATCTGGGCTACCGCTGCGATGCCGAGACTGGGGTGTGGAATAATGAAAATGTTGCACCGGAATGGTGCCAAGATTACCCGGAACCGCCGGATTTTATCGATTCTAGGCCTGCGACGGTGAAATTGACGCGATCGACCCCTCCAGAAAACAAGCAGTTACTGAAGGAAAAATTGGGGTTTAAGGGCTATAAAATTGGGGAATTCGGGCCCAGACAGACTCGCAGGGCGACGATGGCTAATTGGTTGATGGGTTTTATGGAAGCTGGGGTGTAGATGGAACTATATTTTTTGTTGAAAAGTGCGGTAGCCAGTAGGTGTAAAATTTGCAATGTTGAATTTTGAGGCTGTCATGTAGATGCTGCAAGAGTTTGATGCCTTTGGAGCGAAAAATCGATTAGCACGATCGCCCCTATTCTCTTCACCCCTCTACCTCTGCGATCTATGCGCCCTCTGCGGTTAAATCTAAAAATTCCATCTCCCCGCTAACTATCGCGGGCCGGCGATCGTCCAGCCCGCCCCAAACCCTTCACTTCACCCAAGCCCGATGACCCATCAACGCCGCAAACGGCCGCACTCCTCGCAACTGATTTGACAGCGGCAAATGACCCCTAGGCGCGCTCAAATCCCAAATAAACTCCTGCGGGTAGCGCGTCCAATTATTCCCCTTCTTCCAACCAATTAGCGGCCACAATTTATCCCAATTCTTGCCCGAACTCATCCAAATTTCGCGCTGCACCGAAAAGCCAAATTTACCTTCGGAATGAACTTTCCACAGCACATTCATTGTTTGCAAATCCGCCACCGGCAAACTCTCAACTTGCGTAAAATACAGCCACTTTCTTTGCAAAGCTGTTTCGCCCGCCAATTCACAAAGCTTCTCTAATGTCAAGCGATCGGCTTCTTGAAATTCCTGTAGCGCCAATAATTGTTGCAGCGGAGTGTAATCAATGTTAGAGTCCGATCGCAGCGGCACAACTCCAGTCGGAAAATTTGCCTGCAAAAACTCCGTAGCTCTCGGAGAGTCAGCACTGTAAAGAATTTGGTAAGCCTTACCCATTACCGCCGTCGGTTCCTCCGACTTGCGTTCTAATAAAAATTCCATCAATACGTCCCAACCGGCATCTGCTATGTGTTGTTGCAGCAGTTGCAGTTGAGCTTTTTCCGAACCCGACCTCAACTGAGAGCGTAGTTCGGCTGTATCGGCCGCCGAGTCTAAAGGAGAAGTAGAAATCGAGTCAGTCATGGGAAACTATCAGCTATCAGCTATCAGCTATCAGCTATTAGCTGAAGCCCTGGTTTTGCTCCATTGTACAACGGTACTGACTTCGATTCACTTCTCTATACTCCGATGGTTGCTCGTACCTTAGCGCCCTAACTCCGCCCCCGGCCAAGTCGAGAGTCGGTGGCGGCAATCGCAACCGCCCTTTACCATCAGAAATTTGCGATCGATCCCGTGCAAAAAAGTTTCTTACCCAGCTTAGTCGTCCACGATCGACACCCATGCAGAGAAAGAAGGGGGAAAATAGTTGATGTCATATTCGGAATCTTCCCACTCTTTGACCCAAAGCGGTACAACGCCGGGGCTAGGAGTTGCCGCAAAGATTCGGTCTTTCGATTCGATCGAGTGAAATAGCTGTTTCAAAGTATCTCCCCGATCCAAAGCTTCGCTGAGAATGTCGTCCAAGTCAGGATCTACCCGTTTGACGCGGTTTTTGTCCTCCTCATCCAGCCACAGAAATTTCAAAGACTTGAGATCCCTCGGACTGAGAATGCTCTTGTAGTACACGCGCTTGAGGGTAGCTACGGGTTCTAACGACCGTTCGATCCGGCGAATTTGCTGAACTCGCAGGTAGTGCCATTCCGCTAAACGCTTGCGTTCCGAAGGCGCGAGAGTTCCCTTCCCGTTCGAGTGTTTGTAGTCATAGTTAATTAAACTGCAAGCCATATTTGCCAGCAGGTGAATTAACTGTTTTTCTTTGGGTGTCGCCTGACGCCTTTCCTGGGTTCTAGTCAATACCCGCTGTCTGCGGGTAGTTTCGAGAATATTTTCCATTGGATTTTTAAGATATGAAATACGATTGTGCCAGATCCGAATCCCGAACATCAGAAGGTAAGGAAGTCCCAAGGTCGGGAAACTCCACCGACAGACTCGCCTCACCTCTTTATTTTCTCATTCACCGTTCTTGGAAGCTGACTCCACCCCCCGATATTAGGTAGACTGATATTCGCGATCGACTTTTGACCGCCTCAAGCCGAGGCGGTTGCGACAACAAACATCACAACCACAACTACGATCGCAACCGCACTGCGGGCAAACCACACAATATCGCCAATTATTTCCTGCCTTTACCCGTTTTGACCTCTTCCTGGTCCCCATCCTCATTCGTTCCAGTGTAGTTGAAGTCGGGATGACTCCCGGAAACCGTCAAACTGCTGGCTGTTTTTGGTTGTGGGACGATCGCAGAAGCGCTGGCGCTACCTGCCTGGAAAAAGCCGACGCCCGCCGAGGCAATTACCCCTAATACTAAGATGCTGTTTTTCATGTTCGATGACCCTGATTTCCGTAGATTGGCACTTTTTGGCTAACCCGATCTTTCAGAAGTGGGTTGATGCAATAGCCCACTTGTCTTCTGATAAATCTACCTGCCATAATCAATTCAGACAGGCACACCCGCTTGCGATCGAAAACGCCAGAAGTGACGTGTTACTAATGTCCACGATCATCCACCAACCTGAATTTTTTGGGTAGTGGGGCTAAAGCCATCAGGGCGTCGATCCATCAGGGAGTTATGTCATCAGGGTGCTCATCTATCGGGTAGTTAATTCATCAGGGCGCATCTTCTACAATTAGCCACAGACTTAGCTTTTATAGTTGAGCGAGTGGTTGGCGGGCACTGACAAAGCCTTTAAGAATTAAACTTTTTGTGGATTCATTCCAAAAAGTTTTTCCTTAAAAATCCCCGCGCTCATCGAAGTCGGGGGAGTGTCAGCAGCATGGAATTCCATGCTATCTAAGTCAACAAAAAAAACGCAGATTAACGATATCTCCCACTCAAGCAGTCCTCAGCCAAATGCTGAGGTTTTTTATTGCTACTCATTGCTGAGCATTTTTTTGTCTGCATTCGCCAGACGGAGCAGAAGGCAGAAGGTTGAGGGCATTGCAGTTATGAATTTCCCTGGCAATATCATACCATCGGGTGAATTTTAAAGTATTATTGTCAAAAAATATGAACTTAATGGCGTTTTGATGTTTTCAATCCGATCGAGCCCAAAAAATAGATATAGTTATAGTTTATGTAAACCAATGTAAATAATCGGATCTCGGAGTCCGATCGCCCGCCCAACCAGATTTGAGGTCAACAGTTGCAAAGATACGGTAAAGATTGAGCAGCAGAAAGTTTAGTTAGTAGACAATAGAGAAAGAGGCACAAAAATTTTCCACAAGAGTAAGCTGGCAATAATAATTATTGCAATTTGTAACCTTTCGATCGCACAGTATAGGGGCGCAGGATCTTGATGAATTCCCAGATGACAGCATTGGTCAACTCAACCTACCAATATCAAGTCGGAGGATATTTGCCTGCCGGTGCGCCCACCTATGTCAGGCGATCCGCAGACAGCGAACTCTACGAAGGACTCAAAGCCGGACAATTCTGCTACGTGTTGAGTTCGCCACAAATGGGCAAATCCAGCCTGCTAGTGCAAACAGCCAAAAAGTTGCAAGCAGAAGGTACAGTTTTTGCCGCCATCAACTTGAAAAGCATCAGCAGCCCGGATATCTCCCTCCAAAAGTGGTACGGGGCGATCGTACACCGCATCGCCAGCAGTTTGCACCTCACCAACAGGTTTGATGCCATCAAGTGGTGGAACGATCGCGAACTGCTGTCGCCAGCGTACCGATTAGAGATATTTATCGAAAAAGTTTTGCTCAAGTCAGTTCGGCAAAATCTGGTAATTTTCATCGATGACATTGACAGCACTAGAAACCTAAATTTCAGTACCAACGATTTTTTTGCCACGATCCGGGCTTGTTACTCCAAGCGGGCAGAACAACCCGAATACGATCGCCTGACTTTTGCAGTTTTTGGAACAGCCGCCCCGTTAGAATCGATCCGAGATTCAAACTGCAACCCTTTTAATATTGGAAGATCGATTAATTTAAGTCAATTCCAACTCGAAGAAAGTTTGCCACTAGCAAAAGGATTGGCACTCAAAGCTTTTCGTCCCCAAAAAGTGCTCCAAGAAATATTAGTTTGGACGGGCGGTCAACCGTTTTTGACTCAAAAGCTTTGCAACTTGGTACTTGAATACGGGTCTTTTATTGGCCGAAATTGCGAAGCCCAGCAAGTCAAAACAATACTCAAACATCGAATTATTAAAAATTGGGAAGAATGGGACGAACCCCTACATTTGACAACAATTCGCAAACGCATTTTCCACAGCCGCTGCGACCTCACCAAGCTGTTAACCTGCTACCAGCAAATTTTGCGATCGCCAGACCAGACAAAACCAGCAGAAGCGCCGGGATTAGCGGTAGATTACTCTGCCGAACAAATAGAATTGCAACTGTCAGGACTGGTTGTTAAAGTTCAGGGTAAATTAAGAGTTGCCAACCTAATTTATCAGTCAGTTTTTAATCAATTCTGGGTGGAAAAAGAATTAGGAAATCTGGCACCCTACCGCGAGGCGCTGGCAGCGTGGCTGGCTTCCGATCGCGAAAATGACTCGCACTTATTGACCGGAGAAAGTTTGCAGTCAGCCTTGGATTGGGCGGCGAACAAACAATTAAGCCAAGAACACTATTGGTTTTTGCATCCGGGAACTTTTCAGGAAAAACCGACCATCATTGTCCCACAAGTTGCAGACCGCAGTCCAGAAATCGATGCAGACAGCAGCATTCTCACCCCGCCCTCAGATACTGTTCAATCCGGCAGCAACGAACAGAGATTGTACGATCACATCGTCTTCTGCGTGGAAACAGAATCCCCCCCGCAGGTAATCGAGCGGTTCCGCAAGCTATTTATCGACGGTATGGGCTATCCCGATCGCTCCATTGAAGCAACTCTATACAACATAATCTCCGTCAAGCGATCGGATCGGAACTTTAAATATATTCTCCACCGCTGCTGCTACATCCCGATCAACCGCTGGCAATTGCACTCGCAGAACAAATTTGCGATCGCCAACCTAGTAGCTTTATTTCAACAGACTTCTCCCCGATTCGGGATGGAATTTTACATAGTCAAGCGCTTGCAAGAACAAATAAAATTCTTTACTAAAAGTCAAGAATTCCAGACCTTAGAGCGTTTAGTAAAAGCCGTAGAACAAGACCCGGAAGCAGAGCAAGAAAATAGTCGTTACCCCTTGGGTCAATTGATTTATCGGTATCCTTATTTGTACGGGCATTCTCTGCTGAGCAAGGACAGCGTTGAGGAAGACCAGCAAACAATCAAAAAACTAGAAATTCAAAGATTGCGAAAATTTGAAAATAATTTATCTCAATATTTGAATTATTTGGTTGAGCCGAGAAATACAGAGATCGGCATTGTGGAACGCGCGCCTAATCCGACACTTTTGAATGATTCAGAACTGCACTTGGCTGTTAGGGAATTTGTCGGAAAAGTGGCAGGCGAGCGCACCCACAAAGAATCGGCTCAGTTTTTCTTAAGAGATGCCAGACAAACTCCATCTTACAGTTCATTTAAAGTTGATTTGTATGAATATTTAATCTCGGCAGTGGAGCCAGAATACGGCGGTCGTCAATTTAATGACCGCTTGTACAGGTACATCAAAAATACATTTTCTGAAAGCGATTCGGGGAAATTAAATAATATATTGTTAGCTCGGACTTGCAACCAATTGTTCAATTTTTTAGTAGTGGAAAATTCCCAACATCTCAGTCACTACGTTTTTTACGACTTGGTATACAACCTCGGCCCCAGCCGGACAATTGCTTTAATGCTGAAAATCCTGCTGCTTTCGGGCAAAGTTAAGCCTGAGTTGGAAAAGCGATTGTCTATTTTGTTCAATCACTATGAAGGTAAAGCTTCTGATGAAATTATGTGGTTTATAAAATCATTAGAAAATTTAAATGTGGCTTTGGCGGTGAATTTTGGCAAGACGGATTTGTCGTTGGTCAAAAAGCATCTTATTTTGAATTAAAAAATAACTATAGCCTTTCTCAGAAAGATGAGATACTATGCGGGATTGGGCATTGGCCAAACAGGGCATTGGCCCGCGCAGGCCAAACAGGGCATTGGCCAAACAGGGCATTGGGCATTGGGCATAGGCCTCTGCGGGCATACCTCATATCAAATCCTCTCTTCATCGGAATGATTCAGATATATATTCTCGGACTCTGTGTACTCTGTGTTCTAGCGCCGGTTAAATCATTCCGATGCAACCGGAAACGATATCACCACGCGATCGAACCGCTATAAGTTGATACAAAAGTGTAGTATTATTCAGTAAACAAGATTGAATTAATTGGTTTTCAAGAGTTGAAATTATCTGCGTCCATGGGCGTTTATCTACCTGACATCTGCGGTTTGCCCATCAATCAAATATCTATGCAATAAGTCTAGTAAAAAACAATATGATCAGCTATCTCAAAGGCACTGTCGCCAATATCTCCAAAGGCAGCAACCGCGTCATTTTGACTCTCGAAGTCAATCAAGTTGGCTATGAAATCCAAATTTTACCCCGCGTGACGGGTCAATTGCCAGCTTCCGGCGAAATCGCCCAAATATTTACTCACCAGCAAGTTAAGGAAGACCAAATCGTATTATACGGTTTTGGTAGCGCGGCAGAACGCGATTTGTTTAGGCAGTTGACGAGTGTTAGCGGTGTTGGTGCTCAACTGGCGATCGCCCTTTTGGATACTTTAGGAATGCAAGATTTAGTCCAGGCGATCGTTGGCGGAAACACCCGCATCCTCGCCAAAACCCCCGGAGTGGGTACAAAAACCGCCGAACGCCTCGCCTTGGAACTCAAAAGCAAACTCTCGGAATGGAGACAGGAAGCAGGTTTGACAACTTCTGTCGCCGCCGGAGTCCCCGCAGCTATTCAAGAAGAAGTCGAGATGATCCTGCTGGCGATGGGATACACTGGGGCGGAAGTTTTGCAAGCCTTGCAAACCCTTAGTCAAGACAGCAATTTGTCCAACAAAGGTAATGCGGATGATTGGATACGCGAGGCGATCAGCTATTTAAGCCGATAACTAAATCAGTTGGCGACAAGCAGCCGCCACTTCGCTGTAGCGGAATTGACTTCCCCCCAAGGGGATTTAAACTCGCCCGATCGCCCGGTCAACCCTTGCCGCCAAAAAATCAACCCCCACCGTTCTCGATCTGTGATAAGATCCCAGATTGTGACATCGTACAAAAAAACATAAAATCAATTCATGCCACTTACACAACAGCGCAAACTAGAAATCATGGGCGATTACCAAACCCATGAAACTGATACCGGATCGGCAGATGTCCAAGTCGCCATGCTGACCGATCGCATCAGCAAACTCAGCGCCCACCTGAAAATCAACCAAAAAGACTTCGCCTCCCGGCGCGGTTTAATGATGATGATCGGCCGTCGCAAGCGCCTCCTAGCCTACATCCAAAAGGGAAGCGTTGAACGCTACAAAGCATTGATTGCCCGTCTAGGCATTCGCGGCTAAACATCAAAGCCAAAATTTGCGACAATATTCAAGAATCTTGGACAAAAACCAAGACCTATTGAATAAATGTTCGAGAATTCAGGTTAGAGATAAAATATGTCCTCCGAACCACCCCGCCAGCGCTTACCGTTTGAACCGGTCACAAATCGTAAAAAAACGCCTAAAAAGCCCCCAGAACCTGAAACAAATGCCGCCTTAGAGTCAAATGTTGCCGACAAGCAGCCTCCAGCTAACAAAACACGAAAACAGGCGCAATCCATCCCAGAAGCAGTCAGCAAACGCATGATATCGCGCATAGCGGTATTTTGCGGCATACCGACCATTCTGGGAATTTCCACATTTTTTGTGAGTTATTTGATAGTCAGCAAAGGCTTGTTTGACTTGCCGAACACAGCAGTATTGCTGGTAAGCATGGGCTGTTTTGGTTTAGGCGTATTGGGATTGAGCTACGGACTCCTCTCAGCTTCCTGGGATGAAGAAACTTCAGGAAGCACTCTGGGGTGGGAAGAATTCACTACCAATTTTGGACGGATGCGAGAAGCATGGCGCGCCGCTAAACCAAAAAGTTAAAAATCATTAGTCATTAGTCATTAGTCAGCAGTCATTAGTCAGCAGTCATTAGTCATTAGCATTTTGTAGGGGCGGGTTTAGAAGAGGATATATGATACAAGTGACTAAAAAAATTGCAAAATCCGCCCTCTGAGTCATCAGTCATCAGTAATTTAGCTAACAGACAAAATTACCAAAATTTCAAAGGTTTTTAGTAAAAACTTCAGTTTTTTCTAGGTAAAATTGCCAGCAAAGACTTTAGTCATTACTATAAACAGGTTGTTATAATAGATTTGGGCAATTGCTAACTGAGAAATGATGACAGGTGAAAGAATCTAGATGAATGCAGAATTAAAATTACATCAGTTTTTCTTCGTGCATCCGTGCCATAATCCGTGTTGAGCGCAACAGACCAAGGGAAAAAAAATATGATTATTGTCATGAAAGTCGGCACTCCAGCAGCCGAGATCGATCGACTAGACGAAGAACTCCGCACTAACTGGGGTTTGATACCAGAAAAAATCGTTGGGCGTTACAAAGTCGTCATGGGTTTGGTAGGCGACACCGCAGAGCTCGAAGCGATGCAACTGCGCGAAATGAGCACTTGGATTGAAGAAGTGCTGCGGGTAGAAAAACCCTACAAACGCGCTTCTCTGGAATACCGCCAAGGTGAACCCAGCGGAGTCGCGATTGCTACTCCCTTGGGAACTGTGACGATCGGCTTAAATCACCCGATCGCAGTCGTAGCAGGCCCTTGCTCGGTCGAAAACGAAGAAATGATTGTCGAGACGGCGATGCGTGTCAAAGCTGCTGGCGCTCAATTTTTGCGCGGTGGAGCCTACAAACCGAGAACCTCTCCCTACGCTTTCCAAGGACACGGCGAGAGTGCTTTGGGACTGCTGGCGGCGGCGCGGGAAGCTAGCGGTTTGGGAATTATTACCGAAGTTATGGATGCGGCGGACTTAAGTGCGATCGTAGAAGTAGCCGACGTGATCCAAGTCGGAGCCCGAAATATGCAGAATTTCTCGCTGTTGAAGAAAGTCGGAGCTCAAGACAAACCAATTTTGCTGAAGCGCGGCATTTCCGCCACGATTGAAGAATGGTTGATGGCTGCCGAGTATATCATGGCTGCGGGCAATCCGAACGTGATTTTGTGCGAGCGCGGCATTCGCGGGTATGACAGGCAGTATACGCGGAATACGCTGGATTTGTCGGCGGTTCCAGTGCTGCGAACCCTGACTCACTTACCGATTATGGTTGATCCGAGTCACGGGACTGGTTGGGCGCAGTTTGTACCTTCGATGGCCTTTGCGTCGATCGCCTCGGGTACAGATTCCCTGATGATTGAAGTGCACCCGAATCCGAAAAAAGCTTTGTCTGACGGGCCGCAATCTTTAACACCGGATCAGTTCGACAACTTGATGGAAGAATTGGCGGTGATTGGTAAAGTCATGAAACGTTGGCCGCAGCCGGTGCCAGTTTTGGCGTAGAAGTATCGGTAATCAGTCACTAGGATTTAGCCTCGGCGGATCCCCCCTAACCCCCCTTAAAAAGGGGGGAATAAGAAATTGATCAAAGTCCCCCTTCTTAAGGGGGATTTAGGGGGATCTCCGGGGAATGAACAGTTTTAACCCAAGCGTATTGGGTTAAATCCCCGACTTCTTTAAGAAGTCGGGGATTTTGTTATTCGGTTTTTGGAAGAGAGGGAGAAGGGCGATCGTACTTCTAGGAATGTTGGGAAATTTTGTATAATTGATATTTGAGTTAATTAGCGAGAGGGCTGGGATTCATGGTAGGCATCGGAACCAAACTCACTTTAGCAGAATATCTAGCTTTGCCCGAGGGAGATGTATATTATGAGTTTGTAGATGGTGAAGCAGTTCCTAAACTGTCTCCAAAATTTTTTCATTCCAGTTTACAGGGAGCTTTGTGTCGCCTGATTCGTGGATGGTGTAAAGGACGGGGGCGAGTGCTTCCAGAATGGGCAATTTTGTTAAAACGTCAGGGTAAAGATTGGGCACCTGTTCCCGATTTAACGTACATTTCTTATGCGCGTCTGCCGAAAAGTTGGCGGCGAAATGAAGCTTGTCCGGCAATTCCTGAACTGGCGATCGAGATCATCTCTCCCGATCAAACGATGAAGGAATTTGAAGAGAAGGCGAAAGATTATTTGGCGGCGGGCGTTCCGCGAGTTTGGGTGATAGATCCAGAGGCTATTTTAATTAGAAGTTTTTTGACCGATGGTTTGAGTCAAGTTTATAGGGATAATACACTAATTTTGGATGAGTTGCTGCCTGGTTTGGAGTTGACGACTCGACTGATTTTTGAAGAAGCGGAATTGATTGATTGATTAAGTTACCCACAGTCAGGACACGGCATTGCCGTGTCCCTACAATCAATCGGGGTAGGGAAACGGCACTGCCGTGTCCTCCGTATCATGTCTCATTGAACTAGCGATCACTTTGATTTAAGATTGTTTCAATTTGACTCTGTACTTGTTCTAGTTCCCGACGTTTGTCAGCCAGCCAAACCTTTTCTGCCTCGCATTCTGCTTGATTTTGGCGATCGCGCTTTTCCTGCTGTTCCAATAAATTTTCCCACAGAGACATTGCTTGGGCGATCGCACCGCTACTCGTCTCAACTCTTTCTTCAAATACTGCAATAATTCTTTCGTCTATCTTATCCAAAATCGACTGCGAAGATTCATCAAACTTCTCAAACCCTAACTCACAAACTTTTTGCTTTATTTGAGATTTAACTGCATCACCATCTAAGAAACTCCAGCCAAAACCGCCACCAATACCCGCAACTATTGTCCCTAAAATTACTGGAATAATACCAAGTGGAAGAGCGATTAACACAGCAGCCGCGACAGCACCAATTCCCAAACCACCCATGAATCCGCCGTCACCAATATCGTCAATTGATTCAGCAATCCCGCTTCCACCGATACCAATTTCACCCAGATTACCTGCTATTGCTAACTTATTGAATTGAGCAAGAAGGCTAGTGCTGAGTTGCTTATCGAACTTTTGAAACTCCAGCCGAATTGCATCAATGTCTTCATTTATTTGGATGTTTAAACATCCTATATTCTTTTGTAAAATAGACTGTACTTTTTGAGTAGCCCCATCTTCTATTTCTTGGGTAATATCTCGCACAAATTGGTCGGAATAATCTTTTGTTAGCTCGTTTTGACTCCATATATGGTTATGCTCGGAAGTCCAGTGTTCGCTTTTTGCAATCAGGCGTTCTCCCAATCCTTCCAGCCATTCATTCCAAGATTCAATAACTTCTTCTACAGATTTATCCATCAGTTCATCCGCTAAAAGTTTGATTTTCACATCGCGGCCGCTTGCTTCCGCCATCAGTTCAAATATTTTCAGTTTATCTCCTGGAGAAACTGTCAATTTTCCTTCTAATATTTCCCTATATTGACTCAATTCATCGCAGCTAGTATTAATAATTTGCTTAATTCCGGCTGCGGATTGGTTAAGTGCGATCGCCCCCCGTTCAACTGTCAAAAACTGTTCCAGAGATTTAGTAAAATCCTGAAAAGATTTCACATACTCATTTTCCGTCCCATCCAAAATAGCCTCAAGTGCTGATTGAGCCGAAATCAAATGAATCCGGTTTTCACCACCAATCAATTTTTCACTAACAAACTTTTCTACCCTTTGTCTTGCCTGCTTGTGGCTTCCTTCTCGACGCAGCAAATCGGCAAAATTAACTAAAACAAAAATATTCTTCGCAGGTTCATCATCTTTCCCCGGATTCAACTCTTGTTTCAAATACAAAAGCAATTCCCGCTCTTTTTGTGTCAAAGTATTTTGAGCGTGAGTCAAAAAAATCACCGCATCAGTTGTTTTGAGAACCTGTTCCGTAACTAACGTGCGTTCCGCTTGTTCGTTCAATCCGGGAGTATCAATAATTTCTACACCATTGGTACACAATTCGAGATTCGGATGCTCGAAAATGATTTCTGTAATTTCTGACTTGACAGTTTCATCTCCAAAAGAACCTAAAGCCGCTTCCTCAGAAATCGAGGCTTTCTCTTGATATTGATCGGGTGAAATCTCCTCCTCGCGTCCATCTGTATATTTGCAAATCACCCGCTGCTGCGGCCCGTATTTCAAAACTGTCACCGTACCGCTACAGGGAATATCCCGCACCGGTTGAATTTCCTCACCTAGCAAAGCATTGAGTAAAGTAGATTTGCCTTTGCTGAACTCGCCGACAACAGCAACTCGAAAACATTGAGACTCTAATTTACGAGATATTTTTGTGACTTCTTCTGTTAAACTAGCAGATAGCACGTTGCGATCGCTTCCATCTTGCAGAGTTAAACCTAGTTTGCCACAAACAGCGTTAAGTTGTTGCCGATACTCCTGAAACTTTTTCAACTCCTGATAGGACGAAACTGACTGTTTGCGATTTGTTTGCTGTTTGGGTTTTGCTGGTAAATGTCCGATAATGTGACTGGCTGCACGGACAAACAAAGAATCGAGAGATTGAAATCTTGCTGGATCGAGTAACGAATGGACTTCTGCTAAAGCTGCTGTATCCCTTATTGATTGATTGCTAAAACTCGCTTCCAAAACAGTCAAAAATCGCCCGTCGATTCCGAGTCTGTTGGCGATGATTTGCAAATACTCTTTTTCGCGATCGTCCATCGTTCCATCGGCTGCCGACATCTGATAGCCAAAACTAATTAGCAGCAATTTTTCCACCTCAGAAAAACACGCTGTCAGCGCCAACAACACCGGAAATTTCTTGTAAACTTGATGTTGCGTCACGCTTTTAAGCATTGGCATTACCAATTTTTGCAAACTGTTATTAGCAGGAATAAGTTCCTTCAAAGTTGTCGCCAGTTGCTGCTTTTCTTCAGCGCCAAAAGTACCGTCGGCATTAATGACTCCCAACAACACCGTCACCAGCCCCGCCAGAAACAGAATCGGAGGAGTAATATCCTCTTTTCGTAGGTTTTGCCCGGTCAGCCGCGAAACAAGCTCAACCGTTTGCAAACTAATTAGCGAAGTGTCCATTTGCAGGGCCTATTGATAATTTTTTTTTATTTAATGTATCATAATCTATTAGTTATTCTGTGGGTTGCTACCAGGGTAAAAATTGATGATGAACTTTGTATTTCCCGCAGCGGTACAGGCTGCGATCGAGGCTGGCAAGTACGTGCAAGTGTTTACATCGGCTGGAGTGCCGATCGGCATGGCGAGAGATGCAGCCACGGGACAGTTTGCGGCCCATGCCGTTGGTGCGGTTGTCAACAACAGCCCGCTATCGCCCTTAGTGTCTCCCGTGCAGCTTGTTATGGGCGGCTTGCAGATGCAGCAAATGCACATGGGTTTTCAAACCCTCCAAGCCAGTGTGGGCGTGCTGCAAGCGACTACAGCCGTCATTGGTGTGGGAGTTGCGGCTGGGGTAGCTTTGTCAGCGGTGAATTTGCACCAAACATTGAAACTAAAAAAAGCAGTAGAAAGGCTGGAAGTTAAAGTAGAAAATGGTTTCATCAATTTAGAACAACTTGTGAAAGGCCAAGGCGCGGAAATTAAGCAATTAATTTCCGAAGTGGTTGCAGATATAAAATTTGAGAACCACCGTTTAGTTTTAGTGCGGGCTTACGGGTTATTCAATCAAGCAATTCAACGAATGCGATCGGCTTTGCAACTGCAAGATATCAACCGCCGCAATGCTGAAATTGATGCCGCGCGGGGGATGCTGTTTGAAGCTTTAGCAGATTACAGAAATCCGCATTTGTTGGCAGAAACCTGTGCGGCGGGACAGTTGCGGCGGTTAGAGTGCAGTTGGGCGATCGAGCAAAGTATTATCGGCACGTATCAGGTGCAGAATGAATTTGGTGCTGCGGGCGATCGCATTTCTCAACTTCAACAACAAATCCGTCAAGATGGCTTAACAGTAATTGCTGGCTGCGACTCTGACGGCGAACTAGATTTTCTTTTCCCAGAAATCACCCGAATTCACAATCACGATTTAGCTGCTTTAGACATTTGGCTTAATCAGATTGAATGGACTAAAGCTTTGTCACCAAGTGAATTCAAACAGTTACAAAGTGCTGATTTCAGTCAATCAAACTTAGCTGTTATTGGGGATAAAAAGTCAGCTACAACAGCTTTAGTAATACCCGATGAACAGTTATTTTATGAAAATTTGCGACCGAAGTCTCATTTTTATGCGCTTCGCACTCAACTCGAATTAATGCTCGATCCGCAGCGACGTGAAGAGTATCAAAGCTATATTATTAAGCAAGGGCAAATAGCGGGCCATAAAACTTTAGTATCGTCGAATTTGGAGAAAGCCTCTGATTTGGCTGTTGCTAATCTCTTTTACTATTTCAGAGTCCGGGATGAATCGGAAGACGAATTAGAATTAGAGTTCGATGAAACTACGACTGATACTGCTACCATTGCGGCGGAATCTTCCGCAAGCGATCGTGTCAAGCAGAAAAATCCTGAAACAACAGAAGCCTCGCTCGAAGAGGATTCGCAAGCTATGAAAGAATTTGGATTGACTCCTGAACAAACCAGAATTATGTTCAGCTATCAATACCACTTGGTGCAAGCTGATATTGACAATCAATCAAATAACGACGTTAAAAACACCCTTAAGGAAGAATTTTTACGCGGTTTCCAAGGTGATATTGACAATCAATCAGAGCCGATTAAAAAAATCCTTAAGCAAGAGTGGTTACGCAATTGGGAAAACTCAACCACACTGTTTTTGAACAGCCAAATTGCACCTGACACTCCACACAACAGTTCATTGAACTTAATTACTAATTTTGAATCCCTCAAAAATTCGGTAAAATCCCACATCATCCCTCCTGGAAATCAATTGACTCGGTATCTACTTTTATTAGAAGTAACACTGTTTCAACCCTATTTCCCATTAGGCGATAGTCGCGATGAAGCATTCAAAGATTTAAAACTTGAAAAAGAACTCACCGCAAAGCTCAGGTATTTTGCTACACAACTAGAGATCGATCCAGATTGTGTTCTCCGCTTTAAGTCCAACTACAAAGAAGCCATCAAAGGAATTAAAGGCGGCATAAATCCTTGGCTACTTGATGCAGTCGGAGCATTGGCGTTAGGAGTAGTAGCTGGATTTGCTACACCATTCAACGTAGTAGGTTTACTTGCACGGATTCTAGCACCGGGTTTATCCGGTGCAGCCGCAGTATCCGCCGTTTTAGCCGCACTTGGAGGAGGTGCGATCGCCGCTGGTGGCTTCGGAATGGCTGGCGGAATGGCCGTAATTGTTGCTGGCGGTTCAATTCTCGGTGCTAGTGCGGGAGTTGGTGTTGGCGCTTTATTCAGTCAATCTCCCGACACCGCTTTAACACAAGCAGCCAAGTTAGAAGTCGTGATGCGCGAGATTGTTGTAATTCAAAAAGACATCCCCCTGGCTCAAGAAATTCTCAAACAACAGCGCCTCGCCATACGCTCCATTGAAGACAAACTAGACGATCTACTTCTTAACCAGCAAAAAAATCACAAAGAAATCGAAAATCTCAAAAGAGCGATCGAGTATTTGAAGAAAGCACTCGAAAGAAATCAAGGCTTAATATAATACCTGCTCAGAAGAGCGATCGGTGTAAGGACAAGGGCTTTGGCCGCGTCCCTACCAAAATTGTACGATCCCGGTAATTCTTATTACAACAATCATCAAAAAAAATGAAGTCTAAATCAGTTACGCAAATCAGCGGTCTTCCCGGTCAATTAGTCGGTGCAGTTCCACTCCGAACCAGCGGTACAGGAACTATTAAAATAGTTGGAGACACCTTACAAGGAAATTTTACTTCATTTTTTGGCTTAGAAATCAAAGAAATTATCATTCCTATTCAAAATGTCAAAGCAGTTGAAATTGGGGAAGGCTGTACTTGGTGGCTGCTGGGACTGGGAATTTTGACCCTGGGAATCTTCTTTATTGGTATTATTTTCATTGTGTTGGCTTTTGTTGTAAAACAACGTTATATTGTTATTTACACAAGTAGCAATAATTTAATTCTATTTTATTCAAAAAGTGATAAAATTAACCAGTTTAGGAACGAAATAATAGAAGCTTGCCGTCCTAAACCGAGCTATATTCCCCGACCTTCTCAGTCTCCACCTGCACCGCCTTCTTTGCCAAAATGATTGATAGTTGGCTAAAGTCATGAACCAATGAATTGGTATTAGTACCCATTTTTGCGCTCGTGACTGTAATTCGCTCTCAAAAATTCTTGTGGCTCTTGAGAGTTGACAATTAAACCAGTCTAAATATCAAGCCCGACAAAAAGTTGATTTACTTTATTAAACATCTATTCAAATTTTGAGAAAGATTGAGCTCTTGATTTAGCATAGTAAGTGAGGAAAAACCTCCTAAAAATCCGATTAACAGGTGGTAAATGTCTATTAAATATCGCCAAACAACTTTGGATTAGCGCCAAGTGTCTAATACAAAAACCTCCGATCGATTGTAACCGGGCTCGTTTGGCCTGTGCATTACTACACCTGTACTTTCTGTGCGAAAATGCCGATCGACCATTTTACCATAGGCCACATCATGGCTCGTATTCACTCCAGCCATCAGACGCAACATTTTTTCACTCGCCCCAAACGCTTCACAGACATCCAGCAACTGTTCAAATCGATCGCCTGCGCCAACACCCGATCGCACAACTCCAAATTTGACATAACATACATTAGAACCAGCTTCGCTACCCGCACCGCAATGACAAACAGCAAATCCCGCCAAACCCTTGTCATCCCACAATAAAACCGTATCGCCCAAATTTTGAGCCTCAACCGCTAAAATCTCCCGCGATAAATCCAGCCCTGCATAAATACCATCCGTCAATTCATAACATTCTTTCAGACAGTGCGATCGCTCCTGTGAATTTAATTCAGAATATTTTATTACCGAAAAATCCCGCTCCACAAACTGAATTGTTTTTGCCATAATGAAAGTCAAAAAACGCGGGTAAAACCCGAATTTATGATAAAGCCCCTGGTGTTTTGGACTGTTGGGAAAAGTAAATAACCCCGCCTGTCGTGTCCCCCATTCCGAGAATTTCCCGATCGCACATTCAATCAAACCTTGAGCAACACCTTGATTCCAGAAGTCAGGATGAACACTCAGCGGCCCAAAAAAACCCACACTCCCCCAACAAACAGCTATATTCGAGCCAACTAGCTGCCCGTCAACCTCCGCTGCGAAAGCCGCCGTGCGATCGACTAACCATCGCGTTTGAACATAGTTCGCATCACCACCAAAATCCGTCGGTTGAGCCAATCCAATAAAAGTACCAAAAGCCAGTCGAAAAATATGTTCAGCCGCCGCCAACTCATTTTCTTGAAGCAGTCGAATAGAGATATTCATTGTGTGCGATATCCGTTAACAAAGCGAACAATCATGCAATTATACATATTAAACGTCTTGCATAAATATTTAATTTAGCTTAAAACCGCCCGCTAATTGTTGCGGCAAATTCCGCACTACCAACCAATCCAAAACCTGTCAATCCACCGTATACGATATAGAACCCATTTGATATCTATTGTGCGTAAATCTCAGAAACCGGGTTTCTCTCTATATTTCTCGTCACCCAACCAAAAACTCCTAGAAACCCGGTTTATCGCCCCTTGCGTAAATCTCAGAAATCAGTTTCTCTCTATATTTCTCGTCACCCAACCCAAAAACTCAAAGATATCAAATGGGTTCTATAAGTCACAATCAAATGACTCCGTAATGTTCCACTGTTGGAAAAGGATCGTAAAAGTGATGCAATAAAGAACGCCACTTTTGATAATCTGGCGATTCTCGAAATCCCACAGTATGGTCTTCCAATTTCTGCCATCGCACCAGCAGAATATAGCGATTTCTAATCTCGATACACCGTTGCAGCTCGTGCGAAATATACCCCGGCATAGAAGAAATAATAGCTGAAGCTATTTTGAAAGCAATTTCAAATTCAGCAGCCATATTAGGTTTAACATCAAGAATAGCAACTTCTAATATCATAGGTTTAATCAGGCGATCGCCAATTTGCTGCTTTTCGATCGATTTCTTGAATAAACTCATCTTTTCCATCCATGTACCCCTGAATGTTATCCTGGTAAGTGTTTGCGAGTTTTCTTTTAAGTTCGCTGTATTGCTGCGCGTCTTCAGGATGGGAAATCATATAATCTCGAAACGCTAAGTGGCGATATATCTGTGCTGAGTTCACTTCAAACGTGTGAATGTGGTGCGTTCTAATCCCTAGTTCATTACTTTTACGAAAAAAACGGCGGCCCGGTATCCCAAACTCACCCATTGCTTCATAACCTAATGCCTCAACTCCCGAACTCTGTGCATCGACTTTCATAATATCTTTGACCTCAACTAGCATATCGATAATCGGCTTTGCATAAATTTGTGGAATGGCTGTGCTACCGATGTGATGTATAGCGATCGCATTTTCGGCAAGTGCAAGTGCAATCTGTTTCGACTCAGTTTCAAAAGCGTCTTGCCAACTTGGATCGTGGGGGACGACTTCTACTTTGAAAAAATCTAGTTTTATTGACATGACTGATAATTATTTGCGACTTTTGTGATTTCAGATGAGTTGACGATCGCATTTAACCGACACTGATTTTATCATTACTCATTTACCGGCTGCGCGCAAAACTCTTAAACATACGGATAACGGGGAAAAACTGACTGTTTGGGAGCGAAATTTCAAATCGATCGCCTTTTGTGTAAAGTTGCTCTCCCGCCAGCGTCGCGACAGGGAAAGCCCGACAAAGGAGTAGGCCAATAAAGAAGAGCGCCACCTCAAGCTTTGAGCGAACCCAAATTTCTTTTCCTCCCGCTTCTTGCAACTTTGTGGCAGGCTATGATTGACAGTTGCGAGCTTTTAACAATCTAAATGCCAAACACAACTACAATAATTTCCAGCCTGCTGATATTTATCCCAGTTTCCATCGCCGGACACTTTCTCGGCTGGGAATCCTCCACAATCTTCATTACATCAGCCCTAGCCATCATCCCCCTAGCCGCCTGGATGGGTACGGCTACCGAAGAAATCGCCGTCGTACTCGGCTCAAATTTGGGGGGTTTGCTCAACGCCACCTTCGGAAATGCCACAGAATTGATCATCGGCATCGTCGCCCTCAACGCCGGATTAATAGATGTTGTCAAAGCCAGCATCACCGGTTCAATTATGAGCAACCTGCTGCTAGTGATGGGACTTGCAATGCTGCTAGGTGGCTTGCGCTACAAAGAACAAGAATTTCAGCCGACAGTCGCCCGGTTGAACGCTTCAGCGATGAACTTAGCCGTGATTGCCATTTTGGTGCCGACGGCAGTTAATGCCACCTCTATTGGCATTCCAGAGGCAACTATGCAGAACCTCTCTAGCGCTGTGGCTGTAATCCTGATTGTCGTCTACGTGCTGACACTGCTGTTTTCGATGAAAACCCACACTTATCTCTACGATGCTGGCGTGGCAGAAGTAGAAATGCTCGAAGAATTAGCCGAAAGTAACTTAGCACCAGACAGTCCCGACCACAAGGTCAATCTGCCGCTGTGGATTGGTGTGCTGTTGGCCTGTACTCTCATGGTAGCGATCGAGTCAGAATTGCTGGTGGGTACCCTAGAAGAAGCTACCGCCACTTTGGGGCTGACATCACTGTTTACCGGGGTGATTTTAGTGCCGATTATTGGCAATGCGGCCGAACACACGACGGCGGTGACGGTGGCGATGAAAAATAAAATGGATTTGTCGGTTTCTGTAGCCGTGGGTTCGAGCTTGCAAATTGCTTTGTTTGTTGCGCCAGTGTTGGTTTTGGCAGGTTTTGTCTTGGGCAAACCGATGGACTTGAACTTCAACCCGTTTGAACTTGTAGCGGTTGCGGTGTCGGTGCTGATCGCCAATTCTATCAGTTCTGACGGCAACTCTAACTGGCTCGAAGGTACTTTGCTCTTGGCAGCTTATGCGGTTTTGGCACTGGCCTTCTACTTCCATCCGGTAATCGAGGGACTTGTTTAACAGGCTTTCTCGTGCCGAAGGAAGATCCAAGATGCAAGAAGGAAGATGGTGGATTTTCCAACTCTCCCCCACTCTCCCACTCAAAAGCCTCTCGGTTTTCCAGTATTTTTTTGACGACTTGCCAGCGTCCTCTTCGATGGAGTATATAATCTCTCGAAGAGGACGCTGGCACTACAGATGCTTGGGCGCTCGATGTTCCCCGGACGCTCTGCTTGCAGGACTTCTTTTTTTTTTGAAAGTGGTCGTGGCGATCGTACAATTGAAATATAGCTGCCGTAAGTTCTAGAAAAAGATTGGATTCGCACTCGCGATCGAGACTTTAACTTTAGTCCGTCTGCTTGGCTCGATCGACCCTTCTGGACTTCAATCAGCAAGTGCTGATGAGTGTTGTACTAGGTGTGCTACGATCGTCACAAGTTGAAAATTGAGTATAACGGTAAAAACTTAATTAGGTTGTTGAGTGCAGTCATGCCTAACGGTGTTGCCCCCTGGGAAAGCTCGCACTCGAACAAAAACCGAACTAGTTGACACTCCTCGACCTGAAGGTACGAGGATTCTTGGTTCACCGAGACCACTTAAACTAGATTCCTTGCAGTCTCTAGATCAGAGGTGGGACTCTCCCCAAGCGTTAATTAGGGTATGCCCTACCCTATTTGCTTTTGAGCAAGTCCTGTTTCAGTTTGAAGCAAATTCGCTTCAAATGCTGTGAGTCTAGCTCCTCTGAATCTTTTACCTACTGCGAGGTGGAGTAAGCGAAAAATGCAGTAGAACCGCTTAGATTCAATTTTCAAGGTTTAGCGCTTTGTCTTTCGACAGCTAGGTTTTTAGAGTGGTTGATTACCTTTCCACTACTACAAGCATACAGCAAAGCCGTGCTAGAAGCATGGGGTTTTAGACCCATTTTTATGATAAAAACGACTAATCGAATACGGTAGGGCATACCGAAATTTACGCTTGAGGAGAAGACACCTCTACTGAAAGCTGGAGCAATCCAGTAGCCAGCAAGTGACTTCGCCCATACAAGAATCTCAGTCACAACCCAGTGCTGAGAATGCCCGAGTAAAACTTGATAGAGCAACCTCAATCAGGGTTATGTGGCTTCGTGAGTTATTGCCTCAATCCCAAATGCCCGAATCCCTCCGATCCAGCCAACTCTGGTAAATCCGCGTGCATTCACTGCGGGTCTAAACTTTTGTTGGAAGGTCGATATCGGCTAGTCACGCCTCTCGGAAGCGGCGGCTTTGGCAGAACCTTTGAAGTAGACGACAACGGCACCCGAAAAGTGATCAAAGTCCTGCTCAAAGAACATCCCAAAGCTGTAGAACTGTTTAAGCAAGAAGCCGACGTATTGGTCAGGCTGAGACATCCAGGTATTCCAAAAGTCGATCGCGACGGTTATTTTACATTTTCGCCAGCTCACAGCACAGAGTCTTTTCACTGTCTGGTGATGGAGAAAATTGCTGGTGCAAATTTGCAAGACTGGTTGAAACATCGGGGCCGCCCGATCAGCGAACAACAAGCTCTCAACTGGCTCAAACAACTGTCGGAAATTTTAGACCAAGTTCACCGACTCAACTATTTTCATCGAGATATCAAGCCGCACAACATTATGTGCAAGCCCAACGGGCAGTTAGTGCTGATTGATTTCGGGACTGCTAGGGAAGTGTCGGCGACTTATTTCGCTAAGGTGGGTCAGGGGGCAAATGTGACTGGTATCGTTTCCCCTGGCTACACGCCGCCGGAACAAACTAATGGCAAAGCTGTTCCGCAGTCGGATTTTTTTGCTCTGGGCCGCACTTTTGTTTATTTACTGACAGGGAAGCCGCCGACTGCGTTTCCCGAAAACCCGCGCACGGGCAGATTAATGTGGCGCAAGGGAGCTCCTCAAGTTTCTGACCCCTTGGCTAATGTGATCGACTACCTGATGGCACCTTTTCCTGGAAATCGACCTCAAAGTCCGCAAATGGTTTTGCAGTGCTTGGAGGAAATTAATCTAGACGCGGCAGAAACTCAGTTGCCGACTCAGTTACCGACGACGGGGCAAACTAAAATTCGCGCAAGTTCCGCCGGAGCTGGGGCGACGAAGCAGAGTTTGATGAAGCGCCTCAGACCTCTGAATTCGGGCTCGAACAAGGCCGATAAAAATGTTTTTGGGAAAAATAAGTGGGTGGCGGGTGCTGCTGTCTTGATGCTGGGTATTGGTGCGTCTCAAATTTACGGTTCGATGCGTTACGGGTTGTTTCCGGCAAACCCGGTGTGGCTGCTTTCTAGTTTGCCTAGCAGTAGGTTTTTGGAAAGAAGTTTAGATAATGTCGGGAGTGTAAATGCGATCGCCCTGTCGCCAGATGGTAAAACTTTAGTCAGCGCCAGCTTTGGGACAATTAGGATGTGGAATCTGAAAACGGGAGGGCTGGTGCGGACTCTGAATGGGGTGCATTCTAAAAAATCGGTCAAGTCGCTGGCTGTGAGCCCGGATGGCTCGATTTTTGCCAGCGGCGGCGATGACAATAATCTGATTTTGTGGGATTTGAATACTGGGCGGCGGATTCGGACAATTTCTGCTCACAAAGCCGCCGTCAACGCGATCGCTTTTAGCAGTGACGGTAACACTCTCGCTACCGGCAGCGAGGACAAAACTGTGCGTTTGTGGAATCCCAAAACCGGCAGCAGGTTGCGGACTTTGGCCGGCCACGCTGGAGGAGTAAATGCGATCGCTTTGAGCCGAGACGGTAAAACTCTCGCTAGCGGCAGCGAGGACAAGACTGTGCGTCTGTGGAATCTCGACACCGGAGAAGTCAGAAGAATTATCACCGGTCACGGGGGCGCGGTTAATGCTGTAGATTTTAGCCCCAACGGGCAACTTGTGGCTAGTGCGAGCAACGACAATACAATCCGTTTGTCAAACGTGCGAGACGGAAAGCGTACCCGCACTTTTAAAGGGCATTCGAGTTGGGTGAGGGCGATCGCCTTTAGCCCGGACAGTCGCACTTTGATTAGCGCGGGCGGAGAGATTATAGTTTGGGATTTGAAGACAGGAAAAGAAAGAGCCACTCTTTCGGGTCACAGTCAGTTTGTGAATTCTATTGCTATTACCAAAGATAGCAAGACTGTGGTAAGTGGCAGTCCCGATCGCACTATTAAGATTTGGCGAATGCCATAGTCAAACCACTGTAAACTTGAGATTCTAGATGAACAAATTGAATCATTGCTAATGACTAATTTTGTATGATAGAGATCTTGCTGGCAGTACCAACAATTGCATCAACCCGCACCCGCCCGTACTTACTAATAGCCAATTCCCAATTACCAATTTCCAAATAATCAACAGGTTGTGCAACTGGATTTGCTATTATCCCAAAATTCCCCGCCCGTTTTTGGCAAATTCATCAACAGTTTGCTGCGATAATTCGTGAACGGCCATTGCTTCCAACACGTCAAAAGGCAATGTCAAATGATGCGCGCCGGCTAATAAAGTCTTGACTGCTTCTTCCGGCGATTTAATGCTAGCTGCTAAAATCTCTGTATTTGTTCTCTCTAAAACATTCGCCATATCCCGCACTAAGGCAAAACCGTCTCCCAGGAATCTGGTGGCGCGATTCACATAGGCGATCGCATATTTGGCCCCCGCTTCTGCCGCCACAACGGCTTGGGCGGCACTGTAAATAGCTGTCACCGCACAAGGAATTTCCCCCGACAAATAAGCTACTGCTTGGAAGCCCGCCGCTGTTGCTGGAATTTTCAAAACTGTTTGCCGCCCGATCGAGTCAAAAGCAGCCTTTCCTTCTGCTACCATGCCATCAAAATCAGATGCCGTTAGCTGATAGTACACTTCTCCAGAAGTCAGTTGTGCCAGTTGTTTTAGTGTCTCATCAGCAGATAGCTCGCTTTTTGCCAAAAGTGTCGGATTAGTAGTAATTCCCGCTATCCATCCGAACTCGATCGCCCGTGCGGCAGTTGCTATAATTGCAGTATCAACATAAATTGCCATCGGCTCTACACCTTGAGTTTCTTAATAATTTCCAGACGCTTGCTTTCAGCTTGAGATAAATTTGAGCAAAATTCATTAGACAAGCTTTAACAATATCAGAATCTCGGAAATCTTACTCTTAAGTAAATATAACAATTCAGTGATGTGCATCACAAGCAGTAGCGTGGGAGCCGAGAATGCGTAATATCGTGTCTGCAGTCACGACTACAATTAAATTGGTTTTGTAGTGACCAGATGAATCCCCAGAAAATTCACAAAACTAAAATCCTCACTACCAACGCGCCGCAGGTTATTTTCCCGGACATAATACAAGCTGGGAATTTAACAAAATTTACATCAAAAAACCAGGTTTTTGAGGGAAAGTGCATAAGTTTTGATGAAGATAACTTATAAATGAGCTCAAAGCTTAGAAGTTTGTTGGTAATTGTGATTGTTGGGTACAGAAAAATTTAATTGCCGAATCCCGGATACACATAAGTTACATTTGTAGTAGGGGTTATATATGCGATCGCTCCAGGAGGTGACTCAGAAATGACCGAACAAAAAAATCAGCAGCGACAAGTCAGCCTTGAGACATTTGCGGAACAAGTCCCGTTAGAAGAACCAGCAGTAGTCGCTGAAGAATCCTCGATAAATCTGAATTCGGAAACTCTGTCTCAATTGGTTGAAAATAACGCCGAAGACCGTATGAAGGCTCTGGGCCGTTTGATGATGGTGAGCCTAACTTGGTCGCTGGCAGGACTTTCCAAACCCAAGTAAGCTGTGAGTTGGATTGATAATTTTGCTTCAATTAAAACTTACGGCTTCTTTTTAAACAAATTAGTTCGATCGTTCGGACTAAATTCCTCTATCTAAGGACTTAACTCTTCAACTTATCGCCCATATTTTTTATTTTATTCCTTCAAACGGCCCCAAAAAAGTCGGTTTGGGACGGGAAACGCGCACTTCCCAAAGCGCTTTGAGGACTGCCAAAAATTCGCGAAAACTGTAACGGATCATGCTAGATTGGCGAAATTTCCCCCAATCGGGGGTTCCCAAGCCGATCGCCTGTACGCCCAACTGGCGACAGGTATAAACAGCGCGGGCTATGTGAAAGTTTTGAGTCACTAAAACAGCCTGGGTGATGCCAAAAATCTCTTTCGCCCGATAGCAGCTTTCGTAGGTGCTCAAACCAGCATAATCGAGAGTGATATTATTTAGCGGTATGCCCTGTGCTTGGGCATACTCCTGCATTGCTTTGACTTCGTTGTAATCTGGGCTGCTGTTGTCTCCTGTCATCAAAATTTGGCGCACTCGCCCAGTTTTGTACAAATCGACCGCGGCTTGCACTCGATCGGCTAACATTGGAGTCGGAGTGCCATCTTCCCAAATTCCAGCACCAAAAACAATGGCGATAGGTTCTGCTGGAACCTTAGCTATATCGCTGTGACGGTAGTTGCTGGTAACAAGTTTGACGTAGTAGTTGAGCGCTAGAGATGTGAGCGCACAGGCTAGTATTAAGAGCGGTAAGGCTAAGCGCAGTTGCAATAGAAACGATTTAAGTAGCATAAATTTAAGCTTATTTGAGGGAACTTTTTGGGGAGCATCTCCGGGTTGACAAAAAGCATTTTTTTTACAGTGCGATCGTCTCCGCTCGCAATTATTATTATTATTATACAACTCGCTCTTCGGCGACAGCAATCAAGCAAAAAAATAATTTGTCCAATGAGATGCGTCCTTAAATTAACTGTCTCATAGCTTTATGGTTGAAAAAAAATATTGACGATATTCCCAAGTTATGCGGCAAATACAGCTTTAACAATCGCAGCCAAATAATCGGGCGTTGCTGAGTTAGAGTATGAACGGCTAAATATACAAATCCCACAACTAACTATTGTGTACAAAAAATCAGAATTTTTGTACGGTTACTTTTGAACTCGTGTTCGGTCGATTGACGGGTTTAAATCAGGTTCGTAGTGCGGACTAAATTCCGCACTACGAACAAATGGTTTTTGTGATTAAAGAATGAAAATTTAACAACTTAATTGACCGGATGCGATCTCATATTCCGATCGAGCAAACCGATATTTTTACTATTCATACTTTAACTCAACAACGCCAATAATCGATATCTTCAAAGCGATTAAAATTGTGCAAGATGCTAGTTGCTATTATTTTGGTTATTCATATTGCGTCAGACAAATCTGGGTAATTTGGCTGAATATATTTCATGATCGTTTCCGGTTCCATTGAAATTATATTGTTAGATCTGCCAGTGGGAACGATGATAGCTAATAATTTATATACTACCGAATTTGATATGATATCAATCTTTCTGTTTGCCAATTCTACTGATTCCTATCAACTCAATCCAGCAATAATATTCACGCTCATAGCCAAAATAGCAGTGTTAAAAAAGAACGACAACACGCTGTGAAAAAGCACGAGATACCTCATGGAACGAGAAGTTGTCTGCACGTCTGCAACCTGACAAGTCATCCCAATCCCAAAGGAGAAATATAAAAAATCTTTGTAGTCTGGTTCCTCGTCGCCGGGAAAATCCAAACCCTTCGCCTGCGAATGGCTGCTGTGCTGCTTGCTGCTGTTTCCGTAGTAGCTGCGGGCATAGTGCATGGTGAAAATAGTGTGAACCTGCATCCAAGAGCCAACAATTGTCAGCACAGAAAGCCCCAAGTGCAAAAATAGCAAATCGGGGGGCAAGCCTTTGGTATCGCGCAGCAGGAAGACGATCGCCAACAAGCTAGCACAAGCGGCTGCGACGATCGTACTTAAGATAGTCAAGCGACCTGCATCCAACTGCTGAGCGTGGTGGCGCATCAGTTCTGGATTGCTTTGCAGCATCAGCATCCAAGTCAAAATTAGGAAACTGACAGCGCCCGCGTTCCAAATGCACAGCATCCGAGTCAGGAGGAAATAGTCAGGCGGCAGGACAACAGTAACTGCTATAGCGAACAGAACAGACACCAAAAGGCGATGCCGGACGCTCCAAAGCCAGTGCATTTTAGATAAGCGAAGGTTTTTCACTACGATTCAATATGAAGTTAGGCACAATCTAGATTAAAAAATGCCAATTACTGCTATCTTGCCAGGAACTCCCCAAAAAAAGGTAAGAATGGATAACGCGCAGCACAGACAGGATGTTTCATGCCTTTTGATAGATCGATCGATCTCAACATTTTCGGTACAGTGGGACAAAATATAAATTGTGGTTTGACACTATGGCATCCTCTCAACCCCTCACAGGCCTTGAATTAATCGACTGCGCCAAAGCAAACGCCCAACAAGGAATCGTCACAGCCGCGCAGCTTTGCGGCTACGAAGCCGACCTCAACAGCTTCCAGCGGGAATTGAAACAGGCTTGCCAAAACATCGGCGTTGAAGTTAAGGAATTGAGCGATTTAATTACGGATCAGCAGATGATGAAACAAGGCAGGGGCATTGAAATCGCTCCCGATACTCCTTCAGAACTATAGGTTTAATCTGCACCGCACCAGTTTTACAGATTAAGACTGGCCCGACAGTATTTTGAGCCTGCTATGTTAGTCAGGCTAGAATATTTTGCATGGAAGCTTCTGACTTTTGGCAGGAGTCCTGTTTCCTCCCGCGAAGATGGTGCTTTCTGGAGGGGGGGCTGAGATTGTTAGGAGAACTGTCGTGTCAGATCAGCAAGATCGAATTATGCGTTTGTTTATCGAGGAGGCTAAGGAGCACCTCGATACTCTAGAAAATGGTTTAGTGGATTTGAAGTCCACGATGAAAGACCCCGAAAGCGTTCAAGAGATGTTCCGAGCCGCCCATTCCGTCAAAGGAGGGGCGGCGATGCTCAGTTTGGATAGTATTAAAACAACCGCTCACCGCTTGGAAGATTGTTTTAAGGTACTCAAGGACGGGCCCGTCAAGCAGGTTGACCAAACGGCAGAATCCCTATTTTTAAAGGGAGTTGATACGCTTAAAGATTTGCTGGCGCGACTGGAAGGGCCTTTTGGCTTGAGGAATGAAGAGGGAGAAAAACTCGTTCAACAGGTGATGCCAGTTTTTGCTCAACTGGAAACTCATCTCAAAAACTTGGCTGCGGGTAAAGTTCCGGCTGCTGCTGCGGTGGCTCGCGGGGCCGGGGCCGCTCAAACAGCGGGCGGTGTGCCGGCGAATTTTGCTGCGGAAGTGATGGTTTTACTGAAAGAAATGTTGCAGGGGTTCAAACAGAAAGAATCGGCTGCTAGTCGCGAGCAGTTGGCGGCTGTGTGCGTTCGCCTGTATAAGTTGGGAGGTAAAATTGAGACTTGGCAAAATTTAGTGAAAATAGCTAGAGGGGCGATCGTTAATCCCAAAAACTCTTATAAAGTCTTAGCTCCGCTGATTATCAAAGAACTCAAGGAGGCTGGGGATTTGGTGCAAGGGGGGAAAGTTAAGACGATCGCTCCAAGTAAAAATTTGCTACTTTTGGCAGCAAGCCCAAAAACTGTAGAAGCAAGCGCCCCAGCAACCGCAGCACCACCGGCATCGAAGGAAGTAGCTCTTCCCGCCGACCCGAAGGCGGTAGTAAAGCTTTTGCTCAAAACTTTCAACAAAAAGCAACTTTCGGAAATTGCCAAGTTACTGGTTCATGCTATCAAATCCTCGAAATAGGAGTTGTTGCAGTAGAAAATAAGGTCAAAGCAATATTTTTGAGACGGAAATTTTCTGCTGCGTGCTCACAGCAGGCTCGTAGACTTGAGTTGCACAACTATTCGATCGATCTGTTAACCGCAGATTTCCCGCGTACAAACACTGATGGACGCAGATAATTCAATAATTGAAAGCGATTGAGTGCAACTCTGGTCTAGTGCGGCAACGGTTAGTCGGTAGGGGCATTGAAGATTTACGGATTTTTGATTTTTGCCTTCTATCTTCTACTGTTGGGCAACCCTGCGTTAGAATTTAGATATTAAGATCGGCGTGCAGTATTGTACCAGAATTAAACATCGAGCAGGCTCTAGAAGGCGGTAGCTGTGAAACCAATTCGTTCATTAGAAGATGCTTTAAACCGCTGTCAGGCGGCGGGAATGCGCTTGAGCCGCCAGCGTCGATTTATTCTAGAGCTTTTGTGGGATGCAAAAGAACACCTATCGGCTCGAGAAATTTACGATCGCCTGAACCGACAAGCGCATTCGATCGGTCATACTTCTGTTTATCAAAATCTGGAAGCCCTTTCGAGAGAAGGGATTATTGAGTGCATAGAACGCTCGGAGGGACGCTTGTACGGGAATGTCAGCGACTCTCACTCTCATGTCAACTGTCTGGATACGGCTCAGATTCTCGACGTTCATGTGGAATTGCCGATCGAGTTGATCGAACAAATTCAACAGCAAACTGGTGTCAAAATTGTAGACTACCGGATAGATTTCTACGGATACCGCTCGGCCGGGGCAGAGGCGGAAGCATCGAGTGTTAGCGAGACACCAAAGGCTTTTTAACCAGAAATCCCTAGGCTGCCTGCTGTTAAAGCAATGTTGGAAATAAACCTGTCGGCAGTATAAAATGATTTCAGTATGATTGCTCTGCGCCCGACGGCGATCGATCGCCGTCGGGCGCAGAGCAATTCTGTACGTTCAACAGTTGACTGCTGAGCTGGGACAGTTACTTCGGGCGATCGCGCGAGGAGATTGTCTGTTAGGGAAATTAATTTTTCCTTGCACGCTATAAGGGAGAGGCTTTAAACCCATTTTTTCGGGTAAAAAAGTTAAAACTTTAGTGAAACTCCCTAATTCAAAAGCAGAGTCAAATCTAAAATCTAAAATCTACTGACGGGGCTTAATACAGTTTTTTCTGCTAAACTGCCAGCGAGAGCTGTGAATAACAGTTTGATAACTGGTATGATCTACGTGCTTACAGAGCCTAAAATACTCCAAAGCCAGCAGTGGGGCGGGACACAAACCTCACTATAAAATGCCGTAAAGGGAAAGATTGCCAGTACCTTGAAGGAAGTTCTCGATCTCCTTAACAGGAGTCAGAATCCCACATCACAATCTATGGATTTGATGTGGGAGTGTCACGCATAGAGCGCATTACAGGACAAGCTGAAGTAATGGCGAGACGACAATCTGACCAATTCCACAGAGCACCGCAGTACAACCCATCACCCAAGCCGACAGCACAATTGAGTGCAGAGGCGATAGGCGATGCGAGTACCTCAGCAAGGGTGCTGCCGAGCAACGAGGGCAAGAGAACTTTTTGGCAGTGGCAGCTCATCTGGCTGAGTCTCCTAGTGGGATTTGGAGTCACCGGTGCGGCCGCATTCCTGTGGTTGCTGACTATGCCTCCACCACCAAATTGCCAACAACTGTCGCCGCTGGCGGCGGATGGAGAGCGACTTTACTGCGCTCAACAAGCGGCTAAGTCGGGAAAACTAGAACAGCTAGAATCGGCAATTGCACTGGTGCAGGCTTGGCCCAAAGAACACCCGCTATACTCGCAGGGGCAACATTTGATCGGAGAATGGTCAAAAGCCATGCTGCGTTTTGCCAGGGCAAAAATTGAGCAAGGGGATTTGAAGGGGGCTCTGGAGATTGTGGCGAAAATTCCCAAAACCAGTCCGTCTTACCCAGATGTAGAGGAAGCTGTTGCTGCTTGGGAAAAAAATTGGCAGGAGGGTCAAAAACTCTACGATACAGCCTTAACAGCTTTGAAAAGCGAGGATTTAAAGAAGGCTTGGGATTACGCTCAAGCTTTGTTCAAGCTGGAAAATATTTTCTGGAGTCAGAAGCGCTACAACGAGCTGATCCAGCAGATTTCTTTGGAAAGAAACGGCTGGCAGCGCTTGCAAGAGGCGAGAGATTTGGCGCAGGATGGGACTCCGCAAAAGTTCGCTGAGGCGATCGTCCTAGCTCGTAAAATAGACTCGCAGCTTTTTGCGCGCGCGAAAGCAGAGAAGGAAATTGAGGGTTGGAGCCGGACTTTGCTGGCAATGGCTACTAAGCGGTTGGAGGCGAAAGACTTGCCGGGGACGATCGAGGCGGCTTCTGTCGTGCCACAAAATACGCCGCTGTTTGCGGAAGCTCAAGATTTGATGCAGTTGGGTAGAGCTCAGGCGGTGACGTGGAATCAGTCGATTTCCACACCGCTACCACAACATATTTTTAGTTTGCTCGAAGGGCAGGGCGCTGCTAGCCAAATTGCTCCGGGCCGCCCTCTGTACAAGCAGGCTCAAGTTCAAATTGAAAATTTACAGGTGCAGTTTCAAGATTTGGTGCGGCTGCAAATGGCGAGCACGATCGCTGATTTTGGTCAGATAGGGGCATTTCAGGTAGCGATCGCTGAAGCGCAAACCATCGGCCCTTCTCAGCCGCGGCGGATTCACGCTCAAACTTTGGTGGCTACTTGGCGCCGGGAAATTCAGCGGATCGAAGACAAATCTTTTGTGACTCTGGCGAAGCAGTTGGCAGAGTCGGGAACGGTTGAAGGACTCAAGGGCGGCATTGCTCAGGTACGTTTGGTGGCTCTCAACCGGCCCCGGAGAATAGAGGCGCAAACTCTCTTGGCTCAGTGGACGAAACGCATTGAAGTGATTGAAGATCAGCCTTTTTTGGATGAATCTATCGCCCTGGCGAAGGAAGGAAAACTGAGCGCGGCTATTGATAAAGCTTCGGAAATTAAGAGCGGTAGGACTCTGTACGCCAAAGCTCAGGATAATATCTATCAGTGGGTGAGCGAACTGCAAATTGCTAGAGACAGACCGATTCTGGATCGAGCTGCTGAATTGGCGTCTCAAGGTAGTCTGTCGGCGGCGATCGATATGGCTTCGCAAATCGGTTACGGTAGAGCGCTGCATTCAGAGGCGGCAGGGGCGATCGGGCGCTGGAGTGCCGAACTCAGAGCCAACACTGCACCACCGCCTGAACCCGCTCGCGAGTACGCACCAGCACCACGACAGGAGGAGTACGCGCCAGCTCCGCGACAGGAAGAGTACGCACCAGCACCGCGACAGGAGGAGTACGCGCCAGCTCCTGAACCTGAACCTTACTATCCGCCCGCCAGACAAGAGGCTCCGGCTCCGGCTCCTGAACCTTACTATCCTCCAGCGAGGGAGCCTGAACCTTACTATCCTCCGGCGAGGGAGCCTGAACCTTACTATCCTCCGGCGAGGGAGCCTGAACCTTACTATCCGCCCGCCAGACAAGAGGCTCCGGCTCCAGAGCCAGCTCCGGCTCCAGCTCCAGAGCCAGCTCCGGCTCCGGCTCCGGCTCCGCCGTCGATTCCTGAATCAGCCGGGCCTCCTGATGCTAATTTGCTCCCCGAGTAATTGGGTTTTCTGGCGATCGACCTCTAACATCTAAAATCGAGTGAGTAATTTGCAACTGCTGTCGATCGATAACGACCCCATTTTCCGGCTGGGATTGCGAGTCGCCTGCGAACAATCTCCAGACTTGGAGGTTGTCGCAGAGGTTTCGACTGTCTCGGAGGCTGTGGAGGTTTTAGAAGCTCGCTCCCTCGACTCTGAAGTGGCCGAGAAGCCCCCAGATTTGGCAATTTTGGGTGTTGAGACCTTAAATTTGCGATCGGGTCAAGATTCGGCGCTGGCAGCTTGTGGCGAACTCAAAAGTTTGTACCCTAACCTGCCGCTCTTGCTGCTAGGCGAACCGCTGACACCGGAGTTGTTGGCGGTCTTACAAGCTGCGGGCGCGAATGGCTATTGTCCTAAAGGTAGAGATATTTCTGTGACAATGGAAGCTATTCGCGCGGTTGGTTCGGGCAGCACTTATTGGCCGGCGGATGCGACAGCTAACTCGACAATACAACTAAATTCAGCCGTAGTTGCAGCAATAGAAAACTCAGCAGCAATTGCTGCTGAGGAAAATCTAGATGATCCGATAGTCGATCGCCCTTTACGCCAAAACATCCTGACTGATGCTTTTGTGTCTGGATTGCGGGAAATAGACTCAGCTTTGGCGCTTGTCAAAGCTGATTTAGAAGAGGTGAAAGCGGCAGATGCGACGGATTTGCCCTCTATTTTAGACCGGGTTATAGTCAGCGGACGCCGCCGAGAATTGCTGGCTGCTCGCTGGATTGTCAGTCAGTTATTATTGGAAGCAAGAGGGCGATCGGGTTCCGCTCAAGGTAAAAAGAAGCAAGAGGGCGATCGGGCTTCGCTCAAGGTAAAAAGAAGAGAGAAGGCAGAAGGAAAAGCAGAGAATTTGTTGAGTAATTCTCAGTTGCAAGTCGCGAAATCTCAAGTGGCGGCGGAATCTTTGGTGGTGGCAAATGATTGGCAAGGGAGTTTGTTTGATTCGGCGGCTGCTAAATTACAGTTTGATTTGGTGAATTTGACTGGCGTGCCTTTGGAAATCGATATTTTGCGATCGGCTCAAAAGCGCGAATTGATGAGTTCCATCCTGCGGAAGTTAGAGGATTTGCTAGAGGAATTGCGCTTTTCGCAAGTGCAGCCAACTCAATTGTCAGAAAAAATGCCTGCTATTTTGCGGGATTTGTGGGAAGCAACAATCATAGATTTTTTTGGCAAATATTATACGCTACAAACAGAAGAAAATCTGCTTTTAGACAACAGTCCAACAAACTTGAAACTGTCAGAAAATCCAGCGATAACCGCTGCTAATTTATTAAACGGCAGTAGCGTAGAAATGGTGCCGGTGCTGTTGGCAGAAGAAACAGCCGTGGCGGCAGAAATTCTTGACAAAATACCGATGACTGTTGATTTTTTTGCCCATTTATTATTTGAAATTCCTCTGACAGTTGGCAATCTTTCTTGTGTTGCTGGCAGCCCGCAAGCAATGCAGCGAGCGGAAGCTTTGTTAGAAAATTTGGCAATTCAAATTGCTAGCGGAGTAGTGCAGCCCCTACTGAATAATTTTGCAAATATTGAGGAAATCAAGCAAAACTTTTACGATGAAAAGTTGATTTCGACGCGGGAAATTGAGCGGTTTCGGAATAATTTATCCTGGAGATATCGCTGGGATAGCTATTTTGTAGAACCAAAAGCCATTTTTGAAAGCAGATTTTGGCTGTTTGTTTTGGGGGATGCGGGAATTAAGAGAATTTCTATTTATGCTCCGAGAAATCGGGAGTTGGCCCAGCTTTCTGGGTTGCAGTTGGTGTTGACTTTGCTGCTGGAAGCTAGGGATGCGATCGCGCCTAGGGTTCGCGCGGTGATTTCGCTGTTGGGTGCTGCTGTTGTTTATGTTTTGACGCAGGTGATAGGGCGGGGAATTGGTTTGATCGGGCGGGGAATTATTCAGGGAATTGGTAATTCTTTGCAGGATGGCAAATTTGGGAAAAATGGGTAATTAGTTAGTTAGCAGTTGGTGGTTGGCAGTAGTCATTAGTCATTAGTCATTAGTCAGTTGGTAGGGGCAGTGGATGGTGCGTGCCCGCCCTCTTAGTAGTCAGTAGTCAGCAGTCAGCAGTCATTAGTCATTAGTCAGCTAAAATATTTATAGCTGGTGGTATGATAACTAAACGGTATACAGTTGACTATCAAGCAATTGGGTGCTGGACTCCCGGATTTATCTGTGGGATTAATCTAAAACTTAATGTTATAAGGTTGACTTTTTATGAGTATTATGATATCGATTGATGCCGATCGCATAAACAGTTTAGATTTGTCTCCGGTGCGGACTGTGATCGAACAGTGGCTGGCCTCCGGGGCGATCGCCCAAAACGAACAACAGGTACAATTTGAAATTGAGTATCCGCGCGAAGAATTAGATCCGCGAGAAATCTCCGAAATTCCCGAAGTGCGGCTGTGGTTTATCCGCTTGGATGCTTGTTATCCTTGGCTGCCCTTTTTGCTAGATTGGAAAGGTGGAGAATTGGCCCGCTACGCGGCGATGTTGGTGCCGCATCAGTTCCACCGCACCCAAGGCATTCAGTACAATCCTGAAGCTTTAGAAATGTTTTTGATGAGCAAAATCTTTGTGTTGACTGATTGGTTGAACCAGCAGGGAATTCCCAGCAAGTCGAAGTTGATGGCGATGTCCCAAATGTTTGGTTACGATCTAGATGACGCTTTTTTTGATGTCATAGTACCGCACAAATAAGCGATCGGACATCTCATTAATATCATCCTAATTAGGTAGATAAATCTATACCTTAAGACTTACGCACAAAGGTATAAACCCGGTTTTTTCCCTGGTGGGGCGACCTGGAAAGCTCGCCCTACAAGCTATAAATTAGATTAAAAAAGCTTAATTAATCTTAACAGCAACCGCAAAATGGCTTTAATACAATGCTTTAACCAGCGCCATTAGCAATTTTGTTGCTTGACTTCACGTTTTCCTCAGAATTGAGAGTTAGCTTAGATAAATAAGTAGTGAGAATGTTCTTAGGAATGAAACCCATGTGGTCGATCGCATCTTCCTTCTTCCATCTTCCTGATGACGTTGTACGGAAAGCTCAGAGGCGACAGCACTGATGACTAATGACTTCTTCCTTCTTCCTTCTTCCATCTTCATATCGATCGAGGAAATATCCCATGAAAACAGATTACCTCATCGTCGGCAGTGGTTTATCAGCACTGGTTTTCGGAGCTTTGATGGCAAACTCCGGCAAAACCGTACACATCCTTGAAGCTCACGAACACCCCGGAGGCTTTGGCCACACCTTTACAATGGCCAAAAAATACACCTTTAATGCCCAATTCCACTACGTTTGGGACTGCGGCGAAGGACATACAGTGAATCGAGTCCTCAAAAAACTCAATCTCGATCGCGATGTCACCTTTGAACGGTACGATCCGAATGGCTTCGACCACATGAGAATGCCGGGGTACGCACTAGATATTCCCTCGGAATCAGAAGAACTGATCCGCAGATTGTCGGCGCTGTTTCCCGAAGCAAGCGAGAGAATTCGCAAATTCGTCAACGAAGTCGAAAAAACCGGCGAAGGACTCAGAAAACTCGCTCCTCCCGTCAAACCAATTGAATTAATTAAAAATTTCAGCGAGGTATTCTGCGCTGTCCAGCACCTCAACAGCACGCTTCAAGACGTGTTCGACAAATTCCAACTCCCGCAAGCAGCCCAAACCCTATTAGCCCTGCAATGGCCGGACTTTTTGCTACCTCCGAACCAGCTTTCTTTCTATGCTTGGATTGCTTTGTTTCGAGGCTATCAAGAAGGTGCATTTTACCCGACGCAGCATTTTGAAGATGTCATCAATTCTTTAGTTAAAGTCATTGAATCCAACGGCGGGAAAGTTTCTCTAAACCACGAAGTCACAAATTTTAGGGTGAAAGATAGAACGGTAACGGGAGTTGAAGCGATGGATTTAACCACGCATCAAACCCATGAATTCACCGGCGACACGGTGATTTGCAACCTCGATCCCAAACGAGCGGCCAAGATGATTGGAGAGGAACTATTCTCGAAAACAGTGCGGCGGAAACTCGACTACGAGTATTCTGCATCTAATTACATGGTCTACTGTGTTGTCAAAGATATCGACCTGCGAGACTATGGATTTGGCAAATGGAATACGTTTCATTCCGAACACTTGAATCTGAATGAAGCTTTTGCTCAAATGTACGATAATAATGATTTTTCTAGTCCGAGTTTTGCAATTACCACACCCACTTTACTCACCGAAGCGGGGGGGGATTGTCCTGAAGATTGTCAAATTGTGGAATTTCTGACTGTTGCGAATTACAGCTATTTTAAACAACTTTGGGAGAGCGATCGCAAAGCTTACAGACAGAAAAAACAAGAGATTCTGGACTCTATTTTAGACGTAGTTGAAAAACACTATGTTCCAGATTTTCGCAAACACATGGTATTTCACATTACCGGAAGTCCTACAACTAACGAGCGCTTCTGTTGGTGTCCTAACGGCAATTCCTACGGTTCTAGGCTGACACCGAAAAACATGGGAGTCGATCGACTAAATCATGAAACATCCCTCAACAATTTCTATTTCTGCAACGCCTCATCGGGCTATCCAGGCTTTGCGCCGACATTTTGGACGGGGGCGCTGCTTTATCAACGTTTATCCGGCGATGCGATTTTAGGCTAAGGAAAATTGGCAATTGGTTATTTTCCTGTTTCTCTCGTTCCTTGGCAAAGTCAAGGAATGAATTTCACTCTGGCTCTGCCTCCTCTTAAAAATCTCTCGTTTCTGCTCTCATTATCTCGTTCCTTGGCAAAGTCAAGGAATAAATTTCACTCTGGCTCTGCCTCCTCTTAAAAATGACGAAGCACAGCAACAGTGAAATGCGTTCCCAGGTAGAACCTGGGAACGAGAATTTCTTCCATCTTCCATCTTCCATCTTCAATCGGACTGATGACATTGTACGGAAAGCTCGGAGGGGACAGCACTAATGACTGATGACTAATGACTGTTGACTGTTAACTGTTGATTAATGATTGCTGACTAATGACTGATGACTAATGACTAATGACTAATGACTAATGACTTCTTCCTTCTTCCTTCTAGGAGCGAACTATGAGAATTGCAATTGTTGGGGGCGGAGCTAGCGGTATGGCCACAGCCTACTGGCTCGATAAACAGGGACATCACGTCACTGTTTTGGAAAAGCAACCGATTTTAGGCGGACACATTCGCACGCTAAATAAAAATGTTTTGCCAAATCAATCTGAATGCAATGAAATATTAGAAAATGGGGTGCTGGAATTTCCCACAGTGTTTTACAACTTTGTGGCTTTAATGCAGGAGTTAGGCGTTGAATTAGAACCAGTGGAGATTGGATCAGCGCTGTTTTTTAAAGATGGCAGTCACTTTTTGTCTGCTGTTTCAATCAAAAAGAATTTCACGGGAATTCAACGTCTGATCGAATATTTGCGGCTGGATGCTCTTTATGCTCGTTCGGCTGGATTTATTTTAAAAATGCGGTTTGCCAAACAGCACGATTTCTACGATATCGCGCTTTCTGGGAGTTTGAAAAGTTCGTGCATCCGTAACGATTGGCTGAAGTTGTTGACGATGTACAGCTACTCGATACCGTTTGAATTACTAGACAATTTTCCTGCCCAATTGGCGATGCCTGTTTTGCGCGATTATGCCTCGGTCAATTGGGTGAGGATTAAAGGGGGGGTGTATTCTTACATTGAAAAGATTCTGGAGCGCTTTCAGGGCGATATACTGCTAAATCGGGAGATTGCCAAGATTTTTAGAAGTGCGGATGCTGTAAAAATTGTGCTTTCTGATGGGGAGATTCAGGAGTTTGATAAGGTGGTTTTTGCGATGCCGCCAGACCAAGTAATGAGGCTGTTGGCTGACCCGACGGAGGCGGAAACGAAGCGGTTTGGGGCGTGGCAACCCAATTATGCCACGACGGTGCTGCATTCGGATACTTCGATGTACGATCGCTACGGCATCCGCAAGTTATCAGAATTTGATTTTTTCGAGACGGACAAAGGATGGGGCTACAATGCGAGCTTGAATCAGCTTTGCGGCATTTCGTCACCACGAGAGTACAGTTTAGCATTTCGACTCGAACAGTCGATCGACCAAAACCAGATTATTCACATTCAAAAACATCATACACCCATGTATAATGTCGAGTCTTTTCGATACCGAGACGAAGTTATCGAGACTAACGGCGAGAACCACACTTATCATGCGGGAGCTTATTTGGGGGATGGTTTGCACGAAGGAGCGATTACCTCTGCTTTGCGAGTCGCAAAATTAATCGGGTGAGTTCAATAGACTTGAGTTGCACTCTGCATCGCAGACAAAATTGAATTATCTGCGTCCATCAGTGTTTATCCGCTGGAAATCTGCGGTTAACATATCAAATATTGATTGCCAGAGTAACTTTTCTCGAATGCTTACGCTGCGACACAACCAGTCGCAGTTAAGCAGACATCAAAACTCGCAGATGCGCCCATTGTGGAGCCGGCTAACAAAGTACCCTCAAAGTTAGCTCCCAAGAATGTTGCGCCGCTCAAGTCTGCCTCGCTCAAGTCTGCATAACACAGCCTAGCCCAATCGAGATTTGCCTGCACCAAAGAAACTCCCACCAAGTTCGCTCTGGTTAAATCTGCTCCCTTCAACTGGACGCCCCGCAACTGAGCCCCGCTGAGATTTGCTGCTAACAAATTGGAGCCTTCCAAGTTGACCCCGTTGAGTTTGGCTTCGCTGAGATTGACACCATTGAGGTCTGTCCTGCTGAGGTCGATGCCGTTCATGTAAGCTTTCCTGAGATAGATGCCTGTGAGTTGAGCGCCAAAAAGCTTTGCACCGCTGAGTTTTACCTCTGGACAGTGCGCCCAGTTGAGATTTGCTCCCGTGAGGTTTGCTCCCCGCAGGTTGACGAATTGCAAGTCTGCCGTACACAGATTGGCGTTCCAGAGAATGGCGTTCCGCAGGTTGCTACCTATGAGTTGAGCTCCGGTCAACTTAGCCCTGGGGAGTTTTGCTTTGACGAGGAAAGCTCCGCTGAGATTGGCTTTCGTGATATCTGCGTCGGCTAGTCTGGCTTGGCCCATTTTGGCAAAACTCAGATTTGCCCTGCAAAGGTTTGCGCCGTTGAGTGCTGCTTTGGTCAGATGCGCCCGACTCAGGTTAGCTCCCGCAAGGTTAGCCCTCGAAAGGTTTATTCCGTCCAAGATAGCTCCGCTGAGATTGGCTCCGCTCAGCTCGGCACCTACAAAGTCTCTTTTGCCATTTTCGTAGTCTTTGAGTAGCTCAGTGACTTCCATAGCGGTTAGATTCCTAATAGCGAAAATTTCTCTAAAAATTCTTAACTCTTAATAAATATTTTATATCTAATCGAGCGGAGGCGATCGCACTTTCGATAAAGCTACAAACTAACTTGATATTTCTCAAGATACTCGGTTTTTTTGCAACACTGGCGACAGTTTTGGACAGTCAACCCTAGAAGAGGGGTTTGAGGGAAGCGGTACGAAGGCAGCGCTGGCCGAGGCACGTTAGAGGCTTTCCGGTAAATAAAGGGTTTGAGGCTGCGACATCAAAACTGTTCGGTTAAAAGTAATTTCCGACATTTTACCGATGATATCTGTAGATGCTCTTTGTGCAAAATCGGGTCTGTCATCTACCAAAAATCATCAAAAATCAACCGCAAGCAATCTTGTGTCTGCTAAAAATATGCAATGAAATAAGAAATAAGTTTGTAGTTAGGACTAAATCTCTCTGAAAATGCTGTGGACTAAAGTCATCACTACAAACCTATTTTATTCAAGGTAACTTAGCGGATACACTCTCAAATCAGTTTGAGGCAACCGGTTTTAATGGCAGTTAGACAGATGTTTCAATCTATGTTATGCTGAGTCAAAAGAGAGGAATCATCATGTCAAAAGAAAAAAAAAGCAACAAAGAAGTCAAAAAGCCCAAGAAACAGCCTGACGCTGCGGCTAAGCCGAAGGATGACAAAAAAAAGTCATGGTAGCAGTGACGGCAGCAAGTAGAGATAGCAGCCGATTTCGGGATGGCTATTAATGCTGTGCAATGGTCATTACTACAATTTCCAACATCGAAATATCCCTTTTTGGGATAATCCGAAAATCTGTTTCTTATGTCATGTCGCTCGAAGAAGCTTAATAATCAGATTCGTATGTAGTGAGGAATTTAGTCTTCTGGTTATCAAGACTAAAGTTCTCACTACAAACCTTGTTTATTATTGGCAATTGAGCGAACACGATATTTTATTTAGGGTATGTACAGTTTAGTTTTTAGCTATCAATATCAAATATTCCCTTGCCGCATTTAACACATCCTATTAATCTACTAATAAAAAAATATCTCGATCGCCCAAACAGCTCAAAATCCGCTCATAGAGATATCTCAGTCACCGCAATATTACCCTCAAAACACACGTCAACATCAGTCCCCGCCGCCCGATCGCGATTCCCATATTCTCCGGCATAATAAAAGTATTCTCCCTCCACCCGGTAAACCACAGGCAGCGGCTGCGTCGAAGGCTGGCAAAACACAATTTCCGGTTCCGCACTTCCCGGCGCTAAATGTGGCAAATTCACATTCCAAAAACACCCCGACTTTGGTTCCCGGTTCAGCAAATCCGCCAACACCCGCGATGTCCACCGAGTAGCGACATCCCAATCTATTTCCAGTGGCCTTTTAATCCGGTGGGAAATTGCGATTCCCGGAATACCGTGCATGGCTGCTTCCCGCACAGCCGCAACCGTACCCGAAATATACACGTCAACGCCCAAATTGCCACCTGCGTTAATACCCGAAAGCACCAAATCCGGCTTCGCACAAAGGTGATGAAGAGCAATACGCACGCAATCGGCAGGTGTTCCCCCTACAGCATATTCCACGGACGATCGCCGATCGACATGAATCGGACTGTGAGCCGTCACCTGATGCCCGCAGCCCGACAATTGCCCCTGCGGAGCCACCATAATTGTTTTGCCTTCTACAGCCTGCAAAAGTGCCTGAATCCCCGGAGCGTCGATGCCGTCGTCGTTGGTTAAAATTATCGTCATTGAAAATTTGTCTGTTAGTAACGTTATTGTGTCACTGGCGGGCGAGTCGAGGCAATCTCAAATTGTAGGGTGTCGCGGGGATTCTGTCGATTTTAGATTTTAGATTTACTTCACAGATGAATCTGGGAGATTGAACAAAAGTCTAAATTTTGGGTTCTCCACGCCGTACTTTAGTGGCTCAAACCCGCTATCTGCGCCCGGGAAGAGTTACTAATTCCATATTTACTTTCGCGTACATCAGGCGATCGACCAACACATTTCTCAATATTTGTATAATATATTACTTAGTCTTAGTAACATTACGTAGTCAGCGGTTGTGACAACCGATGATACCGAAAGTTGCAATAACGGATAGTTAGGCGTGGAATGCCTCAGCAGCAGTCATCCTAGCCTTGGCGATACAACCACGTTTACGAAAGGTTTATTCTTAAACCTCGCAAAATATTGTTTTGGTAAAGGTATCAAAAATGTATAGACAAAGACCTTTACATGATAGATGATGTAAATACATACCGAAATAAATCAATAAAGTCAATCCCCCAACGATATAAAAAAGGATTACTCTTATGAAAACCAACTTCGCCCAACCACTAACCGCCTGTATAGCTACTGCTGGTTTAGTTGTTGCTTCTTCATTACTAACTGCAACGCAAGCCCAAGCCTTCAGTTTATCCGTGGCTCCTCAGTACGGTACGACCAACGGCATTGGCACCGGCGCTACTGCAACATTGGACTTCAACTTTGTCCAAAGTGGAGCCGACTTGCTCCTGAATTTGGGCATCACCAATACCACTGGCACTAAGACTACAGCCGGTGGCGCAACCAACTCTTCTCTCGTTGGGGTGGCATTTGACGTATTGAGCGGCGTTAATGCATCGGTTAAATCGACCGCAGGCAGCAATTTTACAGCGTTTTGGAACAATGTTGATATTAGTGGCTTGCACAACGGTTTCGACTATGGCATTAGCATTCCGCGCAAAGAGTTTGAAGGTGGAAACGCTAATGAAGGCTTATATAAAAATCAGTCTACTTTGGTTAGCTTTTTGCTAACTGGCAGCAGTCTAAGTGCGGCTCAGGCAGAAAGTGCTTTCTTGACGGGATTTCAGAATGGTACGCTCAAGGCAGGGGTTCGCTTCCAACAGGTAGCTGGGTCTAATGTTGGTAAGAGTGACAAAGTTATGGCCGGAGTTTCGGCTGATGCTGAGCCAGTACCCGAACCAACTACTATTGCAGGCATGGTGATGGGGTTGGGAAGTTTAGTAGCAGCACGCCGCAAGCAGGCAAAAAAAGCTCTTGCTTAAATTTTCTCAGGGGTGCAGGTCATCCATCGGCAGAAAAGCTCGTCGCATTTCTAGTGGATTCAGGTTAACTTCTAGTATCAATTCATAAGAGCCAGCGCAGCTATAGTGCTTCTGGCTCTTATTTTTGCTCTACATTTTGTCATTAAGTAGAACAAAAAATTTGCGATGCCAGAATTTCCACAAAAATTGACCTAACATCCCAAATTCCCCAAAAAATATCAACCAACTTGTGGTAAAGTTTTGTGTCGATCGCCCGATCGAATTATCAGCACAAGTTCAGTTAAACGCGATCGCAGCTATGTTTTTACCAATTCTACCCTTAGCTCAAGCAATTGCCGCACCTCCCACCCAACAGCAACTGATTATCCAGCCAGAAGTTCCCCTACCGGAAAACGAACGGGATGTGCAGCCGCCGCCGCCAAGCAGCAGCCCGCTGAATACTGTGACAGTGCCCCAGCAAGTGCGCGTTTTGCCGGGAAAACTCGACAACATTCCCGTTTTCAACAGCAACAGCCCGGAAGTCGTGCAAACCGAAGGCATTTTGCTCTCCACATTTCCCCAAGAAGGTAAACAAGTACCTTCTGCACACTTAAACTTTCCCTTCAAAAATCGATTTGATATCTTCGCCCACCACATCGCCAAAGCTAAAAATCGCAACGAAACTCGCACCTTATTTCAAGGAATAATTGTCTACAATCCCAACTCGGAACCTGTTACTTTAAAAGTCTTGCAAGGAGCTACCTATTTAACTCAGCCGGATGCGTTGTTTGTCGATTTGCCGTCGTATTTAGAAAATCGATTCGGCACTGTGTTTGCGGGGCCTGGAAGCCGGATTACCAGCGATGTGCTGCGGGGGTACAGACAAGCCATTTTGCCCGCTGCGATCGAAATTCCGGCCATGCAGAGCCGAATGCTGATGAATTTGCCGATACCTGTGGGGAATATTAGGCCTGCTTCCAACGGTCGATCGACTTTGATGCGAATGTCGAGCAGCAATTCGGTTTATGTTGCTAGTTTAGCAATGTTTGCTCCTCCAACTAAAAATGGAGTCGAACAATCTCCGACATTAGAACAGTGGGAAAATATTTTAAATACCAAAGGTTTAGCGGGGCCGAGAGATTTGGCACCAACTCCGCAAGACGAAAATCCGCTGCAAAAAATTTACGGCCGCGTGGCGGGAGTAGCTGAAGGTTCGGAGTGGAAAGCTAAAATTACTGATAATTCGAGAACCGATTATTTAACTGTTCCCAAGCGCGGCGAGTCATTTTCCTATGCTCTGAGCACTACGGATACGGGTACTTTTGGCACAGGCCAAATTCAAAGCGCTAAAATGTTAGCTCGCTATCCCGATACTGCTTATTTTGCTCACGGCAATTACGGAATTCAATACAACTTAGCTTTTCCGCTTTATAACAAATCTCGCGAGTCTCAATCGGTGAGTATTAGAATGCAAACACCGATTAAAACAAATACAAAATCGGGGGGATTGATGTTTTACGATCCGCCGGAAAATCGGATATTTTTCCGAGGTACGGTGCGGGTGATATTTAATGACGATACGGGTAAGACTTTGACGCGCTACATTCACATCGTGCAGCGCCGGGGACAGCAGGGGGAACCTTTGGTGAATGTGAATATGAAGCCGGGGGAACGCCGTTTGGTGCAGGTGGATTTCTTGTATCCGCCGGATGCGACGCCGCCGCAAGTCTTGACTGTGCGATCGAGTAATTAGTTTATAGTCAGTAGTCAAAGGTTTGTAGTGAGGACTTTAGTCCGCATCAAGAAAAACTAAAATGTAGTCCATTGGGCTTTTTTTACCTGCTCACGCACTTGCCCATGTAGCACTCTCATCAGCTCTTCTATCACTCCCTTTCGCCACTGCAAGTAAAGCCAATATACGGCCCTTGTAAGGGGGCCAATCCTTGGGTAGGTCTTACCAATTGCAGCCATTTTTTAGTTGATAGAAGATTCCGTCTAAGATTTCTCTTTTTGTCCAGTTACATGGTTTAGTTAGCTTCTTCCTGGGCAATATCTCATGTAGTATGGGTTCAATTATTTCCCATTCTGAATCCGTCAGACTGCTACAATAAGGCATGGCTGCTGCTGCTGGATAATGCTTTTGCGGTCACGTATAACAGCATAAAAGATGTCAAACGGGTTTTATAGAGGCTCAAAACGTTTGCACCTTGGTTGTTCGTCTCTGGCTAAATTTGGGAATTCACCAATAAACCTACTATTTTTCAAGCTGTGTAGCCTCGTTTTTCCACTGCGTACACTTTTTCAGCAAGCCCTAAGTAGAAATCATTGACAAACGTCTTCAGATGAAACCCTTGCCTGACAGGGCTTTCAGAGATAGCGTGAAAAGTAAGGACAACATCCGTTGCACCAAAAAGTCGCGCCACTCCGTTCTTCGATTGAACCCGATCGCCTTTGACCAGTTTGTTTGGTTTAAAATATAATAAAGTTTTTCCTGAATCATGAGAAAATAAATTTTACTGGCATATCTATAGGGGAACATCCATCATGGCAAGAAGTAGTAGCGGATTTTGGAGCGATTTCTGGAAGTTTTTAGTTCAGGGAAATGTCCTTGAACTGGCAGTTGCCGTCATCATTGGTGGAGCCTTTGGAAAAATCATTGATTCTTTAGTCAAAGATATTATTACTCCCATTCTTCTTAATCCTGCTTTAACGGCTGCGGGAGCTAAAGACCTGGAAAGTTGGGCACCAGGAGGTATAAAATGGGGTGTTTTCCTGGCATCTGTAATTAGTTTTGTGATTATCGCCTTTGTTATTTTTCTATTACTCCGAAGCGTAGAATCTGCAAAAAAAAGATTAATTCGTCGGCAAGCAGCAGAAGCAGAAGCAGAAGTTGCACTTGTTGATGCTGCTACTCTCAACCAGGAAAAGATGACAGAAGTTTTAGAACGCTTAGCAAAAGCATTGGAATCGCGTGGTATTTAGAGCCTACGTAAGTAACCAAACGAAATTAATTAGATAAAGACTCTTTACGCTGTAAGGCTTTCAGGGGAGATTTTGTGTAGTTAATTTTGTACAACTACTTAATACTTGATTTTTAGGGGATGCAGGCAAAAGTTTAGGCTGTTATCTCCTTTTTTGCACACTAAGACTAAAGATATTTCAAAAGCCTTCTTTGCGATTTCGTAACCGGCACCCTGAATCCAAAGTTTGGTGGTAATAAACAGTATTTTTCATAATTTTCCTTTTACGTGTTTCCGAATTGCGTGCTTTTTTAACGCTGAGAAATTACACGTTATTAACGTTCAATTTGGAGATGCTTTCTTTATTATCGAGGGTATGGCTGTAGGCATAGTTCAGGCCTATAGAACCCATTTGACATCTATTCCAGACTTATTACCACAACTAGGTTTGGGGCGAATCAGTAGAATCCTAAATTTAGGCTAGAATAGTTGCCCTGTAAGGATTTTACAAAAGATGTTAAATGGGTTCTATAATCATAAAAATCCTTTTTGCAATACTGAGATGTTCCCGACTGAAGTCCTGACTACGAACCTCAGAGTAAGGTTTGTAGTCAGGACTTTAGTCCTAATTAAAGTGTCAAAGATTGAGGATTTGTCTCAATCAATTTGGCTAAATCTTTCAAGAAAGATGCAGCGTCAGCACCGTAAATTACTCGGTGATCGCAAGTAATATTCACCTGCATTTGTCGCTTCACTCCCATCAAACCTTCCTCGTTTGCTACTACTTGCGGCCGCGAAGAACCGATCGCCAAAATCGAGCCTTGATTCGGCGGCAAAATCGCGTCAAACTTATCTACTCCAAACATTCCCAAATTGGAAAGAGTAAAAGTTCCCGTGCTGTATTCATCGGGTTTTAGCTGTTTGGTGCGGGCGCGATCGACTAAATCCTTCCAAGTGCGGGAGAGAGAATATATGTCGAGGCGATCGGCATTTTGCAACACCGGCGTAATCAAACCGCCACCCTCCATCGCCACCGCTACCGCTACATTAATATCAGCGCGGTGTTGAATTCCCGACTCTACATAACAAGCATTCAGCAGAGGATGTTTTTGTAAAGTTACTGCTACAGCCTTCGCCAGCATAGCCGTCATCGTGACGCCCTTCGACTTAATTTGTTTGTAGAGTTTGTCGAGATTGTCAGTAGTAATTGTGTAACCCACGCGGAAACAGGGCACGCTCAAACTTGCTTCCATGTTGCGTACCACCGCATTTTGCAGCGCGTTCATCGGTACTCTGTTACCGGAAAGCGCCACTGCTGGGACTGGTGCGGGTGCAGGTTTGGCTGCGGCGGGTGCGGCTGCGGCGGGTGCGGCTGCGGCGGGGACTGTTACCTGTTGTTGAACCGGGGCTGGTTGGGCTTTACCGGCTGCTGCTTCCACGTCTTCTGCAACAATGCGACCGTTGGGGCCGCTGCCTTTGATCGAATTCAAATCTACTTTAAATTCTTTGGCTAATTTGCGAGCGCGGGGAGAAACGACGCTGCGGCCGTTTTGGCGGCTGACGTTTTGCTGCAAACCTGCTGATGCGCTAGCTGCGACTGGGGCGGAGGCTGCTGGGGCTGGGGCGGAGGCGGAGGTTGCGCCTGCTCCTTGTTTCTGAGCTTCTGCAATTTCGGCTTCTGTTTCTGCGACTAGGGCGATCGCGGCTCCCACCGGAGCAACTTCGCCAGCTTCTACAATAATTATTGCTAGATAGCCTTCGTAGAAAGACTCGACATCCATGTCGGCTTTGTCGGATTCAACTACGACTACGGTTTCGCCCTTTTCTACTTTGTCTCCGGCGGATTTGACCCAGGAAACAATTTTGCCCTCTGTCATGGTAGAACTCAGGGCTGGCATGAAAACTTCGCGAATCATCTGTAAAAAGTCCTTTTGATTTGGTAATTGGCGATCGGTATTTGGCGATTGATAATTGGCGATCGGCAATCGGCAATAATTATTATGCCAGCCTCTAGTCCGAAGATGTGCGACTATCAACTCAAAATTACATACCAATTAGCAATTACCAATTACCAATTACCAATTTCTAACTTCTAAATATCACCTCGAATTTCTTCAACTATGCCGTCGCGGAGTAGAATTTCTACTTGCATTTTTTGAATCAAGTTTTCTCCCATCCCGACGGTGAACGTGCCGTCAATTTGACCTTGACTAACTTCTTGTTCGAGGTCTAAAACCTGTACTTGTTGGAGTTGTTGCAGGTTTTGGTTTTTTTGTTCTAGCAGTTCGCTTTTTCTTTGATTCACTTGCACTTGAATGTTTTCTATTTGCTGGGTTACTTGCGGGCCTGGGGGTTGCAGGTTTTGCTTTTGGATTTCAGAAATCATCCGGCTCCCTTGCATTTCTAGCTGTTGTAGCTGAGAATCTATTTGGTTGATTTGGCCTTGGAGTTGTTGTTGAGCTTCTTCTTTCCAGCGGGGAGTAACGATGACTTTCACGCTAATCGATCGCTTCAAGAGTAATTGTGGTTCCATGTTGTTGCTTGTCAATTATCAAGGGGAATTAGTCATTAGTCATTCGTCCTAAGTCATCCGTCATTAGTCATTAGTTCGCAAACATTTCCTAATGACTGAGGACTCGGATTCGAGACTAGGGCATTGGTGTCAACTTAACCTTCAAACCTACGATCGGTCTTCTGTCTGGCGATTTAGACCAGATCCCGCCTAGCCCAGGGCGGGCACGCCCCTAGGTCGGGGGGGATAAGAATCTTCTCAAAGTCAACCCCTCTTCTTAAGGGGATGCGAGGGGGCTCTGGCCTCTGCTATCAACGAGAGATACAAAGGTTTTCAGGCGATTGTTGACACCAATTGGGACTCGGTTGTTGGGATCATTTTTGCTTTTCCATTCCCCAAGTCCTGCGAATATTTTCAAAACATCCCGTCAATCATATCGCGGTAGTGTTCAGTCACAACCGGGCGCTTAATTTTCAGGGTCTGGGTCAACATTCCATTTTCCATTGAAAATGGCTCCTGAATTAACCGGAACGGGCCGATGCGATCGTCCGCGCGGTATCCAGGGCGATTTTTCACCTCCCGGTTCAACTCTTGGCGGAATAAGTCTTGAATTATCTTGCTATTCCAGTCAATTTCCTGTATGGGCGGACTCTGAGTTTCGCCCCATTTGAGTAGGGCTTCTGAATTGGGGACAATTAAGGCGCCGATCGATTTCTGGTCTTGACCTACTACGATAATTTGGTCGATGTAGGGGCTGCGGATGCAGGCATCTTCGATCGGCTGCGGTTCGATATTTTCGCCGTTGCTGAGGACGATCGTATCTTTGGCCCGCCCGGTCAAAACTAAGTCGTTTCCAGGTGTCAGCCAGCCTAAATCGCCGGTGTCAAACCAGCCCATCGAGTCCATCACCTTTGAGGTAGCTTGGGGATTGAGATAATAGCCCGCCATGATTTGCGGCCCTTTTGCCAATACCAAGCCGCGCTGGCCCGGAAGCAGTTGTTGCCGAGTCTCCGAGTCTACTATTTTAATTTCCGTACCCGGAATAGGCCCTCCGGCAGAACCTTTAAGATTGTGCCAAGGGCGGCGGACTGTCAAAACCGGGGATGTTTCGGTTAAACCGTATCCCACCAACAAACCGATATTCGCAATTTCAAAGAAATTGTCTAAATGCGCGGCCAAAGAACCGCCGCCGCTGATTGCCCACTTAAAACGTCCTCCCGTAGCTTCCCGGACTTTTTGGTAAACGAGTTTTTCGGCAAGGGCGTAAACGGGCGACAACAGAATGATTTTGATCCGGGCGATCAAGTTTTCAGCAACTGAGGCAGGTTGTAAATTGAGAGTTAATCCTTGGGAAATGCGGCGGGCTTCTATGTATTGTTGGCTGGCAGATAACAGGAAATTCACCAATTTTTGTTTGTTGGGCGGCTGTTCCCGAAATTGCTTTTGTACTGCCTCGTAAATCGATTCCCAGATGCGCGGAACGCTAACCATGTACTGGGGTTTGTAAGTTTTAAAGTCTTGTTTGAAATAGCGAATGCTGGTGTAAATTTGGGTGCATCCTTGGGAAAACATGAAATATTCAACCGTGCGTTCGTAGGCGTGCCAACTGGGGAGGATGCTGAGAACGCCATCGCCGGCTTCGGGCTGGAGAATTGTCCCGAAGGTGGTGATTTGGTGCAGCAAGTTGCCGTGGGTCAGCATAACGCCTTTGGGTTTGCCGGTGGTGCCGCTGGTGTAGAGGAGAGTGGCGAGGGTTTGCGGGTTGTGGTTGGTGGGTTTGAGGGTGCTACTTGCCCCTGTGGCCATGACTTCGGAAAATTTGACTGTGTTGAGGGTTTGGTTGGTTTCTGGTTCTTCGTCGGAGAGGAGGACGACGAGTTGAATGGGTAAGTCGGGGAGGCGGTGTTGGAGTTTTTTGAGTAATGCCTGGTTTTCGACTACTAAGGCGGTACTGCCGCTGTCTTGGATGATGTGCAGGAGTTCTCCGGGGTCGGCGGTGGCACCTCGAACGACGTTGGCGGCCCCGGCGGTCATGATGCCTTGGTCGGCTATCAGCCAGCGGGGGCTGTTGTCGGCGAAGAGGGCGACGCGGGGAGGGATTGCTTCTTCGGGATTGGATTCGATGCCTAGGGCTTGCAAGCCACGGGCGAATTGCTGGATTTGGTGGTAGAGGTCGGTGTAGGTGAGTTTGATTTCTGGCTGGCTGTGGGGATCGTGGAGGGCGACGGTTTGGGGAAATCGCTGTTTGACGATCGCCCAAATTTCGGGTACGGATTTAATGGAAGTATAGTCGATCAGGCGGCTGAGGTTCGCGCGATCGCGATCGGTCATTTGAGGCAATGTGTAAGACGCTGGGCCGTTCATAGGGTATTTTCCGGGGTTTTCGGAGATAAAGTTATTGGGTACAAGTTTAATATCAGAGCTATTTTAGAACTTTGTGGCAGTCTCGTGACAGTTTGCCAACCTGCCATTGTTTATTTAGAAAATTAGGGATACAAAATGATGAAAATTATAGTTGCACAAAAACAGATTAATTTATCAAGGTTGATAGTATTTGCTTGGAGTGCGATCGGGCTAGCATCATGTGGAAATAAGCCTTCCAAGTTAGTCGCAGATCCGCAACCGGGAAACAATAGACCTTCCGCGTTAGTCTCCAAACCGCAACCGACAAAAAGTGAACGAACATTTGCTGATTGGTGTCGCCAAAAAGCTGATTTGAGTCCTGAAACTAAACATACTGTTGATGTGCTGTTGAAGGAAGCAGGGACTACTGATTGCGATGCTGCTAATCAGAAACTTTCTCTTCTCACGGATCTGTTTCTCATTGACAATAATATCGGCGACATCAAACCGCTAGCATCCTTGACTAACCTGACTGTGCTCATCCTCATTGGCAATAAAATCAGCGACATCAAACCCCTAGAATCCTTGACTAACCTGAAGCATCTTGTCCTCAGCAACAATCAAATCAGCGACATCAAACCCCTAGAATCTTTGACTAACCTGAAGGAGCTTGGTCTCAACAATAATCAAATCAGCGACATCAAACCGCTAGAATCTTTGACTGATCTGACTGTGCTCAACCTCGATAGCAATCAAATCAGAGACATCAAACCCTTACACTCCTTAACTAAACTGACTCGGCTCAACATCATGGGAAACCCGATCGCACCCAAGACTTGTCCTCTCAATCCCGAGTCTATCTGTCAGTGGTAACTCTGAAATTAAATGTTCAGACTTTTATGAATTTGGTTGCTTTTTCAAACGCCATCGATAATGTCTCGAATTTGATTAGCTGGGATGTCATCTTGGTCTGACTTGGAGTAGATAACGACCAGTAAGATGTAGGTATCGCCCCTGAGTTGATAGATAACTCGGTAGCCGCCACTTTTGCCCTTTTGGATGTCACTATTTTTCAGTCTGACTTTGAATACAGTGTAGCCAGTACCAGGGATTTGGTCGCCGATAAAGTTGCCAGACTGGAGTTCATTAAGTAGTGGTTGTATGTCGGTGCGGATGCTTCGGTAGCGTTTAATGAGGGTGCGAAGTCGTGTTTTGAACTCATCGGAAAAGAGAATCTGGACTTGGGGTATCTCGCCACTCATCAATACCATCCCACAGTTCAGAAATAGGATGTAATTTGCCTTCTTTAATTTGCTGGAGGGAGGTACGGAGGCTGGCTAGGACGAGTTCGGCGGGTTCGTCATCGGCATCTGCGGGCGGACTGACAATATGGCGATCGATTAATAGTTGGTAGAAGTCGTCCACACACATTACAGCGAGTTGAGCGGCTTTATCGAGACTGAGGCTGTGCTGCTGATAAAGTACGATCGCCAATTCGATCCTCACATCAGCTTCAGTCAGGGGGAGATTGTCGGGAAGGTCGATCGTAATTTGCATGATTTATAGTAATCTTAGGTTTGTATAGGCTTTTAAGTGCGATCGATACAGATTCATTAAACTTTGATTGATTCGCTGTATTCTTCAAGATTGAAACGAGTAGATATATCAGCACTTTAACAGTGCTGGGGGTTTGTGGCCCACCTTACCTCCACAATAATTTATCTCTTGTGGAACAGGCCGGAAAGCCTGTTCTTGACAATGGTGCAATATCTCAAATTCAAGTCAACCTAGGGTGCATCGCCAATCCCAACTCTCGCCCCACAACGCCGGATTAAACCAGCGACGCACCCTACAACTTATCACTTCAGTAAACCCTATTGAACCTGTATCTCAGCTTTTTGAGAGGGGTTGACGAATACTCACCTATCTAAAGTATGAATAATCGCGAACCCGCCCGATCTAATTTATGTTATATTGCAACTCATATCCCCAGATAATTGACTGAAACGGGCATTTTCTCGGTAGTCTACCGGACAGTCAATCACGCAGGGAACATCTTGAGCAAGCGCTTCCTTCAGGATAGGAATCAAATCGCTAGCAGCTTCCACGCGATAACCTTTTAAACCCATACTTTCGGCAAATTTTACAAAGTCGGGATTGCCAAATTTGATGAAATCTGAATGGCCAAACTGATCTTCCTGCTTCCATTCAATTAACCCGTAGCCGCCGTCATTAAAGATGAGAGTCACAAAATTAGTACCGACGCGCAACGCAGTTTCTAACTCTTGACAGTTCATCATAAAACCGCCGTCGCCGGTGGCTGCTACTACTTTGCGATCGGGATAAACGAGTTTTGCAGCCACCGCGCCGGGAATCGCAATTCCCATTGCCGCAAATCCGTTGGAAATTAAACAGGTATTCGGGCGATCGCAATGATAGTGCCGCGCGATCCACATTTTATGAGCTCCCACATCAGATATGACAATATCTTCCGGGCCCATAACTTGCCGCAAATCGTAAATGATTTTTTGTGGCTTGATCGGGAAACCATCATCCGCTGCATATTGTTCGTACCCAGCGCGAATATCCGCCCGCAATTGCTTCGCAAAAGGGTCTACTTTTTCCATGCGATCCGCGCGCTGCAAAATTTCATTGAGGGAATCAGAAATATCCCCCACAACTTCTACAATAGGAATATAACTGCTATCAACTTCTGCAGGCAAAGCTCCAATGTGAATAATCGGAATTTTCCCGTCAGGATTCCACTTTTTCGGGGAATATTCAATTAAATCGTAGCCAACAGCAATCACTAAATCCGTTTCTTCAAAAGCACAGCTAATGTAATCTCGCTTTTGCAATCCCGTCGTCCAAAGTGCCAAAGGATGAGTGTAAGGAATTACGCCTTTGCCCATAAAAGTATTAGCTACTGGAATATTTAATCGAGTAGCAAATTCTGTCAAAGTATCGCTAGCGTTAGCGCGGACTGCGCCGTTTCCTACTAACAGCAAAGGACTTTTTGCCTTAGAAATTGCTATGGCTGCTTTATTCAGGCTTTTGTAAGCGCCAAAAGTTTTTTCGCGGTTGTCTTTGGTGAGCGGCTTTCCTTCCACAGGCATTGCGGCGATGTTTTCTGGCAAGTCAATATGAACGGCTCCGGGCTTTTCGCTTTGAGCAACTTTAAAAGCTTTGCGGACGATTTCTGAGGTAGTGCTGGGACGGACAATCTGAGCGTTCCACTTAGTAACAGGCGCAAACATAGCCACCAAATCTAAATATTGGTGCGATTCTATGTGCATTCTGTCTGTACCGACTTGTCCGGTAATTGCTATTAGAGGAGCGCCGTCTAAGTTGGCATCAGCAACTCCTGTCATTAAGTTAGTTGCGCCGGGGCCCAAGGTGGACAAGCAAACGCCGGCTTTGCCTGTGAGGCGGCCGTAAACGTCGGCCATGAAGGCTGCGCCTTGTTCGTGGCGAGTAGTAATAAATTTAATTGAAGAGGTTCTTAGGGCTTCTAAAACTTCTAAATTTTCTTCTCCGGGAAGTCCGAATACGTATTCTACGCCTTCGTTTTCTAAACATTTGACAAGTAGTTGAGCTGTGTTCATTTCGGTTTTTTCCTATTTAAATGGGGCGGTATTTTTTGACAAACTTTTCGTCAAGATACTAGATTAATTTTAACCGCTGATGAACGCGGATTGACGCAGATTAATTGATGTTTTGACGAAAAATTTGTCAAATTTTGTTTATTTTACCCACACTGTTTTGATGTTGACAAATTCGTGAATTCCTTGGATGCTCAATTCGCGTCCGTAACCGGAGCGTTTGATGCCGCCAAAGGGCAGTCTGGGGTCGGATTTGACTAAGCCGTTAATGAATACTGCGCCGGCTTCTAGTTCCGAAATAAACCGATCGCTCTCTGTTCTTACTGTAGTCCAAGCTGCGGCACCCAAGCCAAAGGATGTGTTGTTAGCTAGGGCGATCGCCTCATCGATGCCTGCAACCCGGAATACCAAGGCTACCGGGCCGAAAAACTCTTCTTGACGCGCCGCAGCATCCGCAGGAATATCTGACAGGATAGTTGGTAAGTAAAAATTGCCCGCCTTCTCTGACAGCGGGCGGCCGCCAGTGAGAAGTTTGGCCCCCGATTTGATGCAGGTTTGCACTTGATTGTCCAATTCTTTCAGAATTGCTGGGGTAGCCAAAGGGCCGATATCGGTTTCGGGTAACATCGGATCGCCTACTTTTAATTGCTCGAATTTTTCGATAAATCCTTTGATGAATTCGTCGGCGATTTCTTCTGCTAAAATAAAGCGTTTGGCGGCAATGCAAGATTGGCCGTTATTCAGCATCCGCGATGTGACTGCTGTTGATAAAGCTAATTCTAAATCGGCGCTGGACATTACAATAAATGGGTCGCTTCCTCCCAATTCCAACACTACTTTTTTGAGATTTTTGCCGGCATTTGCTGCCAAACTTTCCCCAGCGGGTTCGCTACCGGTGAGAGTTGCTGCTTTGATGCGATCGTCCGCAACTATCTTAGCTACTTTGTCGGCTCCCACTAACAAAGTTTGAAAAACTCCTTCGGGAAAGCCAGCTTCCGCGAAAATTTCCTCGATTTTTAAAGCGCACTGCGGCACGTTGGAAGCGTGTTTGAGCAAGCCGACATTGCCCGCCATCAGCGCCGGTGCGGCAAACCGAAACACTTGCCAAAATGGGAAATTCCAGGGCATGACGGCTAAAATAACGCCCAGCGGTTGGTAGCGGACAAAGCTACTGCTAGCGTCGGTGGTTGCCGGTACGTCTGCCATAAATTGAGCGGCATTTTTGGCGTAGTAGCGGCAAACTAAGGCGCATTTTTCTATTTCGCCGATCGCCGATTTGAACGTTTTGCCCATTTCCAGCGTCATCATTTCGGCGTAAATTTCGCGATCGCGCTCCAAGATATCCGCAGCTTTTTGCAGCCAAATTGCTCGCTGCTCAAACTGCAAGTCGCGGTAATTGTTAAAAGCTTGCTGTGCTAATTCCAGCTTAGCTTCAATTGCCTCATCCGTTATGTCCTCAAAAGTTGAGAGCGTTTCTCCCGTTGCGGGATTGATAGTAGCAATAGTCATGGTTTCATCTCCTTTTCAAAAAACACAAAACTCCCTTATAGTTTGCAAGCTAACTGGGAGTTGTTGTATAGATGTATTACAAAATTGGAATTTGCCAGCCATACTTTTAGGTCTTCCTAACTTGCAACTCCCGATATTTGTTTAAATGTCTCAATTTTCAATTATACGGCAGGGGAGCAATCGCAAATCTTAAGAAATTTTGTTATTAAAGTTTATGTTCGCCGTCAACCTGTTTGAAACCGACTGCACCTGTCAAACAGACATCTTGCACCATTGTCAAGAACGGGCCGCAGAGCCCGTTCCACAAGAAAATTCATCTCTTGTGGGATGGGCAGGAGATCCCGTCCATAAAAGGCTTGTTGAGAATGGTACAACATCTGGGTTAAACAGACTTCTCCTCAATGTAATTCTGCACGTAAGACTGATAGTAATACCTGCTGCCCTTATCGTTATTAGCCACCATTCCCAACAGCGGAATTCCTGCCATTTTCAAATCCTCAAAAGCTAACAACAGTGCCTCCCGCTCAGTTTGATGCAGCCCAACTACCAGCATCAATCCGTTAGTTTGACCGGCCAACAAATTTGCATCTGCCAAACCCAAAAGCGGCGCAGTATCGTAAATAACTAAGTCAAAATGACTTGCCAAAGCTGCCATTAAATGCTGCATTTTTCGCGAAGAAAGCACCTTGGTGGGGTCTGGAGGTACTGGCCCGGATGTTAACACAAATAGGTTTTCATCCCTGGGCGATCGCACGATCGCATCTTCCACATCCAAATCCTCAGCAATCACGTTGTGCAAGCCTTGCCAGTTCGGCAAACCGAGCATTTCGTGCACCTGCGGCCGCCGTAAATCCGCATCCACCAACAGCACTTGCTGGCCCATTGCAGCCGCCGCCCGTGCCAGATTTACTGCCACAGTAGACTTGCCATCAGCTACTTGACAAGACGAAATTACACAAGAATTGATCGGAGTATCAACGTTTAGCAACCGAATATTAGCATTGAGCGATCGAAAAGCCTCTTGAAAAGCATCCGTCGGCATCGGCGAAATTTCCACATCCACCGAAGTCTTCTCAGCAGGCGGCAGTCTCAAAATTTTATCGCTAGCAGGAATTATCCCCAACAAAGGTAGGTGAATCGAATGTTTGACATCCTCGGGAGTCTCGAACACCGTTTTATTATTAAACCGTTCCGCCAACTGCGCCATCAGCATACCGAACACCAAACCAGCCAATCCCCCCAAAGCCAAATTCAAAGGCATAATCGGAGCAACAGCCATCAACTCGCCATTTCTATAGCGCGGAATTTCCGGCTTCGCAATCACCTCCCAAGCCACCTCTTTTTGACCGACAGCTTCTAGCTGCAAAGCTTGCTGTTTCGCCAGCAAACTATTCAGCGTATTATTAGTCAACTCCGCTTCCCCCTGCAAATCCGAATAGCGGCGCAAAATCACCGGAAATCCTTGAGAATATTGATTCAACTCCTTAGCAGCTTGTTCCAAAACCACATTTCGCACCCCCAGCACCTGAATCAAATTAGCAGTACCGATAAACTGCTCGATCAACTTAATCCGCACCGGATCTTGAAAAGCCAGCACCTGCGAATTCACCTTAGCCAAATCAGTTCCCAAAACTTGTTGGGCTTCTTTCTGCAACAAAGGAATCAAATTATTGCGCTGTTCTCGCAACAATTGAATTTGCGGAGTTTGGTCTGTATATGTAGCCGAATTAATGGCAATTTGCCCTTCCAATTGCTGTAATTGAGTCAGCATTGCTTGATAGCGGGGAGCTTGACTCAAAGCCGAAGCCATCAGCGCTTGTTTCTGGTTCAATCCGAGCTGATTTTGCAGGTTAGCATAGAGCAATCTCTGCTGGTTGAACTGTGTTTGCGCGTCTAATCGTTGCGCTTGAATTTGACTAATTTGTTGCGCTAGTTGTTGGCTCTGAATTTGCGGATCAATGAAATTGTATTGCTGCCGCAATTTTTGAATTTCGGTTTGCAGAAGTTGTTGGCGCTTTTTTTGGTTCGGAAGTTGCGATTTCACAAAATCTAGACTCTGGTTAATTTGTGATTTGGTATCTTGCACGCTGTAGTTGCGGAAACCAACAGCCACTTTTTCCAAAACAAAATTAATTTTTTTCGGGTCGTAATCTCGATATCTAACTTCGATAATTTTGGTATTTTTGAACCGATTGACTGACAGCCTAGTTTGTCCCGAAAACGGTAAATTATCTGCTTTTTGGTTCAAAAGGTAGCTGTAATTTATTTCGGGATATTTAGCCTGCAATTGTTTAATAATTGGCGACATCACTTGCGGGCTTTGCAAAACTTGAATTTGCGATTCGTAGTCAAAAACCGGATTTTCTGGCGTGCCGGGAGTCGCCGGTTGCAGTTTCAGCTCGCCGGAGTAGACTTTTGCTAAAGTGTTTTGCGTAACAGCGGGTTCTACTAATAATTGAAACCGCCCTTCGTATTCGCTTTTTTGAGTCAACGTCCAGGCAAAAACTCCTGTTGTTACTGCCACTGCTACGCCGATGACTAAGAAGGAACGGCTGCGACAAATCTCCCAAAAACTTAACTCTTCTTCCTGTGTGTTTTCCCTGTCTAAAAATTGATTGTCTTGATAAACTGCTGTTGATATTTTTTGTCGATCCAAAAGTTGTCTATTGTTATTAAACTGTGTTATTTGAGACTTTTTACCTGGTTTCATTTGATTTTACAACTTATTAGTTTAAACGTCTGTAAGGCTGGAGTCGTTTCATTAATCCGGTTTCTGACTAGATATCTAGTTACCCAACTGAAATTTTTTCTAGAAACCTGGTTTTTGAATGCCTAGCGCTAGTCTATTCAAATCACCGAAAAATATTGAACAACCGAAATATTCCCAACAGCGGGCTCAAAGGAGCGAGAGTTCCGCCTACATTATCCGAGAAGGTAGCACGGCCCGATCGCCTTACCATAATTACATCATTATTTTGCAGTTTGGGATTAGTTTCCTCATTGGCTGTTGCAGAAAAATTCACCTTAACATTTAGCTGGGAAACAGTACCGTTAGAATTCATGCGAATTAAATCTACAGAATCCATTTCGGCGCGCGATTTATTAAAACCTCCGGCTGCTACAAGCGCTTGATTTAAAGAAGTGTTGGGCATCATCGCAAACGATCCGGCTTTCACGACTTCTCCCACAATGCTCACCTTAATTGTATCCGGTGAAAAAGTAGAACTAGCCACTTGTTCACCTTCGACTGCATCAAGATTATCGGCTTTGGGAACAATTACCGTATCTCCCTGTTGTAGCGCTAAGTCTTGAGATACATCTCCCCCTTCTAAAAGTTGCCACAAATTTACATTAATAATTTGTTCCGTACCCGCGCGAGTCAGGCGGCGAACTTGTATTTGTCTGATATCGGCTACCGGTGTAATGCCGCCGGCCATTTTAATCGCCTTAGTTACAGTTTGCTGTACGAGAGTTTCCCCGCCGGCGGGAGTTTCGCTGGCAGCAAACAAACCAGAATTTGCACCTATTTCATTCTCTTGTACTTTACTTTGAACCTCTTTTGCCAGAGTATAAGTACCGGGGCGAGTTACTTCGCCCACCACAGCAATATTAATTGGTTGAGTGCTTTGTCCGGTAATGTTAGCTACTGCTAAAGTGGGTGCTTCTTGACGGTTGAGGCTAGTTACAGTGGGAATAAATATCGTGTCGCCGTCGCGCAAAGTCAAATCGGCGCGCAAATTGCCGTTTTGCAATAAGTCCCACAAATCCACACTAATAATTTGTTCCGGTGCGTTGCGCTGGGGGCGACGGATTTTGATTTGCCGCACGTCTGCTGATTGGGTAATTCCTCCCGCCATTCGCAGAGCCCGCGATATCGTGGGCATTTGAATGCCAATTTGTTCTGAGGTGCCTCCGGGGCCTGCTGCTGAGGATATTGTATAGGCTCCGGGGCGGTTGATTTCACCGGCGATCGCAATTTGCAAAGGACGCGCCGCCAGCAGTTTAAGCGTAATCCAAGGACGTTTGAGATATTTGCCGTATAGCTCCTTGACAGCATTAGAAGCTTGTTCTAAGGTCATTCCTGCCACTTCCAGGCTGCCAATTAAGGGCAAACTCAGGGAACCGTCGGCCTGTATTTGGTGTTGACCGTTGGGGCCGCTGTATTCCGGGACGTTGAAGATGTCGATTTGAATGCGATCGCCCGCGCCCAAAGTGTAAACTTCTGATCGAAAACTTGCAGGCGCACTTTCCGGAAGTCCCGGAAATCCCGGCGCTGCGGGTACGGATATCGGCTCGCCCGAAGCAGGAGGAGGAGGAGGAGGAGGCAAAAACTGAGCAGCCGCCGGAAACGAACCCACAGCCCCCAGCACTGAAACTGTTAAACTTTGGACAATCAAATTTTTGACGGCATTACTTGTCAAATAACCCAGCTTGCAGCTTTTGCTGGAAACATCTCTCCGGGTTCCTTTCCTCGAAACAGAAGCGAACAATCGAACCATTTCCGTCAAAGCCAAGAAAGCCCGAGGGTCAGGTTTTTTATCAAGTTGCACGCCGCGCGAAGAACTTTTCACCACCATCGCTTTTTGCCCCTATCCTCTTCCTACCCCGCCAACATCAAATGTAACCTAACTGTTCTAACTTGTTCAGAACTTTTTTAACACTCTCTTCTACACTTTCTTGCTCTGTGTAGCAAATAATCTCAGGATTGAGCGGTTCTTCATAAGGATCGTCAATTCCGGTAAAACCCTTAATTTCTCCGGCTCTCGCCTTAGCGTACAGCCCCTTGACATCGCGACCTTCGCACACTGCTAAGGGCGCTTTGACATACACCTCAACAAAATTTGGCTCCATCGCTCTAATTTCGTCGCGAATTGCTCTGTAGGGGCTAATAGCTGCGGTCATTGCGGCAACTCCATTGCGGCTCAGCAGGTGAGCGACAAATCCAATCCGCCGAATATTAGTATCCCGGTCTTCTTGGCTAAATCCCAAACCTTTTGACAAGTTGGTACGCACGACATCTCCATCCAAGATTTCCACTTTGCAGCCTCGACGCTTCAATTCTGGTTCGAGAGCTTCGCTGATAGTTGTCTTACCGGAACCGCTCAGGCCGGTGAACCACAAAATAAAACCTTTTTCCATTTTTAATTGCTTGGTTAGTAGTGAATAGTGAGGAAATAGTGGGATTTATTATTTTAATCTTTTGGTTCCCATTTTCTGATTGTTTTTGATTTGAGATGCGCTCTAATTTTCAGATTTTTATTAACCGCAGAGGACGCAGAGGACGCAGAGGAAGGGGGAAGGAAAGGGAGGAAAAATAGGTAGTCTTAAAATCCGTTGTACAATTTTTACGATCGCCTGTCGGCTGCGAGCCGTCTTTTCGCAAAAAACCCGGTTTCTGGCCCCATGCGTAACTAAAATCTAAAATCTTCATGTCTTCTCTCTTAAAAGCAGATGTTTTAGTCGTCGGTGGCGGCACCGGCGGCACTGCAGCAGCCGTGCAAGCAGCCCGCCACGGTGCCAAAACTATTTTAGTCAGCGAATTCCCTTGGCTGGGAGGAATGCTGACTTCCGCTGGCGTTTGTGCGCCGGATGGTAACGAATTAGCAGCTTTTCAAACTGGTTTGTGGGGTGCATTTCTCCGGGAACTTCAGCAGCGACAGCCGGGAGGTTTGGATTGGGGCTGGGTCAGTTTTTTTACTTACGATCCCCGCGTCGGTGCGGAAATTTTTGCTGATTGGGTTAAGTGTTTGCCGAACTTGCACTGGATTTCTGGACAAATAGCTCGCGATGTGATTTGCGAAGGTAACAGAATTTCTGGCGTTCGGTTTGCAGATGTTACTGTTTTGGCAAAAGTCACTTTGGATGCAACGGAATTAGGAGATTTATTGGCTTTAGCGGAAGTCGGGCACCGCTGGGGTTGGGAATTTCAAGCCGAGTGGGGAGAACCCAGCGCGCCGATCGCCCCTAACGATCTCACACAACGGTATTCGGTGCAAGCTCCGACTCGGGTGGTTGTCATGCAGGATTTTGGGGAAGGTGCTGCGGCACCAGAAATTCCCGCGCCTCCTGTTGACAATCCCGATCGATTTTTCGGTGCTTGGAAAGATTACACTCCCGAACAATTTCTCAACTACGGCAGGCTACCGGGGGGATTGTTGATGATTAATTGGCCGATTCGCGGTAATGATTATGGTGAAGGGGTCGATCGACTAATTGAATCAACAGCATCTCGACAAGCATTCTACCAAGAAAGTCTCTGGCACAGTCAAAGTTTCGCCCGCTTCATTCAAACTCAACTCGGCCGCCGCTACGGTTTAGCACAGAATATTTTCCCGATTTCCCAGCCCGAAAATTCACCAAATTCTCCCCTGCTTTCCTCTGCTTTCGCGCTGCATCCTTACTACCGAGAAAGCCGCCGTTTGCGGGGACTCTGTACAGTCACAGAACAAGATATTTTGCCCATTGTCGGCGGCAGAGTTGCGAAATTGCCGATAAATTCTCAGGGAATTTGTGAGACAATTGCGATCGGCAACTACGCCAACGATCATCACTATCCCTGCGGCGACATTCCCTTGCAGCCAAAATCTATCCGCTGGGGCGGCCGCTGGACTGGCACAACTTTTACAATTCCTTACAGCGCGTTAATTCCTGCGAGTGCAGACGGATTGCTGGTTTGCGAAAAAAATATTTCTGTCTCTCACATCGCCAACGGTGCAACTCGCTTGCAGCCGGTGGTGATGAATATCGGACAGGCGGCGGGGATGGCGGCGGCTTTGTGCGTGGAAGCTGGATGTGGGCCGCGCGATTTGTCGGTGAGGGTTTTGCAGGAAGCTTTGCTGCAAGATTCCGAGGCGAGGGCGGCGGTTGTTCCTTTATTTAATTTGACACCGGATCGATCGGATTGGCTCGATCGCCAGCGCTATTATCTCGATCGACCTCAAGCATATCCCGCCAGCGGCGAATGTCCTTCCTCAGATCGAATATCGCGACAAACCCGGTTTCTCAACGAAACTTCTGTGTTTGAACCCAGAACCTTGACATCTGAACTTAGTTTCTGCCCAAACCCCAGCAGTCAGACAGCAAATACCCACAACGAATTTTCGGGCATTTTCCGCCGAAAAGGCTCGCAAGACTGGACGCTAACCCTGACAAGTCCCGCATCCTTAGCCTGTCAAACTTGGCAACTCGTGACTTTGGACTGGGAAACTGACAGCTTTTTAGACAATTGCGAAACCGAACAGCCGATCGTAGTGTGGGGCTGGCCCAATAAAGCCGGTGGTTGGCTGCGGCTGACATCTGTAGCATTACAAGAGTAAGGTTTTTTGCAAAGTTCCGAAATTGGCAGAAATCTATCCTGATCGATCGGGCCAAGTCCGTATCAGGTAATAGACACTGACACGGATACTACCCATGCAAACCTACACTGCAATTGCTTTACTGAGCCTGTTGGGCATTACCTTGAGTGCCAGCGCCGCTCGAGCTTTTGAATCTCCCGCCCCAATGCTCGAAACTGCTACCGCCCAATATTATATGTTGTCAGCGCAAACTCAACAAAAGGGCGAGCGTGGCCCAGAGAGAGGCAGCGGACGCAGAAGCTTTATCGAGCCTAATGTTACTCATGCGCTACAAGATTTCTAATATTAATCTATCTCAGCGAGTGCCACAACTGAGTTGGTTCGGGCCGTTGGTTCGATGGATCTGATTTTCTGAAATTCTAATTTTTCAGGTTAAACGGTAACTGCACTTTTTGTTGACACTTCTTAGGAGATTCTTTGTGTGCGATATATGTTAGCATATAAATCTGCAACCGCCATCTAGCTAGAGATAGATTCTAGTATTTGGCGGTTTTGTTTTGAAAACGCTTTCCTCTGCCCCATCAGACCCTCGCCCGTTGTCGGAGCCACTTCAAATTCCTGCGATCGCAATACTTATTTACGTTTGCCGCCCCCAGGTGCGGTTGAATTTTCAACGGCTGTATTATAATTAACGTGCGATAACTAACTTAAATATAGGTAAACCCTGAGTGCAGAGGGTAGAGCAATCTACTTAAATTCGCCAATAAGAACCACTTATTTGGTGTCGGTCGCATTTAAGCCAATGCCCCAGTGAACTCAGGGAAATTAATAGGCCTGAATATTAGGATACCTGCCAAGCTTTCCGGCGACAGTCGGCTATGCTAGATTCGGCGCTCTCGCAATAATTTAATGGAGGATCGCAAGATGCCTCCTAGTTTGGCTATTTCGGGGATTGTGATGAAAAATGACTCTTTAGATCTGGTCAAAAGCCTCAGCCCTAGTGCAATGGATCAGATCATGCTATATCTGGCGTTTAGCGCCATGAGAACCAGCGGGCACAGGCACGGGGCGTTTCTAGACGCGGCCGCAACGGCGGCTAAGTGTGCCATTTATATGACTTATATGGAGCAGGATAACCTGCGGATGACCGGACACTTGCATCACATTGAGCCTAAACGGGTGAAGGTGATTGTCGAAGAAGTTCAGGAAGCTCTGACTAAGGGAAAATTGCTGAAAATGTTGGGTTCCCAAGAACCTAGATATTTGATTCAGTTTCCCTATGTCTGGCTGGAACAGTATGCTTGGTTGCCGGGCCGCCCCCGCATTCCGGGAAATAGTTTGAATGCTGATGAAAAAAAATATCTCGAAGGCAAGGTTCCTGCTAATCCGCCTGATGCTCAACTGATCAATTCTTTTCAGTTTATGGAGTTGATCGAGTTTCTGCACAGGCGATCGCAAGAAGAGATGCACCCAGAAAGGCGAATGCCTTTGAGCGAAGCTCTAGCAGAACACATCAAGCGCCGCTTGATCTATTCGGGAACAGTTACTCGCATAGATTCTCCTTGGGGAATGCCGTTTTATGCTCTCACCCGTGCTACCTACTCTCCCGCAGAGCAGGAAGAGCGCACGTTTACGATGGTGGAGGATACGGCTAGATATTTCCGGCTGATGAAAGATTGGGCGGAAAAGCAACCGAACGTGATGCGAGTTATGGAGACTTTGGATATCCCACCGGAACGGCTGGATCAAGCTGTTGAAGAATTAGATGAAATTATTCGCAATTGGGCCGATCGCTATCACAAGCGAGGCGAACCAACGATGGTTGTACAAATGGTTTTTGGGCCGCAAGACGACGACGCTTAATGTCAGGAAAGCAGTTGGTAGTTGGTAGTTGGCAGTTGTTAGTTGGTAGTTGGCAGTTGGCAGTTGGTAGTTGGTAGTTGGTAGTTGGCAGTTGGTAGTTGGTAGTTGGCAGTTGGCAGTTGTTAGTAATTAACAGTCAACAGTCAACAGTCAACAGTTAGCAGTTAACAGTCAACAGTCAACAGTCAACAATTCAGTGATTAGTCATTAGTTATTAGTCGATCGCTCGAAACTAATGATTAATGATTAATCACTAATAGTGCAGAAACCGGGTTGTTTTCCGCAAATACTGCGTTAATGCCTTGAATGCTGGTAAAAAACCCGGTTTCTTGAGTTTGCGACATTCAAAAATTACTAAACTAAAAAAGCTTTCCAGACATAGGCCAAGACGATCGCACAAATCGCTCCGATCAGCGTATTAAAAAAATTCACTACCTCATTCGTCAGCCATTCAAACTTTGATTGCACCGTCGCGCCAATCACGCTCTCGATGTTGGTAGCAATAAAAGCTGCAATAATACAAAAAACAACTCCTGTCAAGTCAATTAAACCCACAGCCCAACTCAAAAACGCAATCAGGATCGAACCGACAATGCCCGCGATCGTTCCTTCCAGACTTACCGCCCCTTCCGTACCCCTAGGTACAGGCTGCAGCGTAGTAATCAAAAACGTATGTTTGCCGTAAGCTTTGCCGATTTCGCTAGCGCAGGTATCGGAAAGTTTGGTACAAAAACTCGCGGCATAACCCAGCAACAACAGAGAAATCACATCTTGTGGCACAGGCATATTGCCCGTATCTCCGAAAATAGATAATGCCAAAACTCCCACAGCACAAAAAGTAGCTGTTAAAGCCGAACCCCAGACATTTTCCGGCCCTCGCGCGCCCGATCGCTTTTCAGCAATCCCTTCTGCTTCTTTCTGGGCTTTGCCGATGCGGGTAACTCCCGATCCCACAAGAAAGTAAAACATCACCACCGCATAGCCCCGCCATCCCAAACTCGCCCAGATAATTACACCTAGCAGCCAGCCGTGAAATTGTCCGGCGGGAGTGAGCAATTTTTTGGGAGCAACTGTGGCGATCGCGAGTAAAAATGTATTAAGGGCGATCGCCACCAACCAAGGATTAGACCAAGATAAATAATTAAAGAACAATTCTGAATTCTGCACAGTCACTTTATATACCTCCATGAGCCAAATCTTATTTCATCTTGCCTTCCCCGTAACGGATCTTGCCCAAACAAAAGCCTTCTACGTAGACGGGCTCGGCTGCACATTAGGTCGCGAATCCCCGAATTCTGCGATTATGGGTTTGTGCGGCCATCAAATTGTCGCCCACGTCAGCCGCGAACCCTTGACACCTCAGCGAGGCATCTATCCCCGGCATTTTGGGTTAATTTTCACTTCAGAAGCTGACTGGGAAGGATTGCTAGAAAAAGCACAGCAAAACAACTTAAATTTCTATCAAGAAGCCAGAAGGCGATTTGTCGGTTTGCCTACAGAGCACCGCACCTTCTTCTTAGAAGACCCTTTCCACAATATACTAGAGTTCAAGTATTACTGCGAAGCTGAAGCAATTTTTGGCCTCAGCGAATACGCTGAAGTCGGCGATGCTGTTTGATATCTAGTCCGGTAGCGATTTGCCGTGTTCGTGGGGGCGGGTTTACAAGATTGTTGGTTTTAGGCAATTATTGTAGGTGACACCCGCCCTACAAAATTTGACCTTATACAAGAATGAATCAAACGGTTAATCATGAACTTTCAATGGTTCTGAAAGTGCTTCAGCAACCGCTTTTAAACTGCGGTCATGTCTCACCATCATAGCATGGGCGAATACAGAAACTTTTACTTCTTTGGCTGCGGATATTTGGGAACTAGAAGCCGGGACGATGATAAAATCCCAATCTGTCCAAATCGAAGTAAAATTGAGCTTTGCCAACAATTCAGCATCTCGATTTAAATCTTCCAGAAAAGCACTGCCGGGACGCATTTGAACGCAGCCTTTTCCCCAGAGAGTGTAGGCCGTCCAAGTACCGTTGTGAGGGGAAGATATCGCAATAAAGCGCTGGACTCGGTTAATTCCGCCTAACCTTTGCAAGTAATAGCGAGTTACTAAGCCGCCCATGCTCAATCCTACTATATCTAAAGGCTGTTGTGGCTCGAAGTTTTTGTCTATATAATTTGCCATTTGTTGGGCTAATTCGTCGATGCTGGCGTTGCCCCAGTGGGGCGAAAGATCTAGGCTGTAGACTGACCAGCCTAAATCTCTGAGGTAGGCAGACATTTTGTGAAAGATTCCCGATTTTCTGAATATGCCATGAATTAGCAAGACTGGGTTGCGGCTGAAATTGCTATTCATTTTTAAGGGGAAATTTTATTTTTAATTGGTGCTTTTAGTTCTTCAATTAATGCGTTAATACTTTGGTCGTCTGTCACCATTTGGCGGTGCAGCATTACATTGAGTTTAACTTCTTTACCTACTGGCATTTTGGAGCTTTTCGACGGTACAATCATGATGTCAAACGGGGTCCAAATTGATGTAAAGTTTATTCGTCTGAGATCCATCACATCTTGATTTAAATCGCGCAGCAAGTCGCTATTGAGCCGCATATCCAGGTATCCTGGTAAAGATAGGCAATAGGCGGTGAGGGTGCCGCTGTGAGGGGCAGATATGGTGATGAAACGCTGTACTCGGTTAATTCCTCCGAGTCGCTGCACGTAGTAGCGGCTGATGATGCCTCCCATGCTGTAGCCTACTATGTCTAAAGTCTGTTGTGGCTCGAAGTTTTGAGAGATGTAGTCTGCTAGTTGTTTCGCTAGCGAGTCGAGGCTGAGGCTGCCGTCGTTGGGGGTGAGGTTGAGGCTGTGGACACACCATCCGAGTTCGGTGAGGCGGGCGGACATTTTGCTGAAAATAGCCTTTGTGTCCCAGATTCCGTGGATCAGGATGACAGGATTGCGATCGAGCGTACTGTTCATTTTACTAAAAAATTGCTTACAGATTAAAGCATAAATCGATCGCCTAGGTAATTTTACCCATATTGGGACAGCTAGCGAATCGGCTCGATGTATCCCAGGCTAGTAGGCAATATCTCATAAATTCTGAGATAATCGTAAACAAGTGCAAAGTAAAATTGGGATTCTTGAGTAAAAATTACTAGAATGTCCCTGTTTTTAATCAAAATATTGTTAATTTTGATTAAGAAATATAGACAAAAGTTGCCCAACCTCGTAGGCTAACCTTGTTGACAAGCTTGTACAAATTTCTCTAAAAGAACAAAAGGAGTAAGTCTAATGTTTGGTTTTATCAAAAATTTCTTCGGCGGTATTTTCGGCTTTTTCGGCAGACTGTTGGGCTTGAAAAAGTCTGAATATTTCATGGATTTAGGCGAATCTTCCGCGAAGGAACCCGCTAAGGTTGCACCGGCGAAGGTAGAGGCTGCTGTTGCGAAGAAGGTAGAGGCTGCACCTGCGAAGGTAGGTGATGCTGTTGCGAAGGTAGAGGATGCTGTTGCGGCTGTACCTGCAAAAGTTGAGGCTGTTATGTCAGACAAGTCTGAACCGGCGAAGAAGGCTAAGGTAGAGAAAAAGTCTAAGAAGAAAGAAAAGGAAGCAGTCGCTAGTCTTCCTGCTAAGACTTCGGAACCGGCGAAGGTTCCTGCTGCTGTAACTAACGGGAAAGTGTCGAGTCAAGCTGAATCCGATCGCACTTTTGCTCCTAATAATTTAATGCCGATACCAACTACCACTCGTCGCAGCCCTGGCCCTAGCATGAACAATTTCCGGGAAATGGCTCGTCAGGTGAAAATGAAGTAGAAGTTAGGGATTTGGTAATAGGGAATTTGGCATTTGACAATTGCAAATGCTGGGGTTAAAAATTTAAAAATGAGCAATGGCATTTTTAATTTTTAACTCTTTTTTTGGTTCTATTCCCTATTTCCTTGGTTTCTGAGAAAGGCTAGGGTGCTGTATAGCTGGAAAGCGGGATCCCAAGGAGTTTCGGATTTGCGATCGACCTCTACGTGAGATTTAATTTTGCTCAACATATGCGTGTAATCGAGGACTGTCTCAGCAAAGGGCGTAAATTCTGACCACACTGTAACGTCAAGCTGGCGATCGAATATTTCCAGTAAGCGATTCCAGTTAATTCGGGTGGTACTTTGAGGAATTTGTGGGGATTTTTCGACTCTGGAAGTTGGGTTTTTCAGGTTCGGTGAAGCTGGGATAGCTGCTGAAATTTGGGTGAAGTCAACACCTACTTTAAATTCGTAACTTTGGTCGCAAATTCGCAGGATGCAGTTGCGGCTGGGAATGTGCAAGTCGCAGATTTGAGCGTAATCTTGGGTAATTTCTTTGTGGCGAAATTGATCGGTTCTGCGGTTGGGTGAGTAGTCCATGATTTCCATGAACATCGGTAACAAACCTTCTACTCTTTGGCTGACTTCTGACCAATTGAATTCTATAGAACCGAGTCGATTTAGATGATCTTTGCAAACAACGGCTGGGGAAGAGAGAGACTGGAAGTGTTGAACGCGGAAAATTTGGATTTTTTGAATGTCGGCTAGGGTTGTCCAAAATACGGGAATCCCGGCGCTGAGAAGTTCTTGACCGTAAATTCGGAGTTCGGCGATGGGGCCGGTTTTGTAGAGTCTCCAGCCACGGCTTTGGATTTGCATCCGGGTGGTGTAGGCATCGATTTTGAAGATTCTGCTGATATTTTGTACGGCGGCGGGCTTGTCTTCGGGACTCACGGGTTCGAGGATCAGGAGTCCGGGTTCGAGGCTGCTGGGGTCGTTTTTGGCGGTTTCGATGGCTTGTTGGCGGAGGTTTTGTTGTGCGGTTTCAATGCGTTGAATGCCTTGGCGGGCTTGGGTGACGATTTTGGGGTTGGTGATGTCGCGGAGTATTTGTTTGTAGGTTGTTTGGGCTTTGTCGGGGTTGTTGGTGAGTTCGTAGTAGCGGCCGATGTAGTATTGCACCCAGGGGTTTTCGGGGGATTTTTTTTGCAGTTGTTTGATGAGTTGGGCGGCTTGTTTGTAGTTTTGGCTTTCTAGGGAGGCGACTATTTCCTGGATGTCTGTCATGGCGGTTGCGGGAATGGGGTTGTTTCTATCTTGGCTGATGTTTTGTTGCTTTGGCTAGTGGTTAATAGGTTTGGCTTTTATATTAGGATATAAAACTTAATAACTTAAGCATCTTTTGCAGTCTTCTCTCCTGTAAGTTGTGAGTTCAAAGAAGGCATAGCCTGCGGATCTGCATTACCAGGCAAAGCCTGGTAACGAGCAAATATGTAATACCATGCGAGCAAAATAAGTGCTACATAGAACGCCCCAACCGCCCCCTTATTAAGGGGCTAGAACTTCATATATTAGGAAGTATTTATTAAATTGGTCTAATATTTGGGCGGTTTTTTGTGAAAGTTGATTGGATTTCTTGCCTTCATTGGCTTTCAATTCCTGAAATTATCTGCTATGGGGTGTGTTTATCTGCCTTATATCTGCGGTTGAAGGATGGATAGAAGATTTGGGGATAGAGTCGTCCGCTATTTTGGGACGGACAGAGGGGTGAGTTTTGGTCGATCGACATTGCTCAAATCTAAGCGATAATTTGTTGTTGTTGCACCAGGCCCGTTGCCTCCTCGGACTGTGATAATAAAGCCAGTTGGGTTTTTGGGGTCTCGGACTACTTTGTCAATAAATTGTCTTTGTATTTTTTCGACATTTAAAACTTGAGGCCTGATGAAAATTCTTTCGGAAATACAGAAAAGTGAGGCTCCGTCTTGATAGCGGGCTGCGTAGAACCAATATTTTTTACGGTTAGTTGTAAATTCCTCTCTGCTAAATATAGTGTATCTTTCAAGTGGGGCTAATTGTTGGTTGAGGTTGCAATTTTTATCGATGTAGGTTGCGTTGGCTGGTAGTTGCAATTGTTGGGCGAAAACTCCTGGTGCAATCGCGGTAACAATTGCTGAGATGAGGCTGAGGGTGAGGGTGAAGGACGATCGGCTATTCATAAATACTTGCCTCTATTTATTTGTATCAAGTGTTGTACAGTGTACTTGGTATTTTATCTTTCTTTTAAATACTGTTCTAATTCCGCTGTGCGGGCTTTTGTCATCCGATCCAAACATTCATTGAGAAAACCTCCATAACCAGTACCGCCGCGATTTTTATAAACTTCAAATTCGCAGGTTTTATCTCTTAACTGAATCCACCCTAATTGTGCTTCTGCAAGGATCGATCGCTCTTCGGGACTCAATTTAGCAACCAGTTGCTTGTAAACCTCATTCAGCCGTTTGTCTGAGGCTTCATACCTAAACCTAATACAAGTTCTGGCTTCCACATCTCCCTGCGGCCGATCGCAATTAATCTGTTGAGCAATGACAGATTGCCCCGATCGTGCGAAAATTGATGCTGTAGCTAAGATTGTCACAAGTGCGATCGACCACAAGGGCGATCGGTTTTTCGGTAAATTTATTTTCATTACCATAAAACCCACGTATTTTACGATTTTTTATAACACAAGACAGATTTTATTCAATAAATTTAAAGATTATTTTTAGATTGGGCGAGGGTTGGCTCTGTCGGTCGAATTCCCAAAGTATGCTTGATAGCTGCATCTACTGCGGCCATATTTGACCAAATACCAATTTTGCGATCGATTTCAACTTCTAGAAGTGTCACCAGATTGTCTGTCATGATTACCGAGTCAGCCAACAATCGTGTTTGCTGGCCCTCCCTTGTGGCGAGGGAAACAAAAACCCGGCTTGGGTGTCCAACACGAGCTAAATTGCTAGTAATCATTGCTGTAATGGTTTGTCCTAAACCAGTCCCCAAATTATTAGCTTGAACTATCAAAACTGGGCGGCGCTTCGCAGTACGCAAATCAGCATTGGGAAACAGAACCAGCGCTACATCACCGCGTTTATAAATCATCGTAAGCATCCATTTCCGGTTGTTCCCAATCCTCGGCAAATCTGCTCAACCTGATGCGTAAATCTCCTGCTTGTTCGCGATCTATACCGCGAGATTGTAGTTCGACTAATCCTGATTCGGCGAGAAAAGTAACAATAACTTTCCCTTCTGTTAAGTCGCCAGGAGTTTCTAATAACACAACTTTGCCGTCTCGATATATACCCTTTACTGATTTTAACATTTTACTTTTATGCCCAACGACTTATTGACATTTTAGCTTTGTTTAGGATATCTAGCAGCTCAGGGAAATATTTTTGGGGATTGACACTTTTCAAAAGCGGCTCCCACCAAAGATAAAGCCACCATCGGCGCTGTTACCGCCCTCAAAATTCTACTACCCAAAGAGACAGGCTCAAAACCAAATTCGATCGCCCTTTCCACTTCACCATCAGTCCACCCACCCTCCGGGCCAACCGCAATCGCGATCGATAATTCCTCCGTTTCTTGCTCCCCCCTTAGCAAGCGGGGCTGGGGGGATTCCTCCGGTTCTTGCTCCCCCCTTAACAAGGGGGGCTGGGGGGGTTCTAAACCGCTCACGCAGTCCCACAAATGGCGATTTCCCCCGCGAGCCACACAAATAAATCGATGTTTTTGACCGCAATTTTTCACAGCCAAATCAAAGGAAACAGGCTCTAAAATTTCTGGGACAATTTGACGTTCCGACTGTTCTGCGGCCTCTGCAGCAATCCTTCTCCAACGATCGACCTTTTGAGAACTAGGTTTGAGCAAAGTGCGATCGCTCGTCACCGGCACAATACTAGCCACACCCAACTCCGTCGCCTGCCTGACAACCTCATCAAAGCCGTTTCCCTTGGGCAATGCCGCCATCAAAGTTACTGTCACCGGAAGCTCCCCGTTCGCGGCAATCTCCTCTGTTATCGAGGCAAATAACCCGGTTTCCGTGGCGGCTAGAATTGCTAACCACCAATGTCCGCGGCCGTCCATCGCAATAAATCGATCGCCCGCTTGCAACCGCAACACCCGATTTAAATAATGCTGTTGTTCCTTAGTTAAATCGATTTGGTTAGCACAAATTTGGGCTGCGGTAACTGCTAATCTTTGTAATTGAGCCATTGAATTTTAGATTGCTCGTTTTCTATTAGATTTTTTTATTTAACCGCAGAGAGCGCAGAGAACGCAGAGGAAGAGAGGAGATGGATTGTTTACCTGATGTATTTCTTAGTCCGCGCAGGCGGACATCGTTTGTCTAGAAGTGATTTCAATCGCCGTTTTTATCTAAAAACCAAGCACCTCATAAATATTAAAGGCAAAGCATTTACAACCGGAATTATTTGACAAATTCAAGTTTTTTTTCTGCAAATGCTCTGCCCTTATGTTACTTTTGCCTAAACTCTATTTGATGCGATGGAAAATTGACAATCGTAAATCGGCTTATCCTTCCTCCTTAATCTTCTTCAGATAAGTGGAAATCGCTTCTGTCGCTAGCTGTGTAATCGGCTTGCTCTGACGGGCGGCTTCTTCCTTGAGTTCGTTGTAGATTTCATCGCGGACGCTAATTCGACGACGGACTTTGCCGCCAGCAGTAGCAGTCTCATTCTCTTCGCCGTTACTAGACGTAACATCTAAATCATTTATCTCAGTTGTCATCGAGTCAGCAGATTGGTGATTGGTTACAAATTGACGGATAGATTCTAACCCAACACGATCGCAAAAATTGCCAAAACTCTCGCTCAAGTGCCGTTTTTGCTTAAAATAAACAAAAATTGGCTCCAGAAAAGCTTCAAAATCATTTACGTGCAGCTTTTGCTCAATTGGTTGTGCCAGCCGCGTTTGGTCTGGGGAACCTCCCAGCCAAATCTGGTAGGATTCCGGCGCACTCCCGACAAACGCCAATTCTGCTAAATAAGGGCGGGCGCATCCGTTGGGGCAACCGGTCATCCGCACCACAAAATGCTCGTCTTCTAAACCAACTTTGGTCAAAAGTGCCCGAATTCGCTCTAAAAAGCTCGGCATCACGCGCTCGGACTCGGTAATCGCCAGCCCGCAAGTCGGGAATGCCGGACAGGCCATCGCATAGCGTACTATGGGGTCGATCGCTGTTTCCCGCTGAATGCCGCAGCGATCGAGTATTCCCTGAATTTCCTGTTTGAAATCCGGCGAAATATCGTAAATCAAAACGTTTTGGTGGGGCGTTACCAGCATCGGCACATTGTACTTCTGCACGATTTCCCGCAAAGCCGTTTTTAACTGAAACGAACCTTCGTCCTTAATTCGGCCATTGTCTATGGAAATGCCGACAAACAGCTTGCCGTCGCCTTGTTCCTGCCAGCCCAAGAAATCCAAATACTTCCAATCAGGCAGGGGTTTAAATGCTTCTAGCGGCTTGCCAAAATATTCGGCTACTTTTGCCCGGAACCACTGCAAGCCTTTGTCGTTAATCAGATATTTCAGTCGCGCGTGTCGTCTGTCTGTGCGATCGCCAAAATCTCTTTGCGTTGCTACAATTGCCTTGACCAAATCGTAAACATCATCCTTGGCAACATAGCAAATCTCATCCGCAAGCCGCGCAAAAGTTTCTTCTTTATTGTGAGTACGTCCCAAACCGCCGCCGGCATACACATCAAAACCTTGCAACTCGCCAGCTTCATTGGTAATTACCACCAAGCTCAAATCTTGAGAGTACAAATCAACCGAATTGTCTCCCGGTACAGTAACAGAACACTTGAACTTGCGCGGCATATAATGGGTGCCGTAAATCGGTTCTTCCTTGTCGTGAAAGATTGTGCCGTTACCGTTTCGCTGTCTGGCGGCCTTGACTGCTGGGTCTTCCTCGCCTGAAACAGCCTTTTCGCCATCCAGCCAAATTTCGTAATAAGCACCGGTTTGCGGTGCCAGCAAATCGGCTACATTGTTGGCGTATTGCAGCGCATACTCGTATTCTGGGCGATTTTTGTACGGTGCTGGCGGTGCCATGACGTTGCGGTTCAAGTCGCCGCAAGCTCCCAAGGTTGACCCCATATTTTTTATAATTGAGGAAAACACTGCTTTAAGATTTTTCTTCAACACGCCGTGCACTTGGAAACCTTGGCGCGTTGTGACGCGGAGCGTGTGGTTGCCGTATTCTTCGGATAGCTTGTCTAGGGTAAGATATAGTTCTGGGGGTACGAAACCGCCGGGATTGCGGGTGCGGAGCATGAACTGATAGTCTTTTTCTTGTCCTTTAACTCGATTGTCGCGGTTGTCTTGCTGGTACGAACCGTGAAATTTTAGAATCTGAAGCCCTTCTTCGGTGAAGTGGGTTGTCTCTTCTAACAGTTCACTCGCAACGGGTTCTCGCAAATAGTTGCTGCGTTCTTTGAGACCTTCTGATTTTGAGGGCTTGCGCGCCACGGGGGTTGAAGTGGAAGATGTGATCATGGGAATGTATAGTGCCAGTTATAATTAGATACAGCCGATCGAATATTTCTTGACAATTTGACACTTGACAAGTTTTTACTTGACAAATCTCCTCAGAAATGCTGTGTCGGATCTGTTGATAACTCGGTTAATAACTAAGTTAACAACGGTAATCCGGTAGGAATTCTGATGTTGTTCAATTGTAACACGATCGAACCGGGGCTGAAAAATGGTAATTCAGAGTGTATACTTTCGATCGCTTAACTTGACGAAACTTTAGAAATAATTAACCTGAACCTTTGAAATTATGTCACTGTATGACGAAGACACTTTTGTGGTGTTAGAAACAAACCAGCCGGAGCAGTTTTTGACGGCGGCGGAATTATTAGAAAAGCTGAAAGAGGTTTTAGCCGGGGAACACGAAGATTTGCCACAGGATTTGCTCAAATTATCTTCTGTGGAAGAACAAGCTAAGTATTTAATTGATACTTATTGTGAATTAGATGTCGGTCCCGGAAAATTTTTGCAGTGGTATGCAGTGCGTTTAGAAAAATAATTTTTGTTATTGGTTAGTTGTTAGTTGTTAGTTGTTATTTGTTGCTTGTTATTTGTTAGTTATAATAACCAATCACCAATAACACTAATCACCAATAACCAATAAGAACTAACTATTCTTCCAACTGTTGTACTGATGATACTTCCACGGCGGTAACATCGATCGTACCGGGCGGCGTCAAACGGCTAAAATGACCTTCCTCTATTTTCAGAGGTTCGCCACAATTAGCACACTGAAACTGAGTTTGATTTAAAGCTGTAAATTCGTATTGACAAACTGGACAATTGTCTTCAATTAAATTGCGTTTCAGCCACCACTGAAGTGCGAAAAATGCGACTACAGGTGTCAGCAGCAACAAACCTACTACAATCAATACTGATTTAACTATCCAACCCAAACCAATTGATCCCAACACGCAGGCGATGCCCAGCAGTATCAGCCAATTGCTAATACGGGGTAGATTTAAAGATATTTTGGGGGTGCCTTGGTTCACGGTGGTCTCCTTTGGTGTCTTTGCGGGTAGGCATAACTCTATCCTACTGAGAAATTCACGCGGTCGATCGAGTTAATTTGGCTATTGTACAGGCCAAAACCGCTCTCTACAGCATAAGTCGATCGGAGTCAGAGGGTTAAAAAATCCCTTGTAAAGATTGACAAAGCGATTGAAAACTAAATTTTGCCAGGGTTTGTTCCCTCAACCAAGGGCGATCGCACCTTTGATCCTCTCCTCGCAAAATTTCTACACAAGCAACCGCTACTGCTGCCGAATCTCGGTGAGGAACTCGCCATCCCAGTTTACCATCTTGCAGCGGATCTGCCGAACCGTCCGCGTCCCCCGCCAGCACCGGTACTCCGCAAGCTAAAGCTTCTAAATAAGCTATACCGAAGCCTTCCTGGGAGGGCATTACATAAGCATCCGCCAACTGGTAATGTTCTGCTAAATTTTGTGTCGGTACAAAACCCGCAAATATTACTCTTTCGGTAACTCCCAAATCGGCGGCGAGTTTAGCTAATCTCGGGCGATCGTCCCCGCGTCCAATAACTAAGTATTTCACATTGGGAAAACTTTTGGCAATTTCCGGCAAAGCTTGAATTGTGACATCGACTCCTTTGTAACTATCGTGCGATCGCAATCTAGCTACAGTTATTAATATTTTAGCACCAACCAGATCGTATTTTTCTAATAAATGCAAAGGTTTGGGCCCAGTCGTAAATATATTTTCATCTACAGTACAAGGCACTATTTGGAATTTGTCAGGATTTAAATTGTTAAGTTCGCAAGTGTGATCGCGCGTGTACCTGCTAATCGTCCAAATGCTGTCAGCGTCTCTCATTGCTATTTGATATTTTGGTGGCAGCAGTTCCCAAACTTCCTTGCCGTAAGTTAAAATTGTGTAGGGAATTCCCAGCGGCTGGCATAAGGTTTTAATTAGCGGTGCGAGTTTGATGTGACCGCAAAAAACCCGTTCCGGTCGTTTTTGCAGCAAACAAGTTAGCAATTTTGCGGCAAACTTAAGACGACCAAGCCAAACGAGATGAGTTTTTAGGTAAGAGAATTTGAGATTTTTTGACTCGAAGGGATTTTGGCAATCAGGAGAATCTCGCAATAGCAAAACTTCTGCTTGTGGCGGAAAGTTGTTGGCTGCGGTTAGTGACAGGTAAGCTTTCAGGATGTCTCGGGCGTAGGATTGAATGCCGCCTTCGCTGGAAAATATTTCTAGGAAACAGAATAGGTGATTTGTCGATCGCATTTTTCTCCCGATAAGAAGACTGGGCGGTTTCAACCGCCGTCTTATCTTAACTTTCCTGCGATCCCCAAAACAAAAATCCCCTCACCATCGCTGGTTAGGGGAGAAAATTATCAGGGTGCATCTACTAATGTGCTTACTATAGCATCATTTTGTGGGGTGTCACCCATCATGGGTGACACCAAGCAAATTTTTCAATGAGAATAAGTTATCGTTGAGGTGCTAAATGATTGCCAAAGCTTGTATGTCTGAGGATATAGTCCCTGTTAACCTAAGATAAGACAGACGCAAGAATCCTCAGAAACCCTGTGAATTCGTAGATTTATGCTTGCCAAAGCCAATATTTTCCACGAAATCGGGTTTCCGATCGCAAATCCTTATAAAATTGAAAATTTAGAAAAAATCTGTGCTAGACCTCAAATTAATCCGAGAAAACCCGCAAGCCGTGCAAGAAAGCCTCAACACTAGAGGAGGCAACTATGAAATCGAGCCGATTTTGCAGTTAGACAAACAGCAGCGGGAGTTGGAAGGCAAGCGATCGCAACTGCAAGCCCGCAGCAACGAAATAGCCAAACTCATCGGCCAAAAAAGAAAATCGGGTTTACCCCTCGAATCCCCCGAAATTCAGACTTTGCAAGCAGAAGGCAACGAAGTCGGCGCGCAGTCGAACGAATTGCAAGCACAGGAAAAAGACCTCAAAGCTCAAATAGAAGTTCTATTGCTGCCCTTGCCCAACTTGCCGGGTAAATCAACCCCCTTGGGCAAAAACGAAGAAGAAAACATCGAAATTCGGCGCTGGGGAGACGAATACATTCCCCAAAATCCCGATATTTTGCCGCACTGGGAAATTGGCGAAAAACTAGGAATCATTAACTTTGAACGGGCAGTAAAAATCGCAGCGCCTCGATTTATTACCTTAATTGGAGCTGGTGCAGCCCTGGAAAGAGCGATTATTCAATTCATGCTCGACCGCCACACTAAAGCTGGTTATATAGAAGTAATTCCCCCATTTTTAGTCAACTCAGAATCTCTGACTGCTACGGGTCAATTGCCAAAATTTGCCGAAGAAAGTTTCAAGTGCGATAGAGACGATTTGTGGTTAATTCCTACTTCCGAAGTTCCGGTGGTGAATTTGTACAGAGGTGAAATATTAACAGCGGAACAGTTGCCAATTTATCACTGTTCTTTCACTCCTTGCTTTCGCCGAGAAGCTGGCAGTTACGGCAAAGATACGCGGGGATTAATTCGGTTGCACCAATTTAATAAGGTAGAATTGGTGAAACTGGTGCATCCGAGTACCTCCGAGGCAGAACACGAAAAGCTCGTGCAGGATGCTGAGGGAGTTTTGCAGGCGCTAAAATTGCCTTATCGGACGATCGAGCTTTGTACCGGCGACTTGGGTTTCGCAGCAGCAAAAACCTACGATTTAGAGGTGTGGCTGCCGAATGCCGGCAAATACCGCGAGATTTCCAGTTGTTCCAACGTCGCAGATTTTCAGGCGCGGCGGGCTAATATTCGCTTTAAAGAAGCGGGGAAAAAAGGCACTCAATTCGTGCACGCCCTCAACGGTTCCGGTTTAGCTGTGGGCCGGACAATGGCGGCAATTTTGGAGAATTACCAGCAGCCGGACGGGACGGTAAAAGTGCCGGAAGTGCTGCAACCTTATCTCAATCGCGAGGTTTTGTAAACTACGAAGACGGGGCGGTTAAAACCGCCGACTTACAAATTTTTTAGCGCTTCCTTAATATCCAGCGCTAAAAATCTATCCAACGCTAAATACATCCAATAAAGAGATAGTTGAGCATCACTATTAGTCTTTTGAAACCCCAAAGCAAAACTCATTTTTTCGTACATCGGGTGAATGATTAGCGTGTGCAAATCGCAAAGATTGGGAAAATCTTGTTTCATTTCTACTAAAACTTTCTGGATGTGTTCGAGAAAAATAACGCGGTATTCTTCTAAATATTGCGGATCTATCATCCAACTGCGAACAAATACTGACTGGCAATTTTCATCTCCCGGAAGTGCCATGATAAAAGGATCGATCTCAGCAGCAACCGAACTTAAATGCAGGCTTTTACTGGGTGCGTTAAAAAAATTAACTTCCGATTCGGCTGCGGTGGGATACAATAAGTAAAAACCTACAGGATTCAGATTGTCGCAGCGGCGCAAAACTCGCATTCCTTTTGAATATTTGCCTGCCAAAAGTCGGAGAATTTTAGCGATTTGGTAGGGAACTGCGTTAGTGCTGCGATTCATCCAGTTGTAATTGGTTGCTAGTAAATTTGCAACGGGAATTGCATCGCACCGAGGATTAAAATTATCTAATTTGAGTTTGACTGAATTTTCCGGCGGCGCGGGATCTAAAATGTCGGAAACTGGTTGAATTTGAATTGCTGTAGCGTTACCGTCAAAGTGTTTTGCGATCAATCCTAGTGCTGCTAATTTGTCTAACATCATGCCGGCGGCGCGATCGCTCCCGCGATCGGAATCAGAGTAAAATAGTTCTGCTGCTTCCCGATGAGTGCACTGCACTTCTGTTGCTAGCAATTCCAGTTTAGCCAGCGGCGGTTTGAGGCTGGGCTGGCTTTCCTGAAGCTGTTTGACTGATAGGTAAATCCAAAGCCGTATAAAACATTCAGCCCTAGTGCGAGTTACGCCTACTCGTTTCATCAACAGCGAAACAGCCGCGCGGCGCTGTGATTGAGAATACCAAGCATCTAGTGAAGCAATATCCATTTGAGTCGGGAAGCAGCGAAGGAACTTTAGTTACATATTGGCTCAATTTTACAAAAAACTTCACCCCGCTTCACATTACTTCTTGCTATTGTTGGTCAACTTGTCTGATTTCGCCCAACTCTACAATATAACTGGTTGCTCATTGCAAGTTCGCTGCTTCCCAAAGCACAATTAATTTTAGATATTTTCGGGCTTGATTTAACAAAGTAAATTAGCAATTTTAGAGGTTGACGCGATGTACAGTGCTTATATCAATCGGATTGGAAAATTTTTGCCGGGAAAACCAATTAATAATGATGAGATGGAGGAGTATTTGGGCAAAATTGCCTCGCGCCCTTCGCGAGTCAGACAGCGCATTCTCAACAGCAACGGGATTAAACAGCGCTATTACGCGATCGACAAACAGCAGCAAACACTGTATTCTAACAGCCAAATGGCAGCTTTTGCCGTCCGTGACGCGATCGCCCAAGCTAATTTGGAACCAAGGGCGATCGACTTGCTAGCCTGCGCCACCACTTTACCAGACTTATTAGTACCGGGATTTGCCAGCACAGTACACGGCGAACTTTCCGAATTATCTCCCCTAGAAATAGTTTCCACTCAAGGAGTTTGCTGTGCCGGAATTACCGCCTTAAACTACGCCGCATCTCAACTCGAACTCGGCAAAAAACAAACAGCAATCGCCGTCGCCTCCGAATTTCCCTCGCGCCTGTTCAAAAACACCAAATTTGAAGCAGAAACATCAGTCCAAGCCGGAAAACCCCTGCCTTTCGATACAGAATTTCTGCGCTGGATGCTATCAGACGGTGCCGGAGCATTTTTGCTGCAAAACCATCCCAACAACACAGGAATTAGCTTAAAAATAGAATGGATTGAATTAATTTCCCACGCCAACGCCTATCCAGTTTGTATGTATTCAGGATTAGCCAGCCCCACAGCAACCAAAAGCTGGTTAGATTATTCTTCCTACCTCGATGCAGCCGCAGCAGGAGCTTTTGACTTGCGGCAAAATATTCGCTTGCTCGACAATGTAATGCAATTAGGCGTTGAAGGTTGGCTGAGATTGATTAAAGCAGGAAAAGTTTTTCCGCAGGAAATCGACTGGCTGTTGTGCCACTATTCCTCTCACTTTTTTCGGGAACAAATTGTGGAACTTCTGGAACAAGCAGGCTGCATGATTCCTGAAGAAAAATGGTTTACCAACTTGTACACCAGAGGAAATACAGGCTGCGCCTCGATTTATTTAATGTTAGAAGAATTGTTCAATTCTGGCAAATTGCAGCCGGGACAAAAAATCTTTTGTTTTGTCCCGGAAAGCGGCCGCTTTACAACAGCTTACATGATGTTAACTGTTGTGGAAAATGCCAAGAAATCTATGATTTCTCAAATCTCTAAATCCGTTGATGTTCCCGAAGCTTCGCCTCTCGAAAGTGTTAAACCGCAACAGCCCAACTCTCCGCAAGCTTATTTGTTGCGGGAGTTAGCCTGGATTTGGCTGAAGTTCGATCGCGAAATTCGTTCTGTTCCCATTGTCCGCAAATTGTACCGGGGAGAGTTTACAATAGAAGACTATCAAGCATTGCTGTGCAATCTCCGCCCGCAAGTTGTCGAGGGTGCTCGCTGGATTGCGCGTGCTGCTTCTAACATGACTGACTTTCGCCTGCGATCGACTTTTATCGGCCACGCCCAAGACGAACACCGCGACTATCAAATGCTAGAAAAAAATTATGTTTCTGTCGGCGGCGAGTTGTCAAAAATTGTCGAATATGATAAGAATATTGGCAGCGAAGCTCTATCAGCTTTTATCTTCCACCAAGCATCGCGGGAAAATCCGGTCGATTTAATTGGTAGTATGTTTATAATCGAAGGATTGGGAAATCGGTTGGCTCTCAAGTGGGCAAAAGAAATTAAGGAAACTCTCGGTTTGCAAGACGAACAAGTATCGTTTTTAGCTTATCACGGAGTTAATGACGAGTCGCATTTAGCTAAACTAGAAAATTTAATTAATGCCGAATGGATGACGGATGATATCGCCCACCGCATTGTCAAAACTGCCCGCGTTACTGCTCGTTTATATTTGCTGCAATTGGAGGAAATCCGCTAATGCAAAAGCTGCAAAAACAAGATACGGAAAATCTCCAGGATGAGCGAAAAATCCCTTATGTTACGAAACCCTACAACCGCCGCGATCCGAATGTTTGGGATGTCCTGTTTTGCGATCGGTCAATTCCCGTCGATTTAGTTGCAAAAGCATACATGATCCGGGATTTACAAAACTGGACTCGCAGTTATTTGCTCATCCCGATCAAAGTAATTGCTAACTTGTTGCTGGCGGTAATTATGACAACAAAGCGCCTGTTGCCCTTTCAATTTCGCGCTTACACTTTAATGCACAAATCGGCCGCATTTTTCCTAAATAACTTTGTCTCGCCAGAAGCTTGTTATTTAATTGTGCGGCATATAAACGCGGGTTCAAACATTATCAACTTCTTGATTGATAACGGCCCGGACACCCAGATTGAAAAATCAAAACTTTATCCGCGCACAGTTAGCGATTTAGCTGATAATGCCTTTCTCGAACACGACTTAATTCTGTATAACTTTGTCTGGGATTACAACCAGGCAATGCTGACAAATCCCAATTGGTTGCAGGTTGTCAAAAAACGGGGAATAAATTATGATAGCATTCAACCTGTGGAAGTTGCAATTGATTTTGAAAGACTGAGGTGGCTGAGGATTCTGGATTTAGAATCGGCGATCGAATTGTTTAAAGTATTTTATTCTCTGTGTTTGACTAGCGACGAATTTGCGCGAGCAGTGATGTCGCTTCAGTTAGATGAAAACTTCGGAGTGTACGTCAGCGAAATTACGGAAAATTGCGATTGGAATCATGTCATTGTGAACCGCCATCCGCTAGCGCCAAACAGTCCGTTTAATGCAGCGCGCGACTTGTTTTTGCATGGGATAATTTCGGAATATCTCTATCGGTACTTGGAACTGCGAAAAGATATGAGCAATGCTGAAAATTAGAATTCATTAGCTCTGGCATAAAAACAATTATAGCCTTTATCAGAAAGATGAGGTACTATGCGGCATAGGGCATACATCACTTTTTTGATAACCGCTATAAATAGGTTCGTAGTGAGGACTTTAATCCGCATAAAACCCAAAATAATAAAGGAGAGCATCTCAGTTTTGTAAAAATGAAATGCTCCCAATTTTACTCGGAACAATTGCTCGATATGATAGGATTTGCTTAATCATCGAAAACCTCTAAGCTTATGTACCCAAGGAGTTGCCAAACATTGTTGATTTTTAGCTCGAATCACAAAGAAATATCAAGCTGCTGCTAGCTGTGAATTTTCCGCTACTTTCGACAATTCCTGAACCACAATCCACTTACCTGTAATCGGATCGCGGTAAGTAATAAACGGATTAGATTTTAAAGGTTCACTGCAAGATTTAATTGCCATTTTTCCACACTCCTTAGAAATTGTTTTCCATAACTTCTACTACAACCCCATAATTTAATAATCGGCTATTTTGCCTAAAATCTGCGTGATTTATTTCTCAAGAATAAGTGATATTTTAGGTTATTTTGGGTGATACATAACACGGCTTAATGTGATTGCAAGCTGCATTGGATGTGAGCAGTATCACCAACACTCGGAAAAACAACTCAGCCTTATGCTCCTTAGCCTTTACCTTCAAAAGTGCCACTATTTTCAGTGAATATCTGATATTATTAAGTAAGGTAAAGACGTTTATCAGAGATCGCCCTCACAAATTTATGGTGCTATTTGGATTTGGCAAAAAGTCGAGCCTGCCCTCTCCCCAAGAGGCCTTACCGGGACGGGCAGAGTCGATGTCGGTACCGGCAACTCATTTTGTTAACGGCAATCCGCTCAAACCTCCCTTTCCAAACGGCATGGAGATTGCCCTGTTTGGTTTGGGCTGTTTTTGGGGCGCGGAACGGAAATTTTGGCAGCAAAATGGAGTTTTTTCGACTGCTGCGGGTTACGCGGCGGGGATTACTCCGAATCCTACTTATAACGAAGTTTGCAGCGGGATGACGGGACACAATGAAGTTGTTTTGGTTGTGTTCGATCCGAAAGTAGTTAGTTACGAAACGCTGCTTAAAGTTTTTTGGGAAAGTCACAATCCGACTCAAGGAATGAAGCAGGGTAATGATTCGGGTACTCAATATCGATCGGGCATTTACACCTATTCAGCCAACCAAAAACAGCTAGCTGAAGCTTCGCGCGATGCTTACCAGCAAGCTCTGACGGCGGAAGGTTACGGCAAGATTACCACGGAAATTCTGGAGGCTCCTGAGTTTTATTACGCAGAAAGCTATCACCAGCAATATCTTGCTAAAAACCCGAACGGTTATTGCGGTTTGGGCGGTACTAAGGTTTGTTTGCCTGCTATGTCTCAGGCTTAAAATTTTACGCGCCTGATGGATAGGGACAAATAGATTGGGACACCACAATGTTGCGTCTCTACAACATATTTTATGACACAACATTGTGGTATGTCTAAAAAATATTTGGCGGGCTGTTGCTGCTAGCCCGCCACAAATATCCGGGTAGATTAGTAGTTGAAAATAGGTGAGAAATGCTGACGGGTGTTGTAATTATCAATCTACTAATATCTCTGGTGTGTTTTTATATAGCTGCGAGAGTGTGGAAAATTAGGCGGACGATCGCACTTTTGGAGTTTCGGATTGCAGCAATCGATCGCTGCAGCAGCAATGTCCTCGGTAAATCACCGAATTTTTTTGCTAAAAGGCAACAAGGTGCTCATCAACTGCGACGGAATTATCAACAACTGGAATTGCAACTGCAACAGGTTCGGCAACTTTTGGGATTGGTGGGTTTGGGGCGAATGCTCTGGTCCAGGCGCGATCGAGCTTTGAGGTAAGCTATCCTAAAACGTATGGAGAGAGAGTAGTTATAAAAATGTCATCTAAACGTTCGGGATTATTTATTGGCGGTCTGTTGGTGGGTTCTGCGATCGGGGCCGTGACTGGGTTGCTGATGGCGCCGCGACCGGGCAAGGAGACGCGGCAGATATTGAAAAAATCGGCCGATGCTTTGCCGGAGTTGGCGGAGGATTTATCGAGTAGCGTGCAGTTGCAGGCCGATCGACTTTCGGAAACTGCACTGCGTAATTGGGACGAAACTTTGGTTAGACTCAAAGAGGCGATCGCGGCCGGTTTGGAAGCAACTCAGCGGGAACGCCAAACACTGTCGGAAACTGAAGTCGAAGTAAGTCCTCCGTTGCGCCCTCCTGTCCGCTAAATTACATGAAATCCCAAACCCCAAATCCGAGATTCAAGTGAGTGATCCCATATTCTGGCTAGGACTTTCAATTTTGCTAGTGGCGGTTAGCCTAACTGCTGTTTTAGTGACTTTAATACCTGCGGTGCAAGCGCTAGCAAGGGCAGCCCGCAGCGTCGAAAAGCTCGCTGACACGCTTGCGCGCGAGTTTCCGCCTACTTTGGAGGCGATTCGGTTGACGGGGCTGGAAATTAGCGAGTTGACGGATGATGTTAGCGATGGGGTGCAAAGTGCGGGGGAGGTTGTCAAACAGGTCGATCGCAGTATTGGTAGCGCCAAGAAGCAGGCGCACAACGTGCAGGTGACAACTCGCAGCGTGGTGACTGGGGTGATGGCAGCTTGGAAAAGTTTAACTCGGAAGCCGCCGATTTCTGGGACAAATCGCCGATCAGATAGATTGTCGGCGAGTCAAAGAAGTGCGATTTCGCTGAGGGATTCGGGTTTGGATGACAGGTATTCTGGGAGTTACGCTGCGAGTGCGGGTAATGGGGAATCGCCACGGTTGAGGAATGGCGAGGGTTCTGGTTTAGCGGGGGATTCGGAAGATTTTGAGCAAGTGTCGAAGGATTCTTGATAGTCGATCGCTTTTTACCTTGATTGTTTCAACTTTTGAATTTCCTCAATACTCAATCCGGTTGTTTGGGCGATCGTTGCTTCATCTAACACATCCAGAAGTCCTTTGGCAATTTCAAGCGCTTTTTCCTTCATTGCCTGTGAAACAGCCTGTGAAACAGCCTGCTTAACAGCTTTAGTAATAGCATTCCGCTGGTCTTGTATGTAAATTTCCTGATGTTCTAAATCTTCCAACTCTTCGCGGGTTAAAGCGGCGCGATTTGCAACTTCAAAAGCTTTCTGAATTGCTGGCACTTCTCCCATTTGTTCCGGTACGAGTTCTAAACTTTTGGCATTTCTCAGGAAATATATCCACTTATCGGTTAGCGTTTCTAATTCCTCTAGTTTTTTGCCGAATTTAGGTAATTCGACAAATACTAACTCAATATCATAAATTAGATAGTCAACCAGATAATCTCTTTCTTTTAGGACAAAGCGGGAAATTACTTTGTCGAGAGTGGGGAACATTTCAAAGTCAGTAATAGTTAAGGCAATTACCGGATTTAGTAGCGTGTAATCTGCTCCCGTATCGAGTTGAATCGAATAAGCTTTAGCAGCATTGTACAAAATCCGCTTTTCAAAGCCTTCTACATTCAATACCTGCATTTCGATAATAACTGTTTGCTCATTATTCAGCTTGGCTCGGATATCTAAGTAAGTATCTTTAACTCCTCTAATTTTGGGTGGTTGATAGGGATTGAGGATTTCTAAAGATTCGATCGCAGAATTGCCTTGATAGAGGATGGCGTTGAGAAAACTGATGAGGATGTCTTTGTTTTGTTCGTCGCCGAAGATTTTTTTAAAGGCAAAATCTGTTTTGGGATTGATAAATCTCATTTTTCAAACCTCCACCGTGAAGGAATTGCTCTCGATTGTAATTATACCATTTATACTGTTTTATATGTTATTCTCAGACCTTCAAGCTTTTCTGTAAGATTGCTGGTTGAGGGGGAATCGCCCATCTAACCGTCTTGATTCAAGTCTTCGGTTTTTGGGGTTTCTGAAGTTGAGGGGAATTCTAGTCGAATGTTAATATCAATTGATACTGTACTTTCTTTAAAACCTATATTAACTATTTTTACTAATGCTTCTGTAGGTATAGAATTATTTATTTTAAATTCTGGAGAAGAGAGTATTTTATATCCGGCTTCCTGTAGCCGATCGCAAATATTGCGCCAATTTCCTACAGGTTCGTTAGGTACATCGGCGAGTTTTTTCACATATTGGTATAAAGTTTTACATAAATAAACCTCTGCACTTTTGGAAGTCTGAAACAGTTGGCGGGCGATTTCGGCGGGGCTGCAACCGGAAAGCAAGCCTCGGAGGTAGAGTTTTTCGGTTTCTGTGAGTCCTCGGCGCGATCGGGGTGAGATTTGCCGTTTAGCTTCTGCGAAAGCTTGGTATAGCCTTTCTAAGTCCCAGTGTTTGCCGGCTTCGGCAAATAAGTCTTCTTTTGATGCCATTGTCGGGTGTGTTGAGATGTGGCTAACGATAGCATAACCGAAATTGCTAGCGTTTGTTAGTTGCTGGCTAACAATAGGTAGTCTAGTATTAAATTACCGACTCATTGTCTAAGTGCAAATACTTAGATAAGCGGGAAAGTGCGATCTCAATATTTCAAATTTTGCCTGTTTAGTTAACTTTCGTTAGTCAGACAGTTAGTTTTTGTTCCTTACACTGAGGTATTTCAATGGCTAAAGGTGATGAAATAGCGAAAGCAGCAGGTTCCGCTGCTGCGGGTGCTGCTGTGGTAGCTGCTTCTGGTTTTACGGCAATTGGTGCTATTGGTGGAGGTGCTGGTATGGGTGCTGCTGCTGGCCCCGTTGGTGTAGCCGTAGGTGCGTTGGCTGGTTTGGCATTTTATGGGATTAGCAAGGCTCTTTCTGACTAAACATTGACTCGCGCCAGAGACTTAAGTTTCTGGCTAATAACTAAAGTCTGTTGTTGATAAGCTGCTACGCAGCTAAACCGGATAAAATAGCATTGCCTTTATTTTTGATTTTTCGATCCCATTTAATAACC
>NZ_JAUBPP010000025.1:0-10273 GCF_036700765.1 Microcoleus sp. S1D4
ATCTACTGAATATGCTTTCATTGGTGTATTTTTTAATCTATTTTTATTGTACCTCATAACACCCGGAAGTGCTGTAATACCAAATGCGGGTAACATACCCCCTTCATGATTCGGCGATTGAAACCGCTACTAAACAAACGATGTCGGCCTACGCCGACTGGTTCGTAAATAGTATCCAAAACCCGGATTTTGTATTATAACCAATGACTACTGACTACTGACTACTGACTACTGCCAACTACCAACTACCAACTGCCAACTGCCAACTGCCAACTACCAACTGACTAATGAGACCGTTTTTGATCGCTGCGGCCGCGCAAATATTCTGCTAAAAATGCTAATCCTCCCGAACCTACTATTAACAGCACGCTGAGAGCATTAATATCAGGTTTCACGCCAGTCCGAATCCGGCTAAAAATTTCCATCGGCAGAGTTGTAGTCCCGCTACCTGCGGTGAAACTCGCAATCAAAAAGTCGTCCATGCTGAGGACAAAAGACAGCAGACAACCAGAAACTATGCCAGGTATTAATTGAGGTAACAAAACCTGAATAAAAGCCTCAACAGGTGTTGCACCCAAATCTAAGGCAGCTTCTTCTAAATATGGGTTTAAATCCGCCAATCTAGTAGAAACAGCTAGAGCGATGTAAGCCAGACAAAACACAACGTGGGCGGCGACAATTGTCCACAAACTCAGAGGAATAGCGAGGGCTGCTAAAAATACCAGAGTAGCAACCGCGCTGGCAATATCTGGAATAATAATCGGCAAGTAGGAAACTCCCTGATATAAACTTTTCCCCGGAAAGCGGTAGCGGGCTAAACCAACGGCCATTAAAGTTCCGAGTACAGCCGAGATTGCAACTGCACAAATCGCGACTGTTAAACTATTTCTGAGGGCAATTAATATTCGCGTATCGCTAAATAATTGAACGTACCAATTTAAGGTAAATCCTTCCCAGCCGGCACTAAAACGCGATTTGTTAAAGCTGTAAAATGTGAGTACCAATATGGGTAGGTACATATAAAAAAACATGGAGATGGCAAATATGACTTGCCAAGAAATTTTAAATTTAGGTTTTAAGTACATATCGGGTGGTATTTCCTCCTGTGGATTGTTGGTGGGATTTTCCATGTCTCGTTAATCGCGAATTGGTAATTTGGGAATTGGGAATTGGGAATTGGGGATTGGGAATTGGGAATTGGGGATGGGGAATTGGGGATTGGGGATTGGGAATTGGGAATTGGGAATTGGGAATTGGGAATTGGGAATGGGGAATTGGGAATTGGGAATTGGGAATTGCGAATTGGGAATTGCGAAGTGGAATTAACAAATAACCAATAACCAATAACCAATAACCAATAACAAATAACAAATAACCAATAACCAATAACCAATAACCAATAACCAATAACCAATAACTACTGACTACTGACTAAACTGCATTACGATCGCCATATTTGAGCAAAAGGGCAATTCCGATACTCACTGCAAAAATTAATACCATACTCAGAGCCGAACCCAGCCCCCAATTTTGTGTTGCTCCCAAAAACTGATTGTAAATCAAACGAGCGGCTGTCATGCTGGAAGCTCCACCGAGCAATTCGGGATCGACAAAATCGCCCAAACAGCTAATAAATACTAGCAAAGAGCCTGCTGCAATTCCCGGCATTGTTTGAGGTACTGTCACTTTCCAGAAAGTTTCTACCGGATTCGCGCCCAAATCTTGAGATGCTTCTAACAATCTGCGATCGAGCTTTTCCAAAGAAGCGTAGAGAATTGTTACGATATAAGGCAAATAGCTGTAAGCCATGCCGATGAGAACGGCGGAACTTTGATTTAACAATTCTAGAGGAGGGATGCCTACAAGGGCTAAGACCGAGTTGAGAACGCCCGTAGGACGCAGTATTGTAATCCAAGCATACGATCGCAACAACGAAGAAGTCCACAGCGGCAACACAAAGCCCAATAATGTTAAATTCCGCCACTTCGGCGAGACATTGAGGGCTATCCAGTAAGCGACGGGAAATCCCAGCACCAAACAGAGTATGGTAGTTCCAGTTGCGAAAAAGAGCGATCGACCCATCACCTGCAAATTCAGCGGTTCAAACACTCGCAGATAGTTGCCGATTCCCGAAGGATTCACCAAATCTCCCGGCTTAATATTTGGTACTAAGCTAAGCTGAAAAATTACCAGAGTTGGTATTACTAATAATAAAACTAGGAACAAGCCAGAAGGGCCGAGCAATGCTAGCGGCCCAGCCCACGATGACCACGGGGAGCGAGTTTCAGCTTTTACGGGAGATGTGGGAGGAATCGGAGGGGGAGCTTTGGTGGAAACAGCCATAAATAATAGTTTTGATTTTTTAACCGCTGATGAACGCGGATTAACGCGGATATAATACGGAGCGATGCAGCGGGCGATCGACTGTGGGGGCGGATTGATGTAAAATTTGGATAAAAGTCAGAGATTGCGTGTAAAGTCCGCCCTACAGGTGAGGATCAGCCGCTGGTTAATTTAGTCCAATAGCGATCGTACACTTCCATAAATTTCCCTACCGGAGCAACACCTTCGCAATTTCTTAAAACAGCTTCCGAGGGGAAAAGAATTTCGTTTTCGCGGACTTCCGGCGTTAACAAACTAAAAGCATCTTCCGAAGGAGTTGAAAAACTGAGCCGTTCTACTAAAGAAGCAGCGATATCGGCTTGCAGCATAAAGTTAATCCATTTATAAGCTGCTTCGGGATTGGGAGCACCTTTGGGAATTACTAAAGTGTCTGTCCACAAAGAAGAACCACTTTTTGGCACGATATATTTCAATTTATCGTTATCTGGAATTACTTCATTAGCATCAGAAGAATAACACATGGCTATCTTCAAATCGCCAGTCAGCATTTGCGGCCGCCAAGCATCTGTGGTAAAAGATGCGATCGCGGGTTTGAGTTCCACCAACTTTTCGTAAGCTTTTTTGACTTGCTCTGGGTTCGTAGAATTGAGGGAATAGCCAAGCATCCGCAACGCAGCACCCATGACTTCTCGAACATCGCTTGCTAGCGTCATTCGTCTTGCTAGCTCCTGTTTGTGTTGCCACAAATAGTTCCAATCGACCGGAGCTTCTTTGAGTTGTTCGCTGTTGTAAATCAAGCCTGTGGTTCCCCAACTCAAAGGGACGCTGTAGCGGTTTCCTGGGTCGTAGACAGGGTTTTGGAACTGTTTTTTGAGCCGATCGAGTCCGCCCAAAATCGAGTGGTCTAATTTAGTCAACAGCTCCAGTTCCGTCATCTGAACCACCATGTAGTCAGACGGGTAAATGATGCTGTAGGCGCGGCCGCCGCCGGCTTGAACTCTAGCCAGCATTTCTTCGTTGGAACTAAACACGTCGGCTACTACGCGAATGCCTGTTTTTTCGGCAAAGCGATCGAGCAAAGCTTTATCGGTATAGCCAGCCCACGTATAGATGAACAGTTGGTCGGCAGAACCTGTGACGGGAGGAGCAGATTGTACGTCTGCCAGTCGCCAGCCGCAACTCGAAAGGGCTAAGCCGGAAATTGTCGCCGCCGAATTTTTTAGGAACTGACGGCGTGTCGAATTAGCCGGGAAAATCCTGGAAATTGGTAGATTTGTCGGAGGCACAGTTTGATTTTAGATTTTAGATTTTAGATTTTAGATTGGGGAATTGGGGATTGGGAATTGGGAATTGGGAATTGGGAATTGGGCATTGGGCATTGGGCATTGAGAATTGGGCATTGAGAATTGGGAATTGGGAATTGGGCATTGGGAATTGGGCATTGGGCATTCTCCTATTTTCCCATTTTCCCCCTCTCCCATTCTCCCCCTCTCCCTCTCTCCCCCTCTCCCATTCTCCCCCTCTCCCTCTCTCCCCCTCTCCCCCTCTCCCATTCTCCCCCTCTCCCTCTCTCCCCCTCTCCCATTCTCCCCCTCTCCCTCATTAGGATCGATCGCCCAAAGCAAGGCAATCAGTAGTTCCCCAGTAGGCATAAATCGGCGTGTTTTGGTCTGGGAAAGAGCCGCCGGTATTTGGCTGGCGCACCGTAATTTTATCGCCAGAGGTCAACTCAACCACGTAATGAACGTGAGTGCCCATGTACATAGTATTTTTGAGCCGCCCTTCAAAACAGTTGACCGACACTTCCGGCTGGTATAGATTCAAATATACTTTTTCCGGCCGGACGCTGACCACCACAGAGTCGCCTGTGACACCATTCCACATATCTGACTGCTGAACGATTATTTTCAGATTGGCCGAGGTGCGAACTGTGAGAGTCGATCGGTCGATCGACTCCACCGTACCAGAAAACAAATTCGTATCCCCAATAAAATCCGCCACAAAAGCCGTCTGCGGACACTCATAAATTTCTTCGGGTGAACCGATTTGCTCAATTCGGCCCTCGTGCATCACCGCAATCCTGTCTGACAGACTCATCGCCTCTTCTTGATCGTGAGTCACCATCACAAAAGTCAAGCCTAATTCTTGATGCAAATTCGACAGTTCCAACTGCATCTGCTTCCGCAACTTCAAATCCAGAGCCCCCAGCGGTTCATCCAGCAGTAGTACCGCCGGTCGATTTACCAGAGCTCTCGCCAAAGCCACCCGCTGCTGCTGGCCGCCCGACATTTGACCGGGAAACCGATTGGCGAAAGATTCCATTTTCACCAATTGCAAAACTTCTTTTACCCGTTCTTCTATTTCCGTTTTTCCGAGCTTTTTAATCCGCAATCCAAAAGCGATATTGTCCCAGACATTCATGTGTCCGAACAAAGCGTAGCTTTGAAACACGGTATTTACCGGACGGCGGTAAGCTGGAGTGTTGGTCATCGACTGGCCGCGAATCATCAATTCGCCCGCCGAGGGAGTCTCGAAGCCAGCGATTAAACGCAGCGTCGTAGTCTTACCGCAGCCGGAGGGGCCGAGAATGCTAAAAAATTCTCCTTGTCGAATGCTGATGTCAACTCCGCGAACTGCGGTTTCGCCGTTAAATACCTTAAAGACCTTGCGGAGTTCAACGTCAAGCGCTGTATCCGTTGCTGTCGTACCTTGGTTGAGTGCTGTCTGAAACATATTCGCCCTTTCCTGGGGTTAATGCACGCCGCTTGAATACAGTTTAACTTTAGACTTTTCTGTATTTTAGGCGAGGAATGTTCGATGTAACAGGTTTTGGGATTTGTTCTTTCAATTCTATCTCAGAGTGCTCTTGGGTAAGTCTGAATGTTTTGTGTCGCGCGATCGAGTTCGATCGACTCCCCAACTATTGATTCTCAGGAATTGGAGTAGGAGATGGTGTTGGTGATTTCTCTGGTTTGGGTGCTTCTGCTTTTTGCCATTCTGACAAAGGTCGATTGACAGCATTTTTAAAGTCAAAAGGCACTAGCAGCACGGGCAAATTTTCGGCTGAATTTGGAGGGGGCGCTTCCCCCGGATTGGCTAGAGCGTACAAGAAGCGGCCGCTAAAGTCTGTTTTGCCTAAAACTAGGCGGTGAGTTTCCTGGTTGTCCAGCTTGACTGTGACTGTAGCTTGGGGTTTGTCTAGACCGTATTCTGGGAGTTTAGCCGCGGTAGTATTAATCGTGCGATCGCTCTTTCCTGTCGCTAGCCTGTCTAGCAAAAAATCCACCGAAGCCTCACTCGCGTGTACTTGCACCGGCAATTTCATTTCCCAGCTAGACTTGCCTCCTTTTGTAGCATAAACTCGCTCAAAAGTCAAGATTTTTTCAGGAGTTTTTACTGTAAAGAATTGTATGCGATCGGACTTAAAATTAAAAATTTTCTGTTTATTTTCCTTCGCCGCTTCCTGCTGGGGAGACACCTGCATTTCGTACACAGAAACGAACCCAATCATGCTTAGCGCGACGGCTATCAATACAAATGTATTTTTCTGCAATTTCATAATAACTGGGAATTGGGCATTGGGAATTGGGCGGAGCGAAGCGGAGGGATTGGCCAAATAGGGCCCAGCGAACCGGAGGGATTGGGCATTGTTGACTGTTTACTGTTGATTAATGTTATTGGTTATTTGTTATTAGCCACAGTAAAGAATTAACAATTGCCCACTGACAACTGACAACTAACAATTGCCCACTGACAATTGCCCACTGACAATTGACAACAGTCAACAGTCAACTAATTTATCTTCTCTTCCACCAGATAGTGCCGCCTATTACCAGTCCGAGTAAGGGCCAAACTAGCCAAGCTAAAATCAGCAATCCTATTTGGATGACCGTCATATTAATGCGACGGTTGGTAGATTTTTTCGGACTTATAGAAAGGCTTTGTTGGTCTGGTTTACTCAACCAACTGACAGAGTTGAGAAATACGTCACTATTGAGTTGTTGCTCAAACCAACCGTTAGTCACAAATTGAGATGTGCCAATTACTACCATGCGCGATGTTTTTTGAGAACTTGATGGTACAGAAGGAGTTGTGGTTGGCTTCGGAGATGGTGTGGGAGATGGTGTGGGAGATGGTGTGGGAGATGTTGTGGGAGATGGTGTGGGTGTTGGGGAACTTTCGGGAGATGTTGTGGGTGTTGGGGAAGCTGTCGGTAATACTGGCGGCGTAGCTTCTTGGGAGACAATCACCGAGTAGCTAATTGGGGAAGCTGTCGGCGATGTTGTTGGAGATGGGGATGTTGTTGGAGATTGAGAATCTGTCGGAAATGGGGATGTTGTCGGAAATGGGGATGCTGTCGGAGATGGGGATGTTGTCGCAGATGGCGATGTTGTTGGAGATGGGGATGTTGTCGCAGATGGAGAAGGCGAGGGTGAGGGTTTTAAGGGAGTGCTGTCAGCGCCCGATCGCACTAAAGCCACACCTAATAATAACGGGCCTTGTCGATCGGTCTTCTGATCGAACTCCAATTTCTTAGTCGTCAAATCGCTTTCCGCCCAACTTTCCTGACTCGTCCACAGCAGCGGTTGTTCTTCTATCCCTGCTACGGGCGTGGTTTCCAAAGCACGCGCAAACGGATAAAATGAAATGCCGGTGCCGAAACTTTTAGTAATCGGATTGTCGCCGTAGCGCCTGACTGTGGGAACCGTCGGGCCCAGGCCGAATCTTTGACCGCCGCCGGAAGCATCGATGACCAAACGGGTGTCTAATTTTAGGCCCCATTCTTGCAGAAATTTGTCCAATCCGGTATTAATTGCTGGGTCTACCATTAAGAATAAACTGCCGCCGCGATCGAGATAAGCTTTTAGCGCTTTAATTTCTGCATCGATAAACGGTTTTTCTGGCCCAGCAATAATTAAAGCATCTGCATCTTCGGGAACTTCTTGGCGTTCGGCAAAATTTAGCGTTTGGGCGTTATAGTATTTATCTTTCAGAGCTTTTTGGGCTTGCTCAATTCCGCCTTGACCTTCTTTCAGCGGGCGCGTTCCTTTACCTTGCAAAAAGTAAACTGTAGGAACGCGAGTGCTCAGAATTTCTTCTAAGCCATTGGTAAGTTTGATCTCTGAAAGACCTTGATTTGGGTCGCTACCAAAAGCTGTGCCACCTTTTTGCAGCTCTTGTTTTTTGTCGCCCGATTGCAGGTAAACTTCTCCAATGCTGGTAATGCTAAATTCCCTGGCTTTTCCCGGTTGGGCCTGCGGGTCTACAAATTCGTATTGGAACTTAGAACCTCCCTCGCGTTTGTAGCTTTGCAACAATTCTTTTGTTTGGGGATTTTGAATGGGGTCAAATACCCATACTTTGACTGGTTGTTGGAGGTTTTGCAGTATTTGTTTAGTCTGGGGGGCGAGGGTAAACTGTTGGCTTTCGGTTAAGTCGATGCGGAGGGGATAGCGAAATGCGATGAAGTTAATTATTCCGAGAATCACAAATACTGCGATGGTAGCAATTAGGGCGTTGGTGCCGGCTTGGGTGGAACGCTGCCCCCAAAAGCCTTGTTCGTGAGTTAAATATAGCAGCCAAAGTGCGATCGTCACCGTTCCGGCAATAACTAAACCGACTGTCAGGGGTTCCCATGCTGCGGATACAAATGCTGCTGTTAAACCTGCTGCGATGAGGAGGGGCCCCAGCCAAAAAATATATTTCCAATTGGTTTTCTTAATTTTCATAACATAAATATGGGACGATAATTTTCCGGTTCGAGAATGTTATTCATATTGCATTAGCCTGCAACCAGGCTGTTAAGTCTGACTGCTGTTGAAAATCCAGGACGGCATCTCCTAATTCTTGTAATTCCTGCACGCCTAATTGACGGATACAATTTTCAGTATCTGGTTGGATTGTGCCTAAACGCCGCACGATTTGACGCAAAATTAACGATAAATGAGCGGCTTTTGTTACCTGTTCTTTTGCTAACTCTATGGCAATCTGCTGGTCTTCAATCCACAGTTCTTGGTTCTGCAATTCATTTAATTCTTCTTCAGTGAACTTGTCTTCGCTGGCCATTCTCAAAGCTTTCTCAATTTCGGGGACTGCACTAAGTGTTTCTGGTATTGTATCCAAAGTGCTGGTGTTTTTGAGAAGGTAAATCCATCTGTCTGCGGTGGTTTCTAATTCTGCTAATTCTTTAGTGAATTTGGGCAGTTCTATAAATACTAATTCTATTTCAGTATCGGGATAGTCAAACTGTTGCTCTTTTTCTTTGAAAACAAATCGCGTCAGAAATTCTGGTTGGTTTCCAAACATTTCAAAATCGGCAATTTTTAAAGAAATTACTGTTTTGAGTCTTTCGTAGCGTTCTTCTCGTGTTAATTGCAGGCTGTAGGTTTTAGCCGCGTTGTACAAAACTCTGGTTCCGAAGGAAGGGACGTTGATTACTTGAATTTCAATGAGGGCGATTCGGTCGCCGTTTATTGTGGCTTTGACATCTAGTTGTGTGTCTACTCCGAAAGTTTGATTTCCTGGTTGGGATTTGATTATTTCTAAGTCTTCGATGACTGGCTGTGCTTCATAAAGGATGGCGTTTAAAAAATTAATTAGGATGTCTTGGCTGTCGCTGGAAGCGAATATTTTTTTGAACGCAAAGTCTATTTTGGGATTGATCAATCTCATTGTTTGATGTACTTTGTAGGATTTAACATTACTAATTAGTCATTGGGCATTGGGAATTGGGGATTGGGAATTGGGGATTGGGAATTGGGGATTGGGAATTGGGCAATTCTCCCACTCTCACATTCTCTTCCTGTCCCACTTTTCCCTTCCCTTTCTAAGAACGCTGATATCGTAAGGCATCGATGGATTGGGCGGTGAGAAATACTCCTAGAATGATGTAACTGGCAAACATAATTAAACTGCTGGTATCGAAAACTCCCTTGACTAGATTGGTGTAATGTGTTAGTAGCGATAACTGTGCTAATGCGACTCCTAAGGGGCCGCTAATACCGACGGCGGCGGCATCAATTACCCACAGAAATAATACTAGAGTGAAGGTGAGGATGGCGGATAAAATTGTGCTGTCTGTGAGGGAGGAAATAAACATTCCGAGGGACAATACTGCTGCTGCTAGGAGGATGAGGCCGCCGTGTCCTAACAGGAGGACACCGGCGGGTACGGGTGGGGTTGATGAACTGAGGGCGATCGCCTCGCAGAAGAGCAGGGGCAACAACATTGTGGTGTAAAATGTCAAAACGCCGAGGAGTTTGCCGGTAGCAACGGCCCAGTTTGTTAAGGGCGATGTGGCTAAAAGTTCTAGGGTTCCGCGCTTGCGTTCTTCTGCGTAAAGTCCCATTGAAAGTGCGGGTAGCACGAACAGTGAAAGGGAACCCATGATTCGCAGAAATAGTTGGAGAAATTCGTAGGCTACGTCGATGGGAGGTTCGGTAATTCCCATTTGATCTCGCTGGGCGATTTGGGGAATTAACCCGTCGGGGGCGAGGAGAATGGCGATTAAGAAGTAGCCGGTAATCAGCCAAAAGACGGCGGCGATGGCGTATGCTAATGGCGATGCAAAATAGCTTTGGAGTTCTTTGCGATAAATGGCGATGATATTACTAATCATTACTAACCTGGGAATTGGGGATTGGGGATTGGGTAGTTGGTAATTGGTTCATTCTGTTTTGTCGGCTGGTGGGTTTGGTTCGCTGTCTTTGGTATTTTGGGGACTTTTTTCTATTTGTCGCTTTCTGGTAAGGGGTGGCGGTTCTGGTTGAGAATCGCTAGTCGGTTGTGGCTTTTTTTTAAGCTTCCGGTTTGTTACAACTGGGGGTGGTTCTGGTTGAGAAATTTCTCTCGACTCTACGATTTGTGGAATTTCGAGATTTTCGACAATCGGTTCTGGCTGAGAAGGTTGTCTAGATTCTACGATTTGTGG
>NZ_JAUBPP010000025.1:10373-15898 GCF_036700765.1 Microcoleus sp. S1D4
TCGGTTCTGGCTGAGAAATTTCTCTCGACTCTACGATTTGTGGAATTTCGAGATTTTCGACAATCGGTTCTGGTTGAGAAGGTTGTCTAGATTCTACGATTTGTGGAATTTCGAGATTTTCGACAATCGGTTCTGGCTGAGAAGGTTGTCTAGATTCTACGATTTGTGGAATTTCGAGATTTTCGACAATCGGTTCTGGCTGAGAAATTTCTCTCGACTCTACGATTTGTGGAATTTCGAGATTTTCGACAATCGGTTCTGGTTGAAAATTGGCTCTAGATTCTTGTCTTTCTACAAGTTCCAGAAAATGTGCTACTGATTGCACTTCAGGTTCTAAATCGTTGATTATCTCTATTGTTTCAAAAATCGGTTCTGGTTGAGAAAATGCGAGAGACTCTGTTGTTTCGACAATTGGTTCTGGTTGAGAAAGCTCGATCGACTCGACAATCGGTTCTGGTTCGGAATACTCGATCGACTCGACAATTGCGACAATCGGTTCTGGTTCGGGATGTGCGATCGACTCGACAATTGCGACAATCGGTTCTGGTTCGGGATGTGCGATCGACTCTACGATTTCGACAATTGCCAGATTTTCGACAATCGGTTCTGGTTCGGGATGTGCGATCGACTCTACGATTTCGACAATTGCCAGATTTTCGACAATCGGTTCTGGTTGAGAAAGCTCGATCGACTCGACAATCGGTTCTGGTTGAGAAAGCTCGATCGACTCGACAGTCGGTTCTGGTTGAGAAAGCTCGATCGACTCGACAGTCGGTTCTGGTTGAGAAAGTGCGATCGACTCTTCTGTTTCTACAACTTCTAGATTTTCGCCAACTGGTGCTGGTGGAGAAGGTTCTATCGGGAGTATCTCACTTTTGTGAAAAATATTTTTCACAAAAGTGAGCATTCTGCTTGCTAGTTTAGATGTCTGTAGCGAGTCAGATGCTGGGGTTCCTGTGACACCCAAACTGAGATGCTTCCCTTTTATCGACTCTGTTGTTTCGAGAATCGGTTCTGGTTCGGGATGTGCGATCGACTCTGTTGTTTCGAGAATCGGTTCTGGTTCGGGATGTTCGATCGACTCTACTGTTTCGACAACTGGCTGGGATTCAGGCTGAGGATGTTCGATCGACTCTGTTGTTTCGACAATTGGCTGGGATTCAGGCGGAGAAAGCTCGATCGACTCTGTTGTTTCGACAATCGGTTCTGGTTCGGGATGTGCGATCGACTCTACTGTTTCTACAGGTTCGGATGCTGAATAAGAATCATAGAGCGACTCTAGCCTATCTGAAACTGGTAGATTTTCCACAATTGGTTGCGGTTCCGATTGATGAACATCGGCGATCGAGTCTTGAATTTCTGTCGCTTGCAGATTTCTATCGACCTCCGGTTCGCTGTGAACAAGAGTTTCTTCCGGTTTATTTTGGGCTGCTGTCAGCCTTAAGAACACATCTTCGAGAGTAGCTTGATTGCGGCGCATCTCGCAGAGTCCGAATCCAGAGGCGATAATAGCTGTGGCAATTTCTCGTCCGGGTTCTATGTCCGATTCGCACAAGGCCCGCAGGTGGTAACGACCTGCTACAAATTGCTGCTTGCGGATTAATTCGACCGATCGAACTCCCTGCACATTTTCCAAAGAAGGCAACAGCAGACTGTTCAACAAATCCGCCTCACCTTCAACTTCCACTTCGTAACCTTCTCCGGTGGCCAACTCTCCCATCAAATTTTCGGGAGTACCCGCAGCGACGATTTTACCGCGATTGATGATGGTGACGCGGTTGCAAGTCATGCTGACTTCCGGCAGAATGTGGGTGGAAAGGATGATTGTGTGCTGGCCGCCGAGGCTTTTGATGAGATTGCGGACTTCGATGATTTGGCGGGGGTCTAGGCCGACGGTTGGTTCGTCTAAGATAATCACTGGCGGGTCGTGGACGATCGCCTGGGCGATACCGACACGTTGCCGAAATCCTTTAGAAAGTTTGCGGATTAAAACTTTGCGTTTATCAACCAGGCCGCAGCGCTCGATCGCGGATGTGACTCGTTGCGCGCGATCGCCCGCCGGTACTTGCTTAATCCTGGCCACAAAAAACAGAAACCCTTCCACAGTCATTTCTGGATAAAGCGGCGGGTTTTCCGGCAGATAGCCGATGCGCTGTCTGACTTCCATCGAGTTTTCGTGTACGTCGAGGCCGGCGATGCGGGCAGTACCGCTGGATGCGGGCAAATATCCCGACAAAATCCGCATGGTTGTGGTTTTTCCTGCGCCGTTGGGCCCCAAAAAACCGAGAATTTCTCCTGATTCGACCGAGAAGGACACGTCCGCGATCGCTGCGGTCGAACCGTAATCCTTGCTTAAGTGTTCTACTTCAATCATTTTTCCGAAGCCAGTCGATTTTAGATTTTAGATTTTAGATGTGACTCAACCGCTTGTGCGCTGTGCGTCTTAGCACGCGAACAGTGGGGGTCGATCGAATTTATGGCGCAAATTTTAATTTGATTTTGTCTTTTAGTGTAGTCCGACCGTAACCAAATCTATCATAAGTGGCGATCGTACCAGAGAAACGCACGACGAGTTTAGGGCTGCCGTTGTCTCTGTCCAGCTAAGGCTGAGATTGCTTTTGCAATTTTATAAGTTTAAGCAATACTTCTCTCACTTAAGTTTTAAAGTTTAAAACAATTACTATTTTTTGGGCTGTAGAGTTCGGTCTTTTATTGATTTCATTCTCATTTAACTGACGAATTTAGGTCGTTTGCGTGGTATTATCAATTTAAAAATCTTGGCTACGTATGTCAATTGATAAAATAAAGCTTGAAACCCTATATATTTCGTTTTAGAATCCTGTTTCGTGCAGTTAATTGTTTTTTATACAAGTCGGTCAAAATATATTTTTGTTGTTGATTGTTAAGCAAGTGTAAAGCGGGGGTTGACAAAATTACGCTTTGATGAATGGGATTTTTTTGACGAACCGCGAAGGCGCAAAGGGCGCGAAGGAAGAGAGGAGGAAGAAAGCAGGAATTATGGTTGCTGAAATTGAGTTAACAGCCAATTTCCTACTTGTGCTTGATCTTGAGTGCGACTCCGCCGCAAAGCCTCTTCCAACAAATCAATAGTTAATCCCGGCAAAACTTCCGATCGCACAATCCGCCGACTGCCATTATCAGCAATAATAGCAAAGGCAATAATTTCGGATTTTTGCACGTCTAGTACCCAATATTCACCGACTTTTAGCTCTTCGTAAAGCAACCGTTTTTCACCAATATCATCAGCCCAAGTAGAGTCAGCAACTTCTATGACTAAATCTGGCGGTGGGGTAACGTCAAGACTTGCGATCAAAGTTCCCCTCGGTGCTAATTGCGCTCTTTCTCCGATATAGTATGATACATCCGGTTGACACTCTCGCACTCCTGTTTTCCTGTAGCTACAGTTATCCAATCCGTTAAGAGAGATACCTTTGATAGTACAAAATAGGTTAATTGCGAAAAGTGCGATCGCATTATCTCGTGAATGATCTGGCCCTACTGACATAGTTTCAATCCTCATTTGTCCGTTGCGGTAGTAGCATTTGGCTTTATTGTAAGCTGGGTCATCTGCCATTGCGATGAATTCTTCCCATGTTGCTACCACCCAGGTGTCTGTAGGTAATTTAGTTGTTAAGGTACTCATTTTTCACCTTTTGATTAGACAGTTTGGGTGACTACTTTTGTTATTCAATGACGCTCTCATTTAATCGTAGCACATTCGATCGCCCGCTCAATTTCCCCTTTTCCAAATCTTAATTTCCCCCAACCAACCCGCACTCACAATCGTCTTAGCATCTGCACTAATTCCCACAGCCGTAACATAGCCCGAATGTCCGCTCAAATTACCTTTCAATTCGCCCGATCGCACATCCCACAATTTCACGCTCTTATCCCAACTCCCGCTAACCAGTATACTCCCATCCCGACTGATAGCCAGCGACCAAACCCCATCAGTATGCCCGCTTAAGCGCCGAATTAACTGCCCGTTTCCGACATTCCACAACCCAATTGTCCCGTTACTGTTTCCCGCAGCCAAAGTTTTCCCATCGGGAGTAAAAACTAGGGACAAAACAGACAAATTTTTGCCAGCAATCGTGCGAATTGCTTGACCTGTTGCTAAATTCCACAACCTAATTGAACCGTCTTTACCGCCGCTAGCTAAAATTTTGCTGTCCGGGCTAATCGCTACAGCATTCACCAGTCCAGAATGCCCGGTTAAAGTCCGCAGCAATTCCCCAGTTTTGGCATTCCAAATCTTCACGGTTTTATCCCAACTGCCACTCGCGACAAACAAGCCGTCGGGACTGAGGGCAACGCTGGAAACAGCACCGGAATGCCCGCTCAAAGTGCGTACAACCGCGCCTGTTTCTAAATTCCAAATTTTTACAGTTTTGTCGTCGCTGCCGCTAGCTAACACTTTTCCGTCCGCACTAGCTGCGAGTGAATTTATGGCTTCTGTGTGTCCTTGCAGGGTAGTTTTTAATTGCCCCTCGGAAAAATTCCAAACTGAGATTGTGCCGTTGCTATTTCCTGTAGTAAAATAAGCTGAAGCTAGGGCAAGGGAACTCACAACTTCTGAAGATCCTTTGAGGCTATTTGTGGCGACAAAGGCGATCGCGCTTCCAGGCTTCCGAGGCGCATTATTAACAGGAGTTTTCGGGTTTCCGGCTGTGGGAGATTGGGGAACTACCGGCAGCGAAACAGCCGATCGCCATTTCATGAAAGTATTGATTTCTATCCCCGCCGCCACGATTTTATCCGAATTTTCCTCTAACCTGACAATGCCGTTAATTGCCACAACTCGCCCCGCATCGTCGAGTACGGGCCCGCCGCTCATCCCCGCTCTCACTAAGTTATTGTATACCAAAGTATAACCGTTCCAGGGAGTTTGGCGGCCGGTAAGCTGACCTTCGGTGGCGATGAAAATCGGCTGTCTCAGGGAACCGCCGGATGCAGGCCAGCCGGCTACATAGGCTTTGTTTCCCTTGGTTGCTGCGGAATTGGCTAATTGAGCGAGGCGGTAGGTTTGAGGGCTGCTGAAGGGCACTACGGCTAAGTCCATCCCCGGCACTCGCCGCACGAGGCTGTAGTATACAGAGTGAGCTACACCATCGGGTGTTACAACTTCGTAATCCCCTGCTTTATCGACAACGTGCCAGTTTGTGAGGATATAGTATGTGCTACCTTGTTTCTCTAAAATTACTCCAGAACCGCCTTTTGGCCCTTGGATGCGGACGGTAATTTGTTTGGCGACGGTTTTTACTGCGTCGGCGGTTAAGCCTAGGGCGATTTGAGGTGATGTGAGTGGAATCAGGGCGATCGAGCTTAGGGCGATCGTAGCACTCAAAATAGCCGGAATTGTTCTGCTGTAGTTCATAATTGTGTCAATTTAACATACCCACCTATCAACGGACGGATCGGTTTTCCGGTTTGTGGCATATTTCCACACCAAATCATTTAATTAGTAGGGTGCGTCAGCTAGAGTTTTTAGTGGATAATTGAAA
>NZ_JAUBPP010000025.1:15998-94852 GCF_036700765.1 Microcoleus sp. S1D4
GTTTAAGAACTGACGCACCTGAAAGCTAGTGCGTCAGTTCGTACAATGGCAAACAAGCCTCTCAACTTCGTACTGACTTCGTACTGACTAGAGCTTTTAGTGGATAATTGAAAGTTTAAGAACTGACGCACCTGAAAGCTAGTGCGTCAGTTCGTACAATGGCAAACAAGCCTCTCAACTTCGTACTGACGCACCCTACAACTTGACTTATAATGACATTTAGAAACTGTGAAAAAGAGTTAACTGAGGAAAATATCCGAGTTCAAATAGCAAAAGCCAAAGAAGCATGGAAAAACGCTGAGGATACAGAACCACGCGCCGAATCCGTGCAGTATAACCAGTCCGAAGATTTAATAGTTATCAAACTGAAAAACGGTGCAATTTTTTGTTTTCCTCCCAAGCTGGCACAAGGCTTAGAAGGTGCTTCACCAGAACAGCTTGCTGATGTTTGGCTGCCGCCTTCTGGCAGCAGCGTACACTGGGAAAGCTTAGATATTGATTTTGGCATTCCCGAACTGGTAGCAGGTATTTTTGGGACAAAATCTTGGATGGCTGATTAATTTCTTAGTCCGCGAAGGCGGACTTCGTTTTTGTAGTAGCGGTTTCAACCGCCGAGTAATTTCAAATCCCCGACTCCAATAAATCGGGGATTTCGCCTTAAATATCATGCCAAATCAAACAGCAAAAATTCCGCATCTTCCGCCGCTTCAATCACCAACTCAGCCTCATCGCTAACCGCCGCACCGTCACCTTTTCCTAAACTCAAACCGTTGAGCAAAACAGCGCCGCGAGCAACTTGCACCCAAGCATGGCGATTTGGCTGCAAAGTATGAGAAACCTGCGAATTTTTATCCAAAACCGCCGCATACAAATCGACATCTTGATGCACTTTCACCGCACCATCTCTCGCATCGCGCGCCGCCACAAGCCGCAGTTGTCCGCGCCTTTCGGCTAGGGGAAATTCCCGTTGTTCGTAACTCGGTTGCAAGTCATTTGTATCTGGTAACAGCCAAATTTGTAGCAAATGAACAGGCTCTGTTTGCGAGTGATTGAACTCGCTGTGCTGGATGCCAGTACCTGCACTCATCCGCTGCACTTCGCCAGGTTTGATTGCTGCACCGGTTCCCAAACTGTCTTTGTGTTCTAGTGCTCCTTCCAGTACATAGGTGATAATTTCCATGTCCTTATGTCCGTGAGTTCCGAAACCTTTACCCGGGCTAATCACATCCTCATTAATTACCCGCAACGAGCGAAAATTCATAGAATTGCGATCGTAATAATCGGCAAACGAAAATGTGTGGTAACTGTCCAACCAACCGCGATTAGCGTGTCCTCTTGCTTCACTTTTTTTGACAGTAATCATTTTCTGCATCCTCCTGTAATTTGAGATTATAGATTTGAGATTGAGTAATTGGGAATGACTGAGGTCGCTCGTAGTTACGAGTACGGGCTTGGACTTCCCTTCTTTGACGGAACTCGTATCAGTGAACTGTATCGGTGTTTCTGAGATATTTCTACTTTAAACCTAGTCAAGCTATTATGGAAAGTACGCACTTAAAAGTGCCATACTTACCAAAAAGATACTATGCAAGTCAAAGAAGGAAGTATTGAGAGAGCAAATTGCCCGGTAGAAAGAACTTTAGAGGTGATTGGCGGGCGGTGGAAAGTCTTAATTCTGCGGGAACTGTTTGAAGGAGTGAAGCGTTTTAACGAGCTGCAACGGGCTGTCAACGGCATTACGCAGAAAATGCTGACGCAGCAATTGCGGGAGATGGAGTCAGACGGGATTGTGCACCGGGAAATTTACCTGCAAGTTCCGCCGAAAGTTGAATATTCGCTTACACCTTTGGGCACAAGCCTCAAACCGATTATTGATACGATGCACGAATGGGGAATTAAGCATATTAACTATAGTTAAGTGCGATCGTATCTGCTTACTTCCTAATTCCATACCCCAATTATATCGTGTCTGATAAAATAACCGTTATCAAGTTTGTAGTAAGGAAATTAGTCATCTAAGTTTGAAAAGAACTAAAGTCCTCACTGCTAACCTGTTTTATTGTAGTCCTGGCTGTGCAGGGATGAATCCCGCTGGTTTAGTCTGTTCTGTCAGGGTAATGGTTTTTTCCGTCTTCCGACTGATGTCGCTTTTTGTAGTTAGCCTAAAAATAATAATATGAACAAAATAGAGCGTCTCGCCACCCTCAACCGCATTCGCAAACTCAGCCGCCTGATGGATACCGCCATTGGCATCCCCGGCACTAAATTTCGCATTGGTTTAGACCCCCTTATCGGTTTAGTTCCGGGTGCTGGGGATCTCGTAGATACCGCGTTTTCCGCATACCTAATTTATTTAGCCACTCAATTCAAAATCCCGCCCAAAACCCTCGGAAAAATGATTTACAATATCAGTTTAGAGGCCGTCGTGGGTTCAGTACCTTTAATCGGAGATATATTCGATGCTTTTTATAAATCCAACATGAGAAATTTGGCGCTTTTAGAAGCACATATCGAAGTAGAGGAACCGGAATTAGTTGCGGTTGCAGAACCTCTTCCTAAATCGATTAAATTGTAGGGGCGAGTTCACGAATCATCTCTAACTCTCACCAACAATTTCAAAAATCCGCCTCCCACCAAACGATAAATTTAAACCTAAAATGTTCCCATAAAACCGTAGTTCAAGATATTAGTTGTAGGGTGCGTCAGTAGAAGTCGAGAGGCTTGTTTTAAATTGCAGGAACTGACGCACTCCCTAGCTTTCAGATGCGTGATATCGTTTCCGGTTGCATCGGAATGATTTAACCACAGAGAACACAGAGAACACAGAGAGGTCAGAGAGAAATGAATAATTCCGATGCTAACGGAATTGATATGATATAGCCTTTCAAGCGAAAGATGAGGTACTATCCGGGATAGGGCATAGGGCTATCCTCACTTTTGTGATAACCGCTATATCAAATCCTCTCTATTCACTCTTAATATCATAAAGAATGCAACCGGAATTGGTGTCAGTTCTTGAACTCTCAATTATCTCTTAAAAACTAACTCTAGCTGACAGAACCTACTAACTACTAATCTGTTTGTACTGTTTGAGATTATTGGTTAGCCCGCCTCCTACCGAATTGTCAAAATCTGTCAAAGCGGATTTACCGAAATATTTATTATTATAAAAAACCTCAATTAACCCGGCATTACCCAACTATAATTTATGCAGAATAGCGTTTAATAGCTTTCACTAAAGCAATAATATCTTCTTCTTTAGTATTAAAAGCCGTTACCAGTCGGACAGTAGATTTATCCCACCGATAAAACAGAAAACCCTCAGCTAAAACTGCTGTAATTACTGATTCGGGAATCTGCATAAAAATTTCGTTGGCTTCGACAGGGTGGCAAAACTTCACTTTTTCAACTCCTGCCAAATCTGCGGCTAATTTAGCAGCCATTTTATTAGCATGAGCCGCATTTTTTAGCCACAGATTATCGGTTATGTATGCTTCTAACTGCGCCGACAAAAATCGCATTTTGGAAAACAAATGCCCGCTGCGCTTGCGGTAAAAAGGAAAAGTTTCTGCCAATTTTTGATTGAAAAATACTACTGCTTCGGCAGCCATTGCTCCGTTTTTGGTCGCTCCAAATGATAGGATATCCACCCCGGCGCGCCAAGTAATATCTGCAGGAGAACAGCCCAAACTGGCAACAGCGTTAGCAAAGCGAGCACCATCCATGTGCAGGTGCAAATTGTGGCTGCGAACAATCTCGGAAATGCGGGCAATTTCCCCTGGATGGTAGACTGTGCCGGCTTCTGTGGCTTGTGTGATACTGACGGCGGCGGGCTGTACGTGGTGGACGATACCTGCACCAGCGCGATCGACTATTTCACCTAAAGTCTCTGCCTCTATTTTAGCATGATTTCCTGTTAGTGTTACTAACTTTGCACCGCCTGTAAAAAACTCCGGCGCGCCGCATTCATCCAGATTAATATGAGATTGGGCGTGACAGTAAACAGCGCCGTAGGTCGGAGTCATCATCGCCAGGGCTAGAGCATTAGCAGCGGAACCGGTTGCTACGGGAAAAACTGTCACCGATGTCTCGAACAAATCGGAAAATTTAACTTGCAAACGTTCTGTATATTCATCGTCTCCGTAAGACATCACTGCACCGCAATTCGCCGCTGCAATCGCGGTCATAATTTCCTGCGAAACCCCGGTGGCATTGTCGCTACAAAAATTCATTTGAATAATTGGTAAACAGCATCTATAATATAAATCAACAGTCAAAATTTAAGTATTAAAGCAAGAGAACTATGGCAGAGTACCGCCAAATAGAATACCGCATCGGCAAAGACGGTAAAATTACCGAAACCGTCCTCAACGCCACTGGTGCAAGCTGTACTGAAACCACCGCCGGAATTGAAAAAGCTCTGGGAAAAATAGAATCTCAAGAGTTGCTACCAGAATACTATCAAGGCGAAGAAAATTCTATCGCCGAACAAACGCAGACGTTAAAACAAGTTTAGAAAAATTAACTATGTTTTATTTCCTGGGCGTAACAATTGAGACAACAACAGTGCCTGCCTTTAGTATGGCGCTAGCTGTGGGGGGCATTTTTCTAATTTTAGTTTACCTTTATGCTGCATCGGAGGCCGGAGATGCGATCGAGTTTAAGTACGATACCATTCTGCGGGAACGCATGAATCAGCTAGAGATTCTCGATTGGCAAGACTTGGGCGAGAAAGCCGGCTTAAGTCGCTTCGGGGTGCGCTTAGTGCGACAGGGAGACGTGGGAAAACTCACGCTAGACCAACTGAGGCGGCTGGCAACAGTGCTGAATTTGAATTTCCCAGAATTCGATCGCACTCTTAGCGCGCTGCCCGTATCGGCGACAATCACCACTAATCCCAACGAAATTGAAGAATTGAGACAGCAGTGTTTCCGGCTGCGAGAAGAATTGCAGCAGCAAAAAACTCAACTAACTGCCGATTTTCGCCGCGCCACCTTTGAACAGTTGCAAACTTTGTTAATTACCTATCCCGCCGCCCGCAAAATGGCAGAAGCCAAGCCGAATATGCGCGCAAAAAATCTCTCCGCTTTGTTTACGCCCTTAGAAAATCTCTTGTCGAGTTGGGATTTTGAAACCATTGGTTCAGCTTGGGAACAAGTGACTTACAATCCGCAGTTGCACCAGCCGGATGTTAAAGATATAACAGAAGGAGAATTAGTTTATATTCGGTTTGTCGGCTATCGGAATGGAGAGCAAATTCTTACTCCTGCTAAAGTTAGCCGTACCCTGCCAGCGGCTATACACACTTAAATTTAAAATCTAAAATTTACATGGTTGCAATCGCAATTGACTTCGGGACTAGCAACACGGTTGTTTGCATTCTCAACCCGGACACGCAAACACCGGAAACTTTGAGATTAGGCGAAATTTCACGCATTTTCAAAACAAAGAATTCGAGCGGAGATGTCCGAGAAATACCTGTAGTCCCGACTTTGGTGTTTGTGAAAAATGGAGGAGAGTTGGTATTGGGAGAAAAAGTGCTGTCTCAGCGTTTGGGACAATCGCAGCCAGAACGTTTTTTCAAAGCTTTTAAACGCGATTTGGCCGCCGACTTTCAGCCGCCAGCCCGCAATATCGACGGCGAAACCTACACGCCTGAATCAGTAGCAGAACAATTTATAATAAGTATCTGGAAACAATTATCCGAGCAAAATATACAGCCAGATAAAGTAATTTTTACAGTCCCAGTCGGAGCATTTGAGCGATATCTGGATTGGTTTCGCGACTTGGCAGAATTGCTCGGAGTCTCGGAAGTTCAGCTAATCGATGAATCTACAGCCGCCGCCCTGGGATATGCAGTTAAACGTCCCGGTTCTCTAGTTTTAGTAGTCGATTTTGGCGGCGGAACTTTAGACTTAAGTTTGGTTCGCATGGCCCCTCATTTTTCATCAAAAAATAGCCAATCTCAAAGTTCAAATTTAATGCGGGCCGAAGTCTTAGCAAAATCCGATGCTTATGTTGGTGGCGAAGATATTGATATCTGGATTGTCGAAGATTATTTGCGGCAAATTGGTTCGTCACGGGCCGAAGTTGGCGGGGTGGGTTGGCAAAATTTATTAGAAATAGCGGAAAAGTTAAAAATTCAACTTTCTCAAGTTAATGACGCGAAGGAAAGTTGGTTTGACGATGAAAATTTTATGTCTTATGATTTGCAGCTAAACCGAGACCAACTTGAGGAAATTTTGGAATATCGGCAGTTATTGGAACAATTGCGGGAATGTTTAGATGAAGTGTTGAGCATTGCGCTCGAAAAAGGTATCGCTAAAGCAGATATAGAGCAAGTTTTACTGGTAGGAGGAACTTCGCTAATTCCGGCTGTGTCTAATTTAGTTATTTCATATTTTGGGCGGCAAAAAGTTAAAATAGATAAGCCTTTTGAAGCTGTGGCGCATGGTGCTTTAGCTTTGACACAATTGGCGACTGTTGACGATTATTTGCGGCACAGCTATGCAATTCGCCTTTGGGAACCTTACGCTAAAGCTTATGCTTATTCGCCGATTTTTAGTAAAGAAATGAAGTATCCTTGTGAAAATTCCGATGAGTTAACCTTACAAGTAGCCATTGAAGGACAAAGGGAAATTCGCTTGGATATTGGCGAAGTTGCGGAGGTGTCGCAAGCGGAGGTTGTGTTTAACGAAAAAGGGCAAATGACGAGCAGTTTGCTCAACAAACACACGGATTTTCGCTCTTTGGAAAGCCACCATCAGGAGGTTTGTGTGGCGCATTTGGATCCGCCTGGGGTGTTGGGAATTGATAGGGTTTCGGTGAGTTTTGAGGTGGATGAAAGGCGGGTTTTGTTGGCGACGGTGCGGGATTTGGTGACTGGTGAGGTGTTGGTGGCTAAAGGGGCGATCGCCAAACTGCAATAATGATACAATTTTTAGATAGGATTTGGCGATTCAAATCGCTTCTTGTCAAACTTTCGTCCCCGGCGCAGACTGAATAATATCGATTTAAATCAAATTTATTTCGTGATGAAAAAACAACAAAATAAATTCAGCCACCTGACGGCAATCGAAAGAATTTACTTGTCATTTCCAGCCAGATTTTTATTGGATAAAAACTTGCTGCAAGGGAAAGTCTTAGACTTTGGTTGCGGCTTCGGCAGCGATGTTAAATTGTTGCAGCAAAAAGGCTTTGATATTGCGGGTTATGACCCTTATTATTTCCCAAATTTTCCAAAACACAAATTCGATATTATCTTTTGCTTTTATGTTTTGAATGTTTTATTTCCTGAAGATCAAGCTAATGTGTTGATGGAAGTGTCGCATTTGTTGAAACCGGGAGGCAAAGCTTATTTTGCAGTGAGAAGAGATCTCAAAAAAGAAGGCTTTCGAGAACATTACGTGCACAAAAAACCTACCTATCAGTGTATTGTCAAACTTCCGTTTAAGTCAATTCACCTAGATGAGTCTTGCGAAATTTACGAATACGTACATTACAACTATCAAAGAAACTCAACTAATCACTGCGTATTCTGCAATCCCTACAAAAATCTAACTTTACTAACTGAATCGGCAACAGCTTATGCAATATTTGACGGTTATCCTGCCAGCCAAGGTCATGTTTTAATTATCCCCAAGCGCCATATTGCTAATTATTTTGAGTTGCCTTTTCGAGAACAATCTGCTTGCTGGTTTATGGCGAATAAGGTGCAAGAGATGTTAATAAAAGAGTTTCAGCCTGACGGTTTTAATGTGGGTATCAATATTAATAAAGATGCGGGGCAAAGTCGCAGTCACGCTGCTATTCATGTGATTCCGCGCTACAGGGGCGATGCGGGGAAGAAAGGCGGGATTAGGTATGTGATTCCCAAGAGTGAAAAATAAAAGTTAGCCAATTGTGAAATGGATTTTTTACCGCAGAGGCGCAGAGAACACAGAGGAATAGAGAGGAGAGCAATTCATAATTTTTGTAAGGATTGTTAAAATTGAGCAAAGGGCGAGCAAAATAGGGTTAAAATATGTTTGCCAAGTCTCAAACTACAGATTAGCAGTAATTTGGTGTTCTGTTTATGTCTAAGCGCAAAAAGCAAGAATGGCTCAAGGAAACTCTAGAGCTTAAAGAAAACCACAATTGGACGTCACAGCCGGGAACTCGCATTTTTGTAGCAGGAAGAGGTGCTGTTCGGTTTGATGTCCCCGAAGATTGGCATTTTGAACCTGATACTAATTCCTTCCGATTTACGGATAAGAAACCGCCGGATGATGATTGTCGTTTGGAGGTTTCATTTAATTTGTTACCTCCTGGCAATTGGGGAGAATTTCCTCTTGTGCCGCTATTACAGAAGATTGTTGAAGATGATACCAGAAATCCGATCGCTTTTGGGGAAATTATTCAATTGAAGCGGCAAACTGCCCGCATTGTGTGGACTGAATTTAAGTTTATTGACCCTCCCGAACAGCGGGAAGCTTATTCGCGAATCTGTATTGGATTGGGTTCTAATGTTCAGTGTTTGATTACTTTTGATTATTGGGTTGATGATGCGGAACGTTTGACTCCTGTCTGGGATACGGTGATGGATTCGTTAGTTTTGGGCTTGTTTATTAGTGACCCTCGAACGGGTTTCGCACGGCCTGATTAGGTTTTGGCAAATGGCAAGTGTCAGCACTAGGTATCATCTGGATCGTCGCCTCGCGATCGCTCTCTTTGTTCTGCTTTTAGGGGCGATCGCACTTCCGGTACATCAAGCTTTTAATTGGCAATCAAATTATTAGTCAAGTAAATCGGTTCTCCCGATCGCCCGTTAGCGAAGCCCGCCCCTACGGGGGCTACGCCAACGAAAAAGATCGCCAATTCCCCGCACAATGCTAACATAAATGCCCTACAATTATCCCACCATCCGGCATCAACCAACTTGTTAACCCCATGCTTTGCGATTACCTAGTCCAAATCCTCACCGCCCGCGTCTACGATGTTGCTCAAGAAACACCCCTAGAAATAGCCCCCAATTTATCAGAGCGGCTCAACAATAAACTGCTGCTGAAACGAGAGGATATGCAGTCTGTGTTTTCCTTTAAGCTGCGGGGTGCGTACAACAAAATGGCGCAACTGTCGCCGGATTTGCTAGCACAAGGTGTCATTGCAGCTTCCGCCGGCAACCACGCCCAAGGAGTCGCTCTCGCCGCCCGCCACTTGGGAACTCGCGCGATTATCGTGATGCCTGTAACAACGCCGCAGGTGAAGATAAATGCGGTGATAGCGCGGGGTGGAGAGGTGGTTCTGCAGGGGGATACCTACGATGATGCTTACGCTTTTGCGCGCCAATTAGAGGCGGAAAAAAACTTAACTTTTATTCACCCTTTTGACGATCCGCACGTAATTGCGGGACAGGGTACGATCGGCATGGAAATTCTGCGGCAACATCAAAAACCCATCCACGCAATTTTTGTGGCCATTGGCGGCGGTGGATTGATTTCTGGAATTGGGGCATATATCAAGCGGTTGCGGCCGGAAATTAAGATTATTGGGGTTGAACCTGTGGATTCCGACGCGATGAATCAATCGCTAAAAGCTGGTAAACGGGTGCGTTTGTCGCAGGTGGGTTTATTTGCTGACGGTGTTGCTGTGCGGGAAGTTGGGGAGGAAACTTTTCGGCTTTGTCAGCAGTATGTGGATGAGATTATTTTGGTGGGTACGGATGATATTTGCGCGGCGATTAAGGATGTTTTTGAAGATACGCGATCGATCTTAGAACCTGCAGGCGCATTGGCGATCGCAGGTGCAAAAGCTTATGTGGAACGGGAACAAATTGCAGGAGAAACATTAATTGCTGTTGCTTGCGGCGCGAACATGAATTTCGATCGCCTGCGTTTTGTAGCAGAAAGGGCAGAATTTGGCGAACAGCGGGAAGCGATTTTTGCAGTGACAATTCCCGAACAGCCGGGAAGTCTCCGCAGGTTTTGCGAATGTTTGGGAAAGCGCAATTTGACTGAATTTAGTTATCGAATTGCGGATGAAAAAGCAGCCCACATTTTTATTGGGTTGCAAATTATAGACCGTGCTGATGCGATTAAAATAGCTGCAACTTTTGAAAATTGCGGTTTCAAAACTTTGGATTTAACTGATGATGAATTAACAAAATTGCACTTGCGGCACATGGTGGGCGGCCGTTCTTTCCTGGCAAAACATGAACTGTTTTACCGCTTTGAATTTCCCGAACGTCCCGGTGCGTTGATGCAGTTTGTGGGTTCGATGAGTCCTAATTGGAATATCAGCGTTTTTCACTATCGGAATAATGGGGCTGATTACGGGCGAATTGTGGTGGGGATACAGGTACCGCCAGATGAGATGCAGGAATGGCAGGATTTTTTGGATACGCTGGGCTATCAGTATGGGGATGAGAGTCAGAATCCGGCGTACAAGCTGTTTTTGGGATAGTTTGGTTTGTGGTGTGGAAACAAATTAATATTTATGAACGTGTTGAAAAAAATACTGCCGTTTTTTTTGATGATTTTTGCTGTTGCTATTGTGGCAGCAGTTACACATTTTGCGATCGAACAAATTTCCAGCCCAGTCAGTTATTTTCAACCTGTGGATACCAGAGATGGTGCAGAGTTGTACAAAAAAGAACTACCCAACGGAAATCAGGCTTATTTGCAAGTTATTAACGTGCAAAAAATGCAAATAGACCAGCTAATTGGAGAGGTCGATCGGATGGGTTTCAATAAAGGATTGTATTATCAGGGAGAAAAAAAATATTACAGTCCTTTCTTTAAGAGCAAGTTATTCTCTGAAGTTACAGGAGAATACAAAAATCTTTATGGTAATGGTGTTTTTTCCGTGATTAACTGTTCTTTTTTTGAACAATACCAACGCAGCACGCAGCTATCTTTTCCGGTCAAATTCAACGGTCAAGTTATTACTGGCGGTAACAGCATCTACGGCCCAGTCAAGAAACCCAAAGATGGACTATATAAAAATGTTCGATTGAAAGCTTTGGTATGGAATGATCGAGAAGCATATATCACAAATTACGAACCGCAAACCGGAACGCCATTGAATCAAAAAGAAGTACAAAATGCAGTGGTTACTTACGAATATAAGCACCATCCAGCTAAACTATTATCTAAAAATCCTGCAAATAGGTATCACGTCATCGGTACGCTGGACAAAGATGGTCGCAAGGGTAATGAATTGCTGGCAATTATCACAGTTAATGAAGCGACATTAGACGCAGCAGCTAAGTTAATGCGAGAATTCGGAGTGAAAGGAGATATAGTGACGATCGACGGCGGACTCTCAACTTATCTATTTAATCCTAAAATCGGCGAGATTATGTTGCCTAAATCGAATGATATTGCTACTCGCGAACTGCCGCACTATTTAGGATTTAGGAATAGAAAATCTAAGACAGCTTCACCAAAAATATTGGTTGCTAAACCAGCAGGAAAAGTGGAGGTGGAAGCAAATAAACCTTATTTGATTTTGTGGAGAGACAATATTCAGGAAGAGGTCAAGATTGATCTGTATCAAGAGAATAAGTTTGTTCAAAGTATAGCCAACCGCGCGACTAGCGATGGGGTTTATGAATGGAAACCTAAGATTGCTGTAAAATCAGGCTCTTTGATTCGGATTTCAAGTGTTAAAAATGCCAAGGTGTCTGGGGCTTTGCAGTTGTGATTATTGTTGGTCAATAAATATAGTCGCGATCGCAAATTCCGCACATCCTCAATACTGAGTCCGGTTGTTTGACCGATAGTTGCATCATCCAGGCGATCGCGCGGCGGTACAATCTTCCTGACGTTGAAACGATTTGGTAGTTGCGGGCGATCGCACTTTTTTATGGTAAGGGCGATCGATCTGTAGCTGCACACCACATCGCAAATAAATTATAGTGGACATTAACGCTTCAGCTCAATATCGAACTCAAGCCGAGAACGATAAAAGTGAACGTCAAATTCTAAGAAAAAATTTGTCTGTCCCAGAATCAATGATACGCTGTCACTTTTGCCCAAGCAAATACTAATCTTACCGGAGCAAACTCCCCTATTTCAGCCATGAAAAATACTGGCATCGCTGGTTGATTACCAATGTTACCAGCAAGTCGAATAATGGCTTTACTGTCATCCCAAACTAAGCCAAGCTGAGTTCCTATTTGGTAAGGCAATACATTCACGGTTGCACCGCTATCTACTAACCCAACAACTTCGACTCCCTGGTTATTGTGGTGCAGAATCAAGGGAATGCGGGGTAGGCTATCAAACTCATCTTGAGAGGGGTCATTGGTAGAGTATTGGAATCGCATAATACTCAGTTTTCCTTGTGGTTAGCCCGGTTCATTGCCTGCATTAAAGCTGCACCCGCACCAAAATTATCGTATGGGGTTGGCAGGTAGTAAATTTTGTAAGGTTCCAAAGGAAAAGTATCCTCACTGATATCTTCTTCCGCCATTAGAATGCGGATTAACTCTCGTTTCTCGATCGCAGACAGTTGTCTGATGGTAGGGAGGAATTCTGTTAGTGTCATCGGTTGTTTTCCTACGATGCGTCTATGTTAACGCTAGCAGGTCAACGTAGTAATTGCAACTTCTAGGGGAGATACACAAAGATCGCGCGATCGCATTTTAGTAGCGATCGCGCGGCGGTATGATATTCCTGACCTTGAAACGATTGGTAGTTGCGGGCGATCGCACTTTTTTCCGGTAAGGGCGATCGATCTTCGCACACCACAATCTATTCTGGTTTTATCCAACCTTTAACGGTCGCCTTCCCGACATCAGGGCGAACTCATCTAAATTTAATATTAACAAAATCTGGTATATTGGAGAATAATTATTGAACACCTACAAAACATTTAATCAGAGTTCGCCCTGTATGAAACTCAAACCTAAAATCTCCATTGCCGACCATTTTATGATTTATAATATCCAAGAATTTAGCGGACGAAACATCATCAATTAATATAGCGGTTCTCACAAAAGTGAGGTATGCCCTATCCCCTATGCCCTATCCCGGATAGTAACTCATATGAGAGCTTGAAAGGCTATATTATCAAGAACTCAATTTGTGCAGTGATTTGCCGTGCTAATACATGGGTGGATATCAAAAGTTACGGGCGAACCCAACACGAATGATTAAAGAAAATTATAGAATTGCCGATAAGATGCGTTCCCCTTGGATGAGTTCGTAGTGCGGACTAAAGTCCACACTACGAACCTTTTTTGTTACGATAGTAGACCGGAAATGATATTATCTGCGTTCGTCAGTGTTAATCTGCTTAAAATATGCAGCTAACCCATCAATCAAATATTTATCCAACTCAAGCCTAATTTAGAACTTACGGAAAAAAACGGTGGCTGGGATAATTATTGCTCCTGCGAGAGATAGTTGATGAAAAAGCAGATTTTTTGCCCTCGCTAGGGTTTATAAGTGTAATTGACTAAGTGATTTATGGCGCACCCTGCGGAATTTTGATAGGTTAAATCAGTTAAATATCGTAGAATGTTTGTGGATGAACTTCTTCCTGCACAAGCAGAACACAAATTATTGATATTTCAAAAATGTACCTAAAAAAACAGCGTCCTCCTGCTTTAATGGCAATTATCGTTTACAAAACTTTTGTCGCCTCTTTCTTGATATTAACTTCAATAGCTTTGCTTTTTGCCCTAAAAAACCATCAATTTTTGGAGGATTTCTCGGAATCTTATTTTTTAGAAACAAATTTGAAGATAGTTGAAATTTTTCTAGATAAAATTCTTCTTGTCAAATCTAAAACTTTACTTTTTAGTGGACTGGCTGCCGGAGTTTATGCAATTTTAACGGTGTTTGAAGTGGTGGGATTGTGGTACGAAAAAGATTGGGGAACAATCTTAGTATTAGTGCTGGTAGGAATCAGTATTCCGCCAGAAATATATGAGTTATCTCAGGGCTTCACCGTACTTAAGTTATCGGTATTTCTTGGAAATTTAGCCGTGCTGTGGTATCTGCTGCACCATTTGCCGCAGCATGGCAAAAAAGATTAAACTTGAGTTGCACTCAATTTTAATGATTGAATGATCTGCGTCCATAAGTGTTGATCCACTTAAAATCTGCGGTTAACAGTTCGATCGAATATTTATGCAACTCAAGTCTATTAAAGTGGACTCGATTGAGAAGACACTCACTGGATGCGATCGATTCCAGCATCTGCAATAGTAGGCTGATGTCTGGCTCTGTGACATAAGTAGGTCGGCGGGATTAAACTGAACTATGTAATTGTATGTAAACAGCGTCTCCTAGTCATGCTTTCTTGGTATTTTGATACTTGACGATCGTTTGTTTACATAGTTGCATTTGACAGCGCCGACCTATTTAAGCGATTGATTTTAATGTCCTGACATTTCTTTCACCGCATCGGGGCTGTTGTGTATTGCCAATCGATCGATCAATGTGGCACTTGCTTCATTCAACCCAATCAGATCAACCTCTGCACCATTACGGCGGAATTTAATCACTACTCGATCGATCGCCACAACTGCCCCTTGATCCCATAGGTGAGCGTGCCTAAGATCGAGCGTGACGCGATCGACCACTTCTTGGAAATCAAACGCCTCTAAAAAATCATGTACCGACACAAAGAAAATCTGCCCAGCGACGTTATAAGTGCGATGGCTGCCATCAGCACTGAGCGTTTTATCCACAAACACCAACTTAGCAATCTTGCGAGAAAAGAACACCGTGCTCATCACAATTCCCGCGATCACGCCAAGGGCTAAGTTATGAGTTAACACCGTGATCAAAACAGTTGTAATCATCACGGCGGTTTCACTCCGAGGCGTGCGGGAAATATTCTTAATTGATGCCCAGCTAAATGTCCCGATCGACACCATAATCATCACAGCAACCAAGACGGCCATCGGCATTTGCTTGACCCAAGTTCCCAAGACAAGAATGAAAAATAGCAGAAAAACACCCGCAACAAAGGTTGAGAGTCTTCCCCGTCCACCAGACTGAATATTAATCACCGATTGCCCAATCATGGCGCACCCTGCCATCCCGCCAAAGAACCCAGTGATGATATTGGCAATGCCTTGACCCTTAGCTTCCTGGTTTTTATCGCTTGGTGTGTCGGTGAGTTCATCCAGCAGTGAAGCCGTCAGCAGTGATTCCAACAAACCGACGATCGCCAGTGTCAAGGCGTAGGGAAAGATAATCTCCAAGGTTTCCAGATTTAATGGCACTTTTGGTAGAGCAAAAAAGGGCAAAGCACTGGGCAATTCCCCCATATCGCCCACAGTGGGAACCTTGAGTTTAAGGGCGATCGCAGCAACAGTCATCACCACAATTGCCACCAATGACGAAGGCACCGCTTTCGTAAAGCGAGGCAGGATATAGATAATTGCCAGGGAGAGTGCTGTAATCACATATACCGTCACAGGTACGTTAGTTAATTGCGGCAACTGCGCCATGAAAATCAAAATCGCTAGGGCATTGACAAATCCAACCATTACTGCACGGGGCACGTACTTCATCTGTCGCCCCAATTTCAGTACCCCAAACAGAATTTGCAACACTCCAGTCAAAAGAGTAGCTGCGAACAAATACTCCAAGCCGTGATCCTTCACCAACTGGATCATTAACAATGCCATTGCACCTGTGGCTGCTGAAATTAAGCCCGGTCGTCCACCGAAGATTGCCGTCGTCATGGCAATGATAAATGAGGCATACAGTCCTATTTTGGGATCGACACCAGCAATAATTGAAAAGGCGATCGCCTCTGGAATTAGTGCCAAAGCGACCACTGTTCCTGCCAAAATATCAGCTCTCACATTTGAGAACCATTCCCGTTTTAGGACTTGAATATTCAAAAGTTTCTCCTTGATTAGCGATCGACCGAAAAAATAGATCCACGCTCACGGCCTGTGAACGTTACCTACTAGCAAATATTGGATTGTGTTGAATTACTTTCTGAAAAATGCCTATCAGATGCCACACGCCTCTACTGCGTGGGTTCACCACAGACACCATCAACCTACACCGCTCTTAAGGTGGACTAACTGCTAACTTAACGAGTTTCTGACAAACCATCGCTCTCACAATCCCTGCTTTATTCCATTAACCAAGATGAATTTAGGTGTTTCCCCGATTAGGCTGGAATCATGGGTCACATCATATCATCTCTAATGTCTTTGTTTCCAACTTTAGTGAGTTGATCCTTTTTTATTTTTTTAAGTTTAAAATCGAGATTCAGCAATTTTTATTACCATAATATTGATCACAATTAAAATAACAACCTAAATCTTTACAGAAATTTCCTGATTATAAAGATTTGTTAAAATAAAAGGGGGTGAGACCCCTCATCAACTATATTAATAAATAATAGATGCACCCTGATGGCTTTCCCGTTCCACAAGAGCGGGATTTTTATTGGCAAGCTGGGGCCTTAAGTTTCGCAATACCTACTACAGATATAGCCTTTCTGTGCTCTCATATAAGGTACTCTCGTGGGGATAGGCCAAACCGGGCATAGGCCAAACCGGGCATAGGCCAAACCGGGCATACCTCACTTTTGTGAGAACCGCTATAGAATGACGTGGGGATGCAAAGATTTCAAGAGGTTGCAGAGTTCAAGCTACAACAACGGCGCAGATCGATCGCCCCCCTGCGACCTAAACTCTGCGAAATCCCCCAAAAGCGGTAGCATAGTTTGGGAAACGGCATCAACAAAAGATGAACTTAGCGCCAGCAACAGTCCTGCAACAAGGCAAATACAGAGTCAACGCGACTTTAGGCATAGGAGGGTTCGGCATCACTTACCGAGCTATCCATACCCATTTAAACCAAACCGTTGTACTCAAAACCCTCAACGAAAGTCTGCGCCAACACCCAGCATCAGCCCAATTTCAACAGCAGTTTATTGCCGAAGCCCGACGCCTGTCCAGATGTCAGCATTCCAACATCGTCAGAGCAATCGACTTTTTTGAAGAAGCCGGACAGTCTTTTATCGCAATGGACTACATTCCCGGCAAAACTCTCGCCCACATCGTCGAAGCCGGTCAACCGCTGCCAGAAGACCAGGCGCTGCATTATATTCGTCAAATAGCCTCAGCCGTAAGTACAGTTCACCACAGCGGATTGCTGCACCGAGACATCAAACCCGAAAATTTGATCCGGCGAGCCGATTCTCACGTCGTAATGTTGATAGATTTCGGTATTGCTCGCGATTTTATCGCCGGCACTAAATACGCTCAGATTAACTTGCTATCCCCTGGGTACGCGCCGATCGAACAATACCTCTATGACGGTAAATGTACACCGGCCACAGACATTTACGCGATCGCCGCCACCTTTTACTACTTGCTCTCCGGCGTGCCGCCCGTAGCAGCCCCCCTGCGCGATCGAATTCCCCTAGCTTCTTTGCGGCAATTTGTGCCCAACCTCAGCCCCGCCATCGAGCGAGCAATCCTTCAGGGACTCGAAACCGACCCCCAAAAGCGCCCCCAGACAGTGGAAAATTGGCTTACCATGCTGCAAGACACAGAAAGAGTACCAGCAGAAAAAAAAGACAAGCAAAGCCTGAAATTGCCCGCACCTCCCCCGCCTTCATTGACTTTACTGGCGTTTGTCATAACGGCTGTCATTGCAGGCTGGATGGGTTTTGACCTAGCATGGCGCTACAACAGCACCAGTCTCAGCAGCGCCCGATCCACAGCTCAATCCTTCCCATCTCTCGAAGATTTGCTCAAATCCCGCAATTCATCAGGGCCGATGTTCGCACAGCCATCTGTCGAAAGCAGCCCTCTCTACCCCATCGAACTTAACAAGCGCCCCAAACCCACCTCAGACAGCAGCAACCTTCCCGAACCGATCGAACCCGAAGCAGTTAGCACCCCACCTTCAGAGTTGCCAAGCCCCGAAACTCCCGCCCCAGAACCCGAACCAGAGCCTTCAATATCCCCCACGCCCGAACCCGAAGCGCCGCCTTCGGAACCCCCAATTCCCGAGGCTCAAACCCAAATCGAGCCAACACCGCAACCAGCGGCCGCACCGATACCGGAAGTTGCGCCCCTACCGCCGGAACCTCCCAGCTACTCACCTCCCGCACCCACCCCGCCTGCGGTGCCGAGTCCTGAAATTGTGTCGCCGCCATCAGTAGCGTCGCCAACACCGCCAATACCCAGCCAAAATGATACGAATTCCGATAGTTCGATCGCTCCTTACTCGCCTCCCCCTGTGACAGAAACCCCTTTGCCTTTACCAGAACCTACGACAAATTAGTCTGAGACTTGAGCTGCATAAGTCCTCGCTTTTAATACATAAACCGCAGATTCAAGGCAGATGCAATGCGGATAAACGCAGATAATTTTAGATTGTTTGTGAGTGCCACAGGTGTATTATTTTTGTTGGTTAAAGTTGCGGGCGACTACTTGCTTTGATGAATCAGTAAATATCGATGGATTGTTTCTTGAAAATAACGCCTTTGGAGGCAAAGCACCAAACCGCAAAACCTGCTTTCGGAATTTGCTAATCCCCACAACCTCGACTTGACTCGACTGCATATTTCCTATGCCACCTGCGATCGAAATGCCTCTAGAAAAAAAATGTATAAACCTTTGATATTTTTTAGGAATTATGTTAAGATATAGGCACGGGCGCACAAGTTATGTGATGTTTCCTGTTGCGGCTGCCACATCTACTCGGTTGAAAAAGTAGTTAGCAACAACGGTTCTGAAAATCAAATCGATGGTAGAGGTCGCATCCCGGATGACTGGAGTGTCAGTCGATCGCCCGCTCGAAAAAATTTGTTTGTTTCCAGGCAGAGATATTGTCCTGCATCAATTTCCACAATCTTCCTTTGTTTGGAAGCACCATCGAGGATAAGCAAGTTATAATTTGTTGCGGAAGCGTACAGAGATTTTTTTATGAGTAAACCCCCAGTTCATGCTTTTTTTGTAGGCAGAGCAGTTGCTGAAGCACTATACGAGCAATTAGAAAGCGTGGCAACGAACGCTTTTTCTCAACTAGGTAAATTTGACGCGGAACAAAGAGAACGTCTGCGCCAATTTACAGATCGAGTTGTGGAACGCGCTAATCGATCGGCCGAGGAAGCGATGCAAACCAGAACCGGTAATGCAACCACCAGCACTACCATTCAAGACATCCATCCTGCTGAGCTGCAAGTGACTATTGACGAGCTGCGCGCCGAAGTTGCTTTGGTGCGATCGCAATTGCAGCGCTACCGCAGCAGTTTGCCTTAAAAAAGGGCGATCGAACTACTATTTACAACCGCGCGAGCGCAAGACAACGCGCTCCTGCGCTCCAACCTGCCATCAAAGCAACAACATAAAATAAGCAATTTGGGAACCCAAGTGTCTGCTCTCCTTAATGACTCTGTTGATCGCCAGCGCCCCCCCAAGCGCACTGGCGAGGCCGATGAGCCAAAAACTGCTGCTAAATCCTACAAAAGTAAAGCTTATCGCTGGAATCGCGAAAAATACTCCCGGCAGCGACGCTTCTTCGACATTTGGGCCTTTGTCCTGCTCTGGCTGGCTTCGCTGTGGTTCGACAGCAAAAACTGGAGCTACTGGGGAGGCGTCACAGAAGAAAAAAAAGTTGCCAGACGGCGCTTTCAAGCAATCTGGGTTCGAGAAACACTATTGGATTTGGGCCCCACTTTCATTAAAGTAGGCCAATTATTTTCCACCCGCGCCGACTTGTTCCCCGCAGAGTTTGTCGAAGAACTCTCTAAACTGCAAGATAAAGTGCCTGCTTTTAGCTACGAAAAGTTAGAGGCAATTGTCGAGCAAGATTTGGGCAAAACAGTTCAAGAACTCTACCGCAGCTTTGACCCCGTGCCCCTGGCCGCTGCGAGTTTGGGTCAGGTACACAAAGCTCAACTTCACTCTGGCCAGGAAGTTGTAGTCAAGGTGCAGCGGCCAGGACTGCGAAAGCTCTTTGAAATAGATTTGCAAATTCTTAAGGGAATTGCTCGTTACTTTCAAAATCATCCTAAGTGGGGCCAAGGCCGAGATTGGATAGGGATTTATGAGGAGTGCTGTCGCATTCTCTGGCTGGAAATTGACTATCTCCATGAAGGCCGCAATGCTGATACTTTTCGCCGCAATTTTAGCACCTGTGACTGGGTGCTGGTGCCACGGGTTTATTGGCGGTACGCCGCCCCCCGAGTGCTGACTTTGGAATACCTGCCGGGGATTAAAATCAGCCACTACGAAGCTCTAGAAGCTGCAGGTATCGATCGCAAATTAATCGCTCAGTTGGGCGCGAAAGCTTATTTGCGGCAGTTGCTCAATGATGGCTTTTTCCACGCTGACCCACACCCCGGCAATATCGCTGTTAGTGCTGACGGAGTTCTGATTTTCTACGATTTTGGGATGATGGGGCAAATTCAGTCGAATGTCCGCGAAGGACTCATGGAGACTCTCTACGGCATTGCTTCCAAGGATGGACAGCGGATTATGGATTCTCTGATCAATTTGGGCGCTTTGGTTCCTACGGGTGATATGAGTCCGGTGCGCCGCAGCATTCAGTATATGCTGGATAACTTCATGGACAAGCCTTTTGAAAATCAGTCCGTGAGCGCGATTACTGACGACCTTTACGATATTGCCTACAACCAACCTTTTCGGTTCCCAGCTACCTTTACTTTTGTAATGCGAGCTTTTTCTACCATCGAAGGGGTAGGCAGGGGTTTAGATCCAGAGTTCAACTTTATGGAGGTGGCACAACCTTTTGCCATGCAGCTTATGACTAATGGAAATGGTTCTGATGCAAGTAGCAGCATTTTTAACGAAATCGGCCGTCAGGCGGCTCAGGTGAGCTCGACTGCCTTGGGCTTGCCCCGCCGGATTGAGGAGACTATTGATAAACTAGAACAGGGAGATTTACGGATTCGCGTCCGTTCTGCCGAAACAGAGCGATTGCTCCGCCGCATGACCAGCGTTCAAATGAGCACGAATTATACTTTGATGATGAGTGCTTTTACTTTGTCGGCGACAATTTTGTTTGTCAGCAATCAAGTTTGGGCTGCTGTCGCTGTGGCTGTGCTTGCTGCTGGTACGGGGTTGGCTCTGCTGCGTTTGTTCAAGCGGATCGATCGCGCCGATAGAATGTCACAATAGCGCGCAATTTGAAATCGGAAATTTCTGGTTTGAGATTTCTCACCAGCCAAAACTTAGCCTCGGATGTTCGGATGTTATGTTTTGGCTGAAATATTTCTCAAATTTACCGGAAAATTTAAGACGCGATTAGCACCAGACGATCTACAATATGGGGTCAAGGAAGTGCATTTTTTTAAAAACGGGCGATCGCGGGCAGCAGCAATTTTAAGTTTTGTTCGCGATTTAAGTTTTGTCATCAAAAATTGCACCAGTTAAATCAAGCTTTTAAGTTCGGTCATAAACCCCAGCCTGAAGGCATGGGGCTTGAAAGAGGAAGGCTCACCACCCTCCAAATTCAAGACCAAAACAGTGTCTAGCCTGCGTCTTTAAAAGACCAACTGAACTGCCTGAGAGTGGTATTTCACCAAACGTTAAGAATGCCTCCCTAGTTCTTAACCACTTTGGCAGTCAGTGGCGAAGGGAAATATATACCTAGAAATAGGACTTACCGTAAATGTTTGTACCCGTTGTAAACAGTGAAAATAGACCGTTAATGCCGACTACCCCAAGTCGCGCAAAGCGCTGGATTAAGTCGGGTAAGGCAACACCATTCTGGAATTCGGGTGTATTTTGTGTTCGATTGAATATAGAACCTTCAAGCCACAATTATCAACCCATTGCGGTAGGCCTCGATCCGGGTAGCAAGCGCGAAAAATTTACCGTTAAATCCAAATCGCATACTTACTTAAACATTCAAACTCATGCTGTTGACTGGGTGAAAGACCGCGTTGAAGTAAGGCGCAATATGCGACGGGCAAGACGCTTTCGTAATACTCCATGCCGTCAAAATCGAGCTAATCGGCTAGTCAATAAAAACCGTATTCCTCCATCAACTAAAGCGCGGTGGCAGTGGAAGTTGAGAATAGTTAACTGGCTAACGTTGATGTTTCCGATATCAACATTTGTTGTGGAGGACATCAAAGCGCGAACGTGGAAAAACGGACGTAAGTGGAACGTATCGTTTAGTCCTTTGGAAGTGGGTAAACACTGGTTTTACGACCTACTTATAAAGATTGCCCATCTTGAGATTAGATCGGGAAACGACACTTATGAACTGCGTCAAAAATTAGGACTCAAAAAATCTAAACAGAAGCTATCAAAAAAGTTTGAAGCACATTGTGTTGATTCTTGGGTGTTGGCTAATTGGTACGTGGGAGGACACATTCAACCCGACAACTCATCGCTAATTGAGATTATCCCCCTTGAATTTCATCGCAGACAACTCCATCGCTTGCAATATTCTACCGGCCATGTCCGATCTAGATACGGTGGTACAATTAGTGTCGGGTTTAAGCGCGGTTCAATTGTTAAACACCCTAAATACGGTTTTTGTTACGTTGGAGGCTGGCAAGAGTCGCCAACAAAAAAAGGCCAGTACCGGAAAACAATTAGCTTGCACGATTTAAAAACTGGCAAGCGTCTCACTCAAAACGCATCGCCCGCAGATTGTAAGTTTTTGTCCTACAACTCGTGGCGCTCCGTGCAAATTAAATTGTAAAGCCGTCCTAGAAGGACGGGGTTTCCAACCCATTTTTCTGATGAAACGCTCTTTCGCAGGTAAGACAGACACAGGGCTAGTTCGTTCCGTAAATCAGGATTCGTACTACATAGATCCTGACGGGCGATTTTTCATAGTGGCAGACGGAATGGGAGGACACGCCGGAGGCCAAGAAGCCAGCCGGATAGCGACTGGGGCCATTCAATCTTATTTGCTCGAACATTGGGAAGGGCCCGAGGATTCTGTGCATTTGTTGGAAAAGGCTTTTTTAATCGCCAATCAAGCAATTTTGACGGATCAGCTAGAACATCCCGAACGTGGTGATATGGGGACTACGGCTGTGGTTTTGATCTTTAGGGATGAGGGCAGGCCTTGGTGCGCTAATATCGGGGACTCTCGCTTGTACCGGCTGCACGGGCCTCGCTTGGAGCAGATTACTGAAGACCAGACTTGGGTGGCTCAGGCTGTCAAAAGAAAGGCCTTGACTCCGGATCAGGCTCGACACCATCCTTGGCGTCACGTTTTGTCCCAGTGTTTGGGCCGCGATGATTTGCAGGAGATAGATATTCTGCCGGTGGATGTAAAGCCAGGGGATCGTTTGCTGCTTTGCAGTGACGGCTTGACTGAAGAGCTTTCCGATCCTTTGATTGCTTCGCCTCTGAAGTCGATTCGCGCCGGCGAGGTTGCTGCAACTGCTTTGATTGAAGCAGCTAAGGATAAAGGGGGACGCGATAATATTACTGTGGTGATCGTGACGATCGACCTCAAATAATATCCTCGCACCCTCGCGCCCTCGCGCACGCCACTATATAAAAATCTCAACCTCCTGCACGCACCGGGGGACAGAAACTCGTTTTGATGGACGAAAATCCTTAACCATAATCCGCAATCCGCGTAAAAAACCCCGTTTCTTTGTCGGGAGTGCGTCCCAGACTATGTAAAAATCTAAAATCTAAAATCTAAAATCGAATGGTTCGCGTTATAGGTTTGATCAGCGGCACGTCAGTTGATGGTATTGATGCTGCTTTGGTGGATGTGGTCGGTTCCCAAACAGACTTAAAAGTAAAGTTGGTGGCAGGTCAAACTTTCCCTTATCCTGCTAATTTGCGATCGCAAATTCTCTCGGTTTGCAGTGGATCGGCTTTGTCAATGGCTGAACTCGCCCAATTAGATGATGCCATTGCTCGACAATTTGCCAGCGCAGCCTTGACAATTCAAGCGGGACATGATAATGCAGAATTAATTGGCTCTCACGGTCAAACCGTCTACCACCGACCGCCAGAGACGGGAGAGAACAATCTTGCAGATGGGTTCATGGGCTACAGCTTGCAACTCGGGCGGGGCGCGCTAATTGCCGAATTGACAGGCATTACTACTGTGAGCAATTTTCGATCGGCAGACATTGCAGCAGGGGGTCAAGGAGCACCCTTAGTCCCCATTGTTGATGCGTGCCTGCTGGCAGAACCCAACCGCAGTCTCTGCATCCAAAATTTGGGGGGAATTGGCAATGTTGCCTATCTCCCAGCCAGGGAAAAGAGGGAAAACAACCACGAGTCGGAAGTTTCCGATCTGGGAGATGGTATCTTGGGTTGGGATACAGGGCCTGCAAATTCGCTGTTAGACTTGGCAGCGGTACACTTTTCTGGGGGCTCTTTGAAGATCGACTCAGGTGGAGAGTGGGCGGCAACCGGCACTCCCTGTCAAGCTTTAGTCGAGGATTGGCTGCAGCAAGATTTTTTCACCCAAGCACCGCCTAAATCTACAGGGCGAGAGTTATTTGGTGTAGACTATTTTAACTGTTGTTTGCTAGAGGCATCCGCTTACAATCTCAGTCCTGCTGATGTGCTAGCTACTTTGACAGAACTTACTGTGGCTTCGATCGTTCGCAGTTACCAAACTTTTTTGCCGGCAATGCCCGATCGAGTTTTACTGTGCGGGGGCGGTAGCCACAATCTCTACTTAAAACGCCGATTGCAATCTCAATTGCATCCAGTCCAAGTGTTGACTACTTCTGAGGCAGGCTTGAGTGTAGATTTTAAAGAGGCGATCGCTTTCGCGGTTTTAGCCGCATGGCGGGTTCGGGGCATTCCCGGCAATCTGCCTCAAGTGACTGGTGCCCGGGCACCGGTACTTTTAGGGGAAATTAACTCTTGTTGGCACGGTTGGGCGTGATAGCATATAGTCTGAGCGACAACGGCTGTGCGTTGTTGCACCCGTATTGTAGCCAGCAGGAAAAGCATAGGAACAGCACTGTGGCTCACACGTTTTTAATGGAATCTGGCCAATGGACGCTCGAAGGAAGTTGGATTGAGCGCAATGGCGTGCCAATTACGGTTAAAGGCAAAACTTTAGTGAGCTGGAACCGAACAGATTGGTTCAATATGGTGACGAAGCTCATTTTTCCTGGAGGCGATCGTGAAGAGATTATTTTGAATTACCGAGGACACCTCAACAGCGATGAACGGCAGTACACTTTTGTACTCCAACACAGCGAACTCGGCCGCGTCGAGGGCGAAGGTTGGATTGCTCCCCAGTCGATCGTCCAGCGTTACTGGGTACTGGGAGACGAACGCCAGCGGCGGACGGGCTTTGATACCCTTCACCGCGTTGATGACAATCGCTACTATCAATCTAGCGGCCTCATGTCTGGTCATTATTTGACCAGTACGATGGAGGCGACTCTGGAACGTCAGCCGGAATAACTCTCGATCGAAAAATTGGGGCTAAAACCCCGTCCTTTGAGGACGGCTTTTTGCTAGACTGTCTAAAAATTCGGGATACGGCATTGCCACGAGTCGCCTGTGGAGATCGAGGGAGAGTCAAACTGCGGTTCGGTAGCATCACCCAAGGTCGTTTCAAACATCACCGCACAAGCAAAGGCGGTTAGTATATCAAAGAGTCAGCATTTACGAGTTCTAGTGTTTGATTTGAAAATTCAAAGTCTTGCTAGTCGGAAGTCGCGCTCAAATGTCCGACTAGCACCATTGTTCTCAAACCTCATCCGCTGCAACTACAGACAAATATATTTAATTGGTTAAATTTTTGAAGGGGTTAAAACATTAACGCTGGATTATTAACCATCAACTTTTCTAGTCCAAACGCAATCAATTATTTTTGCGCGATCGTGTAATGTCGATCGATAGATTGCTCGGATCGACTCCCCAAATTGATGGGAATCAAAAAATAAACAGTGAAATTTTCCCGATCGACCTTGAGTCTGTGCAGATACTTTCTGCATAGGCCCGGTTTCTACATTCTGCTCAAAGAGTGACGCCCCATCACCCCCAACTCCTTTCCATCTGAGGGAACAGAGTAAGAGACGGAGGTCGCCTACTGCGACTGTGCTACTCAACACCAGGGTTAGGTTCTAAACCCCAATGGTGTTTGAGAAAATGACGGTACATAGTTTCCCGCAACATCATTTGCTCGTAAAGCTTGACCAAAAACTCCTGAGCTTGTTCGCGACTCATGTCACTTACCTGTGTTTTGAAGGAACACAGGCTAAATTGTTGTTCCAAAGACAATTCTGCTGGCTGGCTCATGGTGAAAGACTCCTCTGTAAGTAAAGGTGACTTGAAAGTAAAAACCTGGATCGACCCAATTTGTAACTTTTTCAGCGATCGACCGTTGGTTTCAGGATGCCCTCCGGGCTCATCTCATTTTAGTATATATTACAAAAGGTAACAATTGTTTGACAAAATTACCCTCTATCCCAAGAAATAACTTAGCAATAGAGAACGCGAAATGCCTGCAAAAGTTCCTTCTGCAGGCATATATAGCCTTTCTGTGCTCTGGTATGAGGTACTATCCGGGATAGGGCATAGGGCATAGGGCATAGGGCATAGGGCATAGGGCATAGGGCATAGGGCTATCCTCACTTTTGTGAGAACCGCTATATAACTCTATCTACTTACGAAGAGAAAAAAGGCTCAGTACGAACCAAAATAATTGAAGCGCTTTATACCAAATCGGGCGAAGCTTCTGTCCGGGAGAGTTTGGGAGAGGGGGAGAGGGGGAGATTGGGAGAGGGGGAGATTGGGAGAGGGGGAGATTGGGAGAATTTCTATTTATAGCCTTTCTCAAAAAGGCGAGGAGTTGAGATTTTAGATTTTAGATACTTCGGCTTGCTTCGGCTACGCCAGCGGACAAGTCGCGAGCATACAAGTTTTAGACTTGAGATTGGGGAATTGGGAGATTGAGGAATTGAGGGATTGAGGGATTGAGGGATCAATACCTCATCGAGAGTGAGAACTGCTATATCTCTTTTTTCTTCTTCGTTCTTTTTGCCCGATCGCGAAGCCGTTATAGCCCTCTTCCTTCTTCTTTCTTCCTCTTCCTGATGACCAATGACTAATGACTAGCATTCGACTTCGCGAGCAGCTAAAATGACTAATGACTAATGACCAATGACTAATGACCAATGACTAATGACTAATGACTAATGACCAATGACCAATAAGACTAAATGACTAATTCGAGGGCCCGACATTCTGCGGTGGAGTGGCGACTCCAGGCCTGGAATTGGGAGCAGTGGGTGCAGGCGAAACAGGAGGAATGCCCAGATTTGCGCCAGAGTCGTTAGGCTGCTGTGGAGCTGGCAGAGGCGATTGAAACTGATTGGGATTGAACTGCTGTTGCCCCGGAGCTGGCAGAGGGGATTGAAACTGATTGGGATTGAACTGCTGCTGCCCCGGAGCCACAGGAGACGGCAGCGGTTGACCGATATTGCCCGAAGGTGCCGCAGGAATGCCAGAATTGGGAAACGACGGATTTGGCTGCGGGGAAGCAGCCGAACTAGGAAGAGTTGCCAGGGCAACTCGATCGCCCCCTACCTCTCGCAATTTGTCTAAAACCTCTACGACTTTGGCATATCTAGCATTTTGAGGGGCGTACAAAACCGTCAATCCCGTAGGATTTGTGGTGTGGAAACTCTTTAAAACTCGATCGAGCTGTTGGTAATTAACAGGCAATTGGTCTATATAAGTTTGCCCCAAATCGTCAATGCTGACAATCAGCATCTCTCGCATCTGCGTTTGTCCCGTCTTCGCCTTCGGCAAATCGACATTAATCGCTTGCTGGCGAGTCAGTTGCAAAGCCGCCAGCAGAAAAAACGTCAGAATGCAAAATATCACATCAATTAAAGGCACCAGTTCAATCCGAGCCTCTTCAGCAGGAGTATCTAAGTTAATCTTCATTAGTTCTCCATCGTTCTAATTATTAGAAGTAGAATCAACATCCGGATCGGAACCTTTTAATTTAGGCTCCCGGTTCCGTTCTCCCGATTCTTGAGAATTGAGAGAACGCCTGTTCAAACCATCCGAACCAAAAGAAGAATTACTGTATTCCCCACCGGGCGATCGACCTTTAGCATTAGCCACCGGCCAGTATTGCCTGTAAAGCAATTCCAGTTCATTTCCGGCTCGGCGAAATATTTTTGCCTGGTTGAACAAAAAAGCTTGAAATATCCGATAAAACACCAAGGTAAAAATTGCTACTACCATCCCAGAAGCAGTAGTGATCAGCGCCTCGCCAATCCCCAAAGTGACACCACTCGTGGCCGCCGTACCGATGTCGCCCAGACGGATGGAACTGAGCGAGTTAATCAAGCCCAAAACTGTTCCGAGCAAGCCCAGCAAAGGAGCTATAGCGATCGTAGCTTCTAAAATTTTGTCGCCGCGGCGCATCGAAGCCAACTCTTCATCCGCCGCGGCTTCGAGTGCGAGTCGAAATAAGTCGGGTTCAGGATTGTACAGGCGCAGGGGTGCAGATAGAAAGCGCCCGATCGGCTGTCGGTTAGCTTGTCTGGCCATCTCGTTAGCCGCCCCCCAATCGCTGCGGGCCGCTTCAAGAATGCGGTTAACTATCTGCTTTTCTTTGCTCAGGAGGCTCGCCCAGAACCACAAACGTTCGATAATTGTACTCAAAGATAAAATCGATAACACCAACAGGGGCCACATGGCGGGGCCGCCTTTTTGAAAAAGTTCTTGAATAGTCACAATCTTGTTGCTCCTGCAGTACCCGCTAATTTTTGCTTCTGTTCTAATTTTTTTAACAAATTCTCGGCCATTTAATTTTAGCTATTAATGTACTCAGGGACTTACCCTCTCGCGATTAAAGAAACCGAGTCTTGCTAGCGAGGTGTTGGGCCACAAAGAATTATCTTATCTCGTGTCCGGTCGATTGACCCATCTCGCAATTGGTTCGTAGTGCGGACTTTAGTCAGCTCCAAGTTGCGGATTAAAGTCCGCACTACGGACGATGTTGGTTGATGTTGGTTATGGTAGTCGATCGCCCGCGATCTTGCTCTATCAAATCGGGTTGCTGGGTAAGTCTTGGTACTATTTGGGGCTTTTTTAGCAGGCGATGAGAGAGCCGCTACCTCCTCAGAATTCCTCTAAATCTTCTTGACACATCTCTTGCAGCGACTGGTGTTGCAGGCGGCGCGAAGAGCGGCGATATCTTTTAGTTAGCAGTTTCGGTTCGTACTGCTGCGTACCATCCGACTTGGTTTGCTGCTTCAAACTCGATTCGGCGCTGCTGGAGTTTTGCAAAGCTTGTTGGCGGACGATCGCCTCTTCCAGAAAACTCAAGTAATACTGGTAGCGTTCCCAAGATCCCCGCACCACACAGTTAGGCTCGTCTCGGTGCGAACAGTCGCTAAACTGACAGCTACCCACAGCCAGCCTCTGACGCGCTTCTGGGAAATATTCAGCTAACTCCGACGGATCGCATTCTAGAGCCGGCTGATTAAAGCCCGGAGTATCCGCCAACAGTCCGCCACCAGGGAGTTCAAATAGTTCGACGTGGCGAGTCGTGTGGCGTCCGCGGCCGAGTTTGCCAGAAACAGCGTTCACTCGCAGGTTAAGCGCCGGAATTAGTTGGTTGATCAAGCTGGACTTGCCCACTCCAGAAGGGCCGCAAATTATCGTTATTTTGTCTGAGGTGCGGCTCTCAAGCAAATTCGGCAACGGATTTTGTACGGAACTTAACGCATTTAACGGATCAATAGAATTTACCTGTAGGGAGTTATCCTCAAAAGGCAACCTACAACTATCTATATTGTCCGATAAAGGCTGAAAAACTATTTGTTTGACATAAATTGTATTTTGTAAATTAGCCACAGCTTCCTGGACTCCTAATCCGCTGCGAACACTAATAAACATGGGTTCGTAGCCCCAGCTGGAAAGCCGATCGCGCCACTGTTCCAACTCTTGGGGCGAAATTAAATCGCATTTGTTCAAACACAAATTCACCTCTAAACCTGTAGATTCTGCCTTGACTAAAAACCGAGTTAATGATGCGGGGTCTAAATTCGGTTCGGCGAGGGCAAAAACTAGGAGAATGCGATCGGCATTAGCTACAGGCGGGCGGTTGAGTTCTGTTTGGCGCGGGAAGACTTCAGAAATTGCACCCCGGCGGTCAGTCCAGTCGGGTTCGTCTACCACCACGCGATCGCCCACCATCACCTGTTGATTAATTTTTTTCAGTCGAGTGCGGCGAGTACACAGCAGAATTGGAGCATCCGCCAGGGCTATATTTTCGTGAATCCCAGCGGCTGGATCTAACCTGACTCGGTAAAAGTTAGCCTGAACAGCCACTACAGTACCGACGATCGAGGAGGAATTCAGAATCATCCTGCTTCCTGGTTTTCTGGGCGTTGCACCTTCATCGCAAAAAAGCCCGCATCTGGCTCATCCGCGACAAACTGCGTTTCTAGAATTTGGTAGCCTTCCATTTTCAGACTGTCGGGCACTTGTTCGATCGGCTCCCCAGCATCCAGCCACACCTCCAAAACAGCACCCGGAGCCATTTGCTCCAAGCGCAGTTTAGTGCGGACAAAGTTCAAAGGACACGGAGTCCCCCGCAGATCGATTTTGGCATCTGGGGATTTGGGATTTTCAATTTTCGAGGTTGAATTCATCATGTGTTTTCTATTTTCAAATTTCCCATCTCAAATCCTGAAACCCTTAGTTTTTCGTGAAGCAATTGTCTGCCATTATTCTTCTCAGAGAAAATGAGATTAATTGGACACAAATTTTTGAGAGAGAATTAAACCAATTGTCGGCGAATTATTCTTCTTGGGCAAATTGTGTCCAATTGGACACAATTTTTTGAGAGAGAATTTTAAAAATTGCCACGGAATCATCAAAAAAGAAAATTTGACACCCATTGGGTGTCAAATATTTGCTTATTTCTGAAACAAATTGCCTAGAAATCCTTCCAAGCCACCTTTACCAGTACGATCGCCCTTCAGCTTAGCAAGCTGCATCAACAACTCGCGCTCCTCAGCCGTCACCTTAGTCGGAATATCAATAGACACCGCAATCAAATGGTCGCCGCGACTGACAGGATTTCCCAACTTCGGCACCCCTTTTTTCTCCAGAGTCAGAACAGTACCAGGCTGAGTTCCCGTAGGAATCAACAATTCCGTCGGCCCATCTACAGTTTCCACTTCCAAGCGACAGCCTAAAATTGCTTGCAAGTAACTAATTTTCACTTCCGAATTAACATTAATGCCTTCCCGCTTAAATAGCGGGTCTTCATTCACCGCCAAGAACACGTAAAGATCCCCCGGCGGCCCGCCCAGTTTTCCCGCATCCCCTTCATTGGAGACACGCAAGCGAGTACCGTTGTCAACCCCAGGGGGAATAGTGATTTTCAGCTTTTTCATCACTTCTTTCTGCCCCCGACCGCCACAAGTTTCGCACTTGTCTTCAATCACTTGCCCGGTGCCGTTGCAACTGGGGCAAACTGAAACTTGAGTAAAGCTACCGAAAGGAGTGCGAGTAGCGCGGCGGACTTGCCCGCTACCGCTACAAGTCGAACAGGTTTGAGGTCTGGTTCCCGGTTTTGCACCAGTCCCGGTGCAAGTTTCGCAGGTTTCTAGGTGTTTGATGCGGAGTTCTTTGTCCCCACCAAACACTGCTTCGCGGAAATCCAGCCGCAAATCCAGTCGCAAATCGTCGCCGCGCACCGGGCCGCTGCGTCTGCGACCTTGTTGTTGGCCGCCCGCACCCGTGGAAAACCCCTGGAAGAAGCTTTCAAAGATGTCAGCAAAGCTGTCGCCGAAGTCTTGGAACCCAGGTGCGCCTGCACCGGTCACGCCTGCTTCGCCGAAACGGTCGAAACGGGCGCGGGTTTCCGGTTCCGAGAGTACCTCGTAAGCGCGGTTAATTTCTTTGAACCGCTCTTCGGCGCCAGATTCTTTGTTGACATCTGGATGGAACTTGCGAGCTAGGCGGCGGTAAGCACGCTTAATTTCTTCTTTGTCTGCGCTGCGAGAAACGCCTAATATTTCATAGTAATCACCGGCCATAAAGCTGCTTGCCTGGAGGTAAATAACAAAAAGTGTACGAAAAAAAAACGGGCAACCTTTCCTGAAATTACCAATTAAAAGTTAAAAATCAAGAATTAACAATGAGAATTTTTAACTTTTAATTTTTAGCTTTTCATCTCTAAAGGAAAGGATTCATCTCATCAACTTCAGGTTCTGGAACCTGTGTTGTTGGTTCTGACTTTGGTTCCGGCTGTCGTTCCGGTTGTCGCTTTGACTTTGGTTCCGGCTGTCGTTCCGGTTGTCGCTTTGACTTTGGTTCCGGCTGTCGTTCCGGTTGTCGTTCCGGTTTGGGTTCCGGTGGCGGTGGAGCTTCCGGCGGAGCTTGGAGCGCCACCAGCAGATCCGGGGTCAGCGAAATGCTGTCGTCGGTAGCTGCAACCTCTATTGGTTGTGAAATCGTCTCGCTTTCAACCTTTACTCCTGACGGGGCTGCGCTGCGAGCTTGCTCGTAGACTGCTGTCCCGAGCGAGTATAGCAGTTGCTTGAAAGCTTCGATTTGCTCGGCTAGTTGCTCGGTTGTGATGTCGGGGTTAGCCATCCCGGCCTTCAAAGTTGTTGCTGCTGTTTCGGCTGCGACTTTGAGGTCGTCGCCGAGCAATTGCGCGTTGGTTTTTAAAGTGACACCACAATTATAGACCAGCGTGTCAGCTTGATTTTTGAGTTCGGCGAGTTGAACGCGCTTGATGTCCTCCTCAGCGTAGAGTTCGGCTTCTTGGCGCATCCGCTCGACTTCGGTTTCGCTCAATCCTCCTGTATTGGAGATTTGGATGCTTTGTTCTTTTCCGGTTCCCTTGTCTTCTGCGGCCACTTTGAGAATGCCGTTGGCATCGATTTCAAAGGTAACTTCGATTTGAGGTACGCCACGGGGGGCTGCGGGAATGCCTTTGAGCAGGAATTTGCCTAGACTTTTATTGTCTTTAACCAATGCGCGTTCGCCTTGGAGTACGTGAATTTCTACCGAAGTTTGCCCGTCCGCCGCCGTGCTGTACATTTGCGATCGACTGGTGGGGATAGTTGTATTGCGCTCGATTACTTTGGTGAACACCCCGCCGAGGGTTTCGAGTCCCAGGGAGAGGGGTGTCACGTCTAGCAGCAGCAAATCTTTGACTTCGCCGCCCAACACTCCGGCTTGAATTGCCGCGCCTACAGCTACAGCTTCGTCGGGATTCACGGATCTATCAGGAGAAGCGCCACCAAAATACTTGCTAATTGCTTCTTGAACTGCCGGAATTCGGGTTGAGCCTCCGACTAAAATAATCCTGTCTATATCTTTGGGGGTCAGACTTGCGTCTTTGAGGGCTTGAGTCACCGGCTCGATCGTCGCTTGTACCAAATGACCCACCAGTTTTTCAAACTGAGATTTAGAAAGATCCATTTCTAAATGTTTCGGCCCTTTTTCATCAGAGGAGATGAAGGGTAAATTAATGGAGGTGGATTGCGAGAGAGAGAGTTCAATTTTCGCTTTTTCTGCAGCTTCTCTGAGGCGCTGTAAGGCCATTTTGTCTTTTGAGAGGTCGCTGCCTTCTTGAGTGCGGAAAGTTTCTACCAGCCACTGAACTATGCAGTCATCAAAGTCATCTCCGCCGAGATGGTTGTTACCTGCGGTGGCGTTGACTTCAAAAATTCCGTCTCCCAGTTGCAGGATCGAAACGTCGAAAGTACCGCCACCGAGGTCAAATACCAAGATTTTTTGTTCGATATTTTGCTTGTCGAGTCCGTAGGAAAGGGCGGCCGCCGTCGGTTCGTTGACGATCCGCAGGACTTCTAAACCCGCGATCGTACCGGCGTCTTTAGTAGCTTGCCGCTGAGCGTCTGTGAAGTAAGCTGGCACTGTAATCACGGCTTTGGTAACAGGTTGTCCCAAATAAGCTTCAGCATCTTGCTTCAGCTTTTGAAGTACCATTGCCGAGATTTCTTGGGGGGTGTGAACCTTGTTCCGAATTTGGACGTTAACGGTGTCGTCTTTACCTTTGATGCAGGTATAGGGAGTGCGGGCTCTTTCTTCTTCCGTGTCGTCCCACCTGCGTCCGATAAATCGTTTGATGCTGTACACAGTATTTACAGCATTTGTTACAGCTTGCCGTTTGGCTAGTTGACCGACCAGGCGATCGCCCCCTTTACCAAATCCTACGATGCTCGGAGTTGTGCGGCCGCCCTCCGAATTGGCGATCACGACGGGTTTACCGCCCTCTAACACAGCTACGCAACTGTTAGTCGTGCCTAAGTCAATTCCAATAATTTTTACCATAGCGCCTCATAAAACTTTGTAGGATGTTTGCAAACGTCCAACTACAAGTTGGGGGATGAAAAACGACTCAGCTTGTTTTAACAAGCACCACCCGACCGGATTTGTAGGAAATAAACTTGATGTCCTAGGGCCAGATATAAAGACCGATCGATTTTATATTTTAGATTGAAGAATTGACTCCACAGATTCATGTGGGATCTCGCACAAAAGTCTAAAATTTGGGAATCGATGCTACACATACCTGTTCCCAGAAAAAATTCAAATATCGGCCTTGGTTCCAAATTTTTATGAGGTCAGTCATTCCCTATCACAAATCACCAATCGAAAATGGTATGAGTCGGGGGGAAGGTACCCGTTTTTGGACGGGTTCAAACATTTTTCCGAATTTGTTGAAAAAGCGCCAATCCGCTTTTAGTCCAGAGTTAAGAAGTTAGTGAGGCTGCCACCTTCACGCCCCCGAATTCTCTTCGGGGGTTAGTGACTTCGAGGAATGCAGTAGGTTGTATCCCGATTAACTTTCCGAACTATCGGGATTTTCATCTGAGGCTACCACAGATATCCCAGGCGCTGCAACCTTTACTTTGGCGTGTCGCAAGACGCGATCGCCCAGAATGTAACCGCGTTCTAGTTCTTGGATAATTGTTCCTTCTTCGTGTTCGTCACTTGGCTCGCTCAGTAGAGCTTCGTGGAAGTTGGGGTCAAACTGTTCGCCTTCGGGGCGCATCGGAGAAACCCCGATTTGCTTGAGGCTATCTACCATATGCTTGTAAACGCTTTGGTAGCTTTTGTGAATGTTCATTTCACCGTCAGTTTGGGGCTTGATGTGCGATCGAGCGCGCTCGAAATTGTCGATTACCGGTAACATGGTTTTAATCGTGCCACATCTTGCCTGTAAATCTAACTCTTCTTTTTCCTTTTGGGTGCGCCTGCGGAAGTTTTCAAAATCTGCTGCTAGGCGGAGACTTTGATTTTTTAGCTCTTCTACTTGAGCGGATGCGGCTTGCACTTGAGTTTTCAAAGCCTCTTTTTCATCTCTCGCCTCGGCCAGTTCCCTCTTCCAAGACTCAGCCCCATCATTTACAGTCGGACTGTTGGTGGAACCGCCCGTGAGAGCATCCCCGGAGGCGTTTGGCTTCGAGTCAGCCTGAGCACTTTGATAAGCTCGAGCAAGTTCGAGTTCCCAATCGGCAGATTCGTTCGAGTTTGCTGGTGCTGGCGGAGTTTCGCTTGCCATTGGCGAACCCTCTGGGGTTTCCCCAGTTGAGCCAGGATCTAGATCTTGCTGTTTTTCCTCTTCAATCATAATAGCTGCGCGACAGAACCCTATCAATTCTAGCAGATACACTTAACCCGGTAAATCGAGAGAACTAGAATTTACTCTGTATGTGCCCTCTAATTTATAGGATATTTCGCGCCTTTGTCGAAACATCCGTCCAAGCTTTCAATAAAATCTTGAAAGTGTTGTTTATATCTCTACCGATCGCAGGAGCTAGTAACAAACCTTTTGTTAGAGCCTTGTTTGGGATTAATGCGATCGCATTTAAATCTTTTTTTAGAGTATCAGTGTCAGTCTAAATTTATACTATTCCTGGCAATTTCACCTCGCTAGCAGACCGAGTTTAGCCTGTCTCAGCGCCCTTAAAACTATTGATTTTGCGATGTGTCTCTCTGCTGCGATGAAAGTTGGCACAGCGCGAACTTGTATGTTTTAATAAGATTAAAAAATTTCTTAATAATAGCTTTTGCTATTACAGTTTATCGCTTTTTTGGGGAAAATATAGATTCAAAATTTGCTTAAAAATACAGTTAAATTAAGTCACTTAATCTAATTATTCTAGGCAAAATTTGAAGTAAGTTATTGGGTTGAAAAACAAAAAATATTTCTCCATTGGTAAAAAGCCTTCTTAAAAAAGTGCTATTCCCGCGATTGGATTATAATATCTGGTTTGCTGGTTATAATTCGAGTCTAATTATAAAATAAGAGTTGTAAAATATTAATGCTACGCCATCAATACTTGCAATTTAAGGTTGTCTAGAGAGTTTTGACAATATAATTAACCACTATTTTTATATAAAATAGTAGTTAATTCTCTTTAACGAATCAAATACATTGTTAGTCTTGATAAGATGATAAAAATTCAACAGGTTAGGATGAATTAATATAACAGTTTTTTTTCAAAAGTTATGTTTTGCTATTGAGCGATTTCTGGGAATCCGTTACCTATCATAAAAATGCTGTAACTGCTGGTTTAAACTGTTTTGTGTTGCTGATATTTAAGCTTTTAAAATTTGAAATATTTGGAAATGAAAATCATAAAAATTATATCTTGATATCTAGATTAGCAATCTGTAAATACGAAGAATATCTAATTAGGTGATTGCCAGGATTTATGAATCATCAAGTTTGAGTGACAAAGGTGGGATATCAAGGTATAGCGTTTCTCTAAAAAGTGACGTACAGGTTAAGATTTTGGATACTTCGGTTTGCTTCGACTAGGCTGGCTCACAAATCACGAGCGTACCAGTTTTAGATTTGAGATACTTCGACTTGCTTCGGCTTCGCTGGCTCACAAATCGCTGGCTCACACATCGCGAGCGTACAAGTTTGAGATTTGAGATTTGAGATTGAGGGAGCGAAACCTCATCGAAAGTGAGAACTGCTATATAATTAAAGTAATATTTGGCGACCCAAAACTAGAGCTGCTCAAAGTAGGCGCGATCGGACTCCGATCGGGCGATCGCAGATAATTAATCAAAATATATCTCAAAAGATCGATCGACCCCTTAGTCAAAGCTATCATCATTAACAAGCACATAGCCGAGCTTGAACCTAGTACAGACGCACCGCGCCTGCGAGGGCCCGGTCATTTGACCAAACAATTTGCGAATATAAAACGATCGCACAAAAGCGACACACCCCAGGGCAAATCCCCAAGTGATGTGTCACGAGGCTATAACCAGAGTATCTCGCGGGTTCATCCGGTAACTAAACCAAGTCGGCACTCCACGAACAATATCTGATGGCAAGCATCGGCAACCCCCCTCCAAACTCTCGTCAATTTGTAGACCAAAGTTAGAGCGGACTACGAGCTTACACTTGACATATACGGATTGAGCCATCAAATCACAATAGCTCATCCACAAGCAAAGCATACGAGGGTTAAAAGCCCGCGTTGGTTTTCCTCTCAGCACTCTTTGTGACTGAGTTTCCCACCTATTGAGTGTTTTTCTATGACTAACGCATCCCAGGGGCTTCGCTCCACATCGATAGTTGCTCTGAGCCCTTTTACTCCGGCTCTCAACAAGATGATTCAGTCGGGTTACGTCAACATCGACCAACTGAAGCAAGCTCAAATTGATAGCCGGAACTCGGGCAAACGGTTGACGGAGGTATTAGAAGCACTTACCGGGCAGCCATTGCCACCAGAATTGCTGCGGCTTTATAAAAAGCAGCAGATGTTTGAAAGGAAGATAGTCTACGGTGTTGAGGCATTTGACCCGGAGATGAGCGCCCTGTCTAACGAGCAACTCGGAGTTATGCTTGAGGGCTTGAAGATTTCGATCGATATTTGTCACCAAGGCCGATTTTTACCCGTAGCCAAAACGGAAACTGAGCCTCCGGCGGTTGTAGTGGCAATGGTCGATCCCGACAACCTCAACGCTCAAGAAGATTTGCGGCGGATTTTGAAGCCTCACGGCTTGAGTTTTCAGCGCTTGGTGATTACCCCAGACGACTATCAGGATATAACTTCCGCCTATCAAGACGACCAAGTTAAAGTAGCAGCCAAAATAGCAGAAGCCGAAAAGCAGAGAAAGCTCGAATTAGGGGAGGGAGATTTTGGCGAACTCTCGCTCGAAGAGGAGAGTGCGGATCAAGAAGACCTAGCTAACACCTTAGACGATGCTGAAGCAGCTCCGGTAATTAAAGCCGTGAATATCATTTTGGCTAAAGCTTTGTCGGAAAAGGTGTCTGACATCCACGTAGAACCTCAAGAAGAGTTCATGCGGATACGGATGCGGAAAGACGGGGTGCTGCAAGAGTATTTCCGGTTTCCCAAGCAGGTAGTCCAAGCGATTACGGCTCGTTTCAAGATTATTGCCAACCTAGACATTGCCGAACGCCGACAAGCTCAAGACGGCCGCATCCGCCGGGTGTTCGAGGGACGGACGGTGGATTTCCGGGTGAACAGCTTGCCTTCGCGGTACGGCGAAAAAATTGTGCTGCGGATTTTGGACAGTTCCAGCACTCAGTTGGGTTTGGGTTTGTTAATCTCCGACGAGGAAACTTTGGCTTTAGTCCGAGAGTCTGCTAGCCGTCCGTTCGGGCTAATTTTGGTGACGGGGCCGACGGGTTCGGGCAAGTCAACTACTCTGTACTCGATTCTGGCGGAACGGAACGATCCGGGGGTTAATATCAGTACGGCGGAAGACCCGATCGAATATGCTTTGCCCGGAATTACCCAATGTCAAGTAATTCGGGAAAAAGACTTGACTTTTTCCAACATTCTGCGGGCATTTTTGCGGCAAGACCCTGACGTGATGCTGGTCGGGGAAACGCGGGACAGGGAAACAGCAAAAACTGCTCTGGAAGCTGCTTTGACGGGACACTTGGTGCTGACGACGCTGCACACCAACGACGCAGCCGGGGCAGTCGCGCGCTTGGCCGAAATGGGCGTAGAACCGTTCATGGTTTCGGCCGCTCTGTTGGGCGTGTTGGCTCAGCGTCTGATGCGGCGCGTTTGCGACAAATGCTGCATTCCTTACCAGCCTACTGCCGCAGAACTCGGTAAGTACGGTCTGTCGGCTTCTCAAGAAATTGATCTGACTGTTTACAAAGCCAACACTGTACCCGTCGAAGAAAGGAAGGAACTGGCAGAACGCGAGCAACTTTGTCGCAAGTGTGGCGGCCTAGGTTACAAAGGACGGGTAGGGGTTTACGAGTACCTGAAAAATACTGAGCGGCTTCAAACTCTGATCACTCAAGGAGCTCCCACAGAGCAAATTAAGGAAGCAGCAGTAGAAGAAGGGATGAAAACGTTGTTGGCTTACAGCTTGCAGTTGGTGCGAGAAGGCGCGACTACCTTTGAAGAAGTCGAGCGGGTGACGTTTACTGACTCGGGTTTGGAGGCGGAAATGAAAGCTAAGCGCAAGCAGGGACTTACCTGCAAAACTTGTCGGGCAGAATTGAAGCCGGAGATGCTGGATTGTCCGTACTGCTTGACACCGCGCTTTTTGGATTGATTCAATAGTCAGTAGTCAATAGTCAGTAGTCATTAGTCATTAGTCAGTAGTCAGTAGTCATTAGTTAGTAGTCATTAGTTATTGGTAGTAACGGCCAACTGTCAACTGTCAACTGCCCACTGCCCACTGCCAACTGCCCACTGCCAACTGCTCACTGTCAACTGTTAACTGAGTTAAATTAGTCAATAACTATCAACTCGATCTAGGAGAGGTATCTATGGGTCTGATGATTGAAGACGTACTGGAGTCCCTGGTAGAACAAGGGGGTTCGGACATACACATCCAAGCGGGTGCGCCGATCTTCTTCCGAGTCAGCGGTAAACTAACTCCTCAAACGCAATACGGCGACATTCTGTCTGCTGAGGAAGTGCAAATCCTGATTTTCCAAATGCTCAACAATATGCAGCGCAAGCAGTTGGAAATGGAGTGGGAGCTCGACTGTGCTTACGGCGTGAGAGGATTGGCTCGGTTCCGGGTCAATGTCTACCGGGAGCGGGGTGCTTGGGCTGCTTGTATGCGGGCTCTGGCTTCCAAGATTCCTAACGCAGATGCTTTAGGCGTGCCCCAGATTTTGCGGGACATGACGGAAAGACCGAGGGGTATGTTGTTGGTGACGGGACAAACCGGTTCCGGGAAAACTACTACGATGGCTGCTTTGTTGGATCTGATCAACCGGACGCGGGCAGAGCATATTCTCACAGTTGAAGATCCGATCGAATACGTGTTTCCGAATATCAAGAGTTTGTTTCACCAGCGTCAAAAGGGCGAAGATACTAAGAGCTTTTCTAATGCGCTGAGAGCAGCCCTGCGGGAAGATCCTGATGTAATTCTGGTGGGGGAAATGCGGGACTTGGAAACGATCGGTCTGGCAATTTCGGCGGCAGAAACTGGTCACATGGTGATGGGAACGCTGCACACTAACTCTGCCGGTGCAACGGTCGATCGGATTTTGGACGTGTTTCCACCGATTCAACAGCCCCAGGTTCGCGCCCAGGTGTCTAACTCTTTAGTCGGAATTGCTAGCCAAAATTTGGTAGTGAAAATTGGGGGCGGCCGTTGCTGCGCTATGGAAATCATGGTGAATACTCCAGCTATGTCTAACTTGATCCGGGAGGGTAAAACTCCCATGATTTACTCCCAAATCCAAATGGGAGCGAAGTTGGGTATGAGGACGATGGAAATGGCCCTGGCTGAACTTTACAAAACCGGGAAAATCACTTGGGAATCGGCAATGGGCAAGGCTTCTAAGGCTGACGAACTCCAACGCTTGATTGGCCCGGCACCTGTTGGTGGCACCAAGGTAGGAGCTCATTAATTCCGTCAGCAGTCAGTTGTCATTAGTCATTAGTCAGTTTGCTGTTGGCGGTTGTTATTAATTATGGGTAACAACTAACAACTAACAACTAACAACTAACACCTGACAACTGACAACTAATTTTTAATAAATTTTCAGAGGTGAGCTGTGGCTACCAACGTTGTCCGAGAAAAACCGAAAGGTAGTTTTGATTTCAGTGCGATTCAGGAGCAAATCGAGTATAACCTTACCAGTCTTACTGTTAAGGATATGGCTATTTTTGCTCGTCAGTTTGCGGCTATGTTTAATGCCGGAGTGGCGATCGTGAGATGCCTTTCCGTGCTGCACGAGCAGTGTTCTAATGCGAAGTTGAAGCGGGCGCTCAGGAGCATGAATGCTGACGTGCAGGAGGGGATAAACTTGGCAGAGGCGATGGCGAAGTTTCCTGATGTTTTTGACCAACTGTTTATCAGTATGGTGGCGGCCGGAGAGGTCGGCGGTGTGCTGGATGAAACCCTAGACCGTCTGGCGCTGATGATGGAAAAAAATCACAAAACGGAGGCTGAAATTAATTCGGCGATGTCTTATCCGAAGACTGTGTTCTCCATCGCGATCGTGATTTTTTTCGCAATGACTATATTCTTGCTACCAACTTTCGCTAAAATCTTTAAGGATATTGGTGCAGATTTGCCGGGTTTTACGCTATTTATGTTGGCAATTAGTGCATTTTGTACGGCTTGGCCTCCGATCCAACAGATAACAGTTATTGGGGTGATTATAGCGCTAAAATTTGCCTTCGATATGTACTACAAAACTCCAATGGGCCACCTGCAAATCGATCGGATTGCGATGAAGTTACCTATTTTTGGAGATTTGATCGAAAAATCTGCTGTGGCTCGGTTTTGCGTGATATTTGGGTCGCTGACGCGATCGGGCGTGCCGATTCTCAATTCGCTGGAAATTGTGCGAGATGTGGCGGGAAACCAGGCGATATCTAATGCGATCGAATATGCGAGACAGGAAATTCAAAGCGGCGGCATGATCAGTATTGCTTTGCAAGAACAGCAAGTTTTCCCGTCTTTGGCTATTCAAATGATGGCAATTGGTGAGGAAACTGGGGAACTTGACAAGATGCTGATGAAAGTTGGCGCTTTCTACGAAACGGAAGTTGAAGAAGCAGTAAAAGGACTTACCAGTATGCTAGAACCTCTGATGATTGTTGTCGTCGGTGGTATCGTAGGTTCGATTTTGCTGTCGATGTATCTGCCGATGTTCGCAGTGTTTCAGAAGCTGTAAAAAATAGTCAGCAGTTAGTTGGCGGTTGTCAGTTGACTGTTAACTGTTAACTGTTAACTGTTAACTGTTGACTAATTACTTATTACTTAATTTAAAATGTCTGTTAAACAATCACATTACGAGGTCTTACTAGCAGAGTACAGCGAATCTTCTGCCGCGATCGCCCTGCTGAAAAAATATCGGGTTTACATGGAAATGATTCCGAGTATCCGCCGGGCCAACGAAAGTTTAATAAGCATTCCTTTGCCCATTGCGCGCTTGCGGGACGGGGTTTCCTATGCGGGAAGCGGGGGGACTAGCATATCGCCGGGGCAGGCGGTTTGTTTGCCCTGCGATTTGGCGATTTTGATGTGCGATCCCGAGTGGAAAGTGAAAATTGGAGTGGAAATTTTGATTTTCATTCATCGTCCAAGCGAGGATTTTTCTGCTTTGTTGGGTCGCTGGCGGCAGTCTCAGGTTTGGCTGGATAAAGGTTACGAATGGGTGATGCCGCACCGCTACAGACATATTTTCAGTGATGAAGCTGAGGCGGTTCATCCGCTATTTGTGTTGTTTGAGGAAACGCCCGATCGCATTCAACGCGGTTTGATGGCAGCCGGTTTGCCGTTTGTGGTTGAAAGTTTTGATTTGGCGGTTGATGAAGCAGAGGATGAAGAGTTTCTGGGTAGGGGAGAATTGGGGAGTCTGGGTGAAGAGAGTTATGAGTTGTAGGCTTGTGGTGCGATCGCCTATAGCAATCCTATTTCTTGAAGTAAACTAAATTTTTTTTCAACGAACCGCAGAGGGCCCTCTTGGCGCAGAGAAAGAGAAAAGAGAGAAATATTGATGTTTGCAAATCCCGAATCGGATTGTTATATGCCGATATTTAAAGATGGTTTGCGTGCCGAACGCACAGTTTATGCTCCACCGGGAGAGCGAATTGCCGACCCTGGAATAGCAGACCACTGCCTCAGCCTCCACATTGCGAATCCAGGTAATTTAGAACGGCGTTTAGAACGGCGGCTAGACGGCGGGAAGTTGATTGAGCGGCTAACATTGCCTGGTTTATTCACTTTTGTACCTGCTTTTCGAGAACCTGAGTGGTTTTGGGATTCTGCTGTTGAAATATTAGATATCTATTTGCCGGCTGCGGTGTTAGAACGGATTGCGATTGAAAGTTGCGTTAGCGGATCTTGCGGAAGAAATCGCGCCCCTCAAACAATCGAATTAATCGATCGCTTCGCCATTAGCGACCCGCTTCTAGAACAGCTTGCTCTTACCCTCAGCGCGGAAGTGGAGCGCAGCGGAGATTATTGCGATCGCCTTTATGTGGAATCTGTGCAAACTTTGCTAGCAGTGCATCTGCTGCGACATCACTGTACAGTAAAAATTACCAATTCTCCTAAATTAGGAAAACTATCTCCATCCAAATTGCAGCAGATTCTGGATTACATTCAAGATAATCTCGATCGCGATATAGGTTTGGCAGAACTGGCGATCGTTGTGCAGATGAGTTCTCATCACTTTGGAAAACTCTTTAAACAAAGTACAGGACTCTCTCCCCATCAATATGTATTGCAGTGCCGCATTGAGCGAGCAAAAAAAATGCTCTCTAATCCAAAATTCACCCTTGTTGATATTAGTCAATCTGTCGGTTTTTCCGATCAAAGCCACTTTACTAATGTTTTTCGCCGCTATACCAGTCTGACTCCGCGACAGTATCGCCATCAGTTGTGAGGCGAAGCCAGTATCGCCAGATTTTGCAATTTATCGGGAGAATTTACAAGATTTGCCTGGTGCAATTGACTTATGCTGCTTTTTAGGCAGAAACCTACAGGTTAAAGCGATGTTTGCAGTTCAAGTAAACCGATCGAATGCTTCACGCAGAAAGTTAATAAAAGCGGGTGCAGCCGGAGTCAGTGGCTTCTTGCTGAGCCTGATACCTAGAGCGAGCCGCGCCCAATAGGAAAATATGCAAAATACAGACATAGAATCAGCTCGCGGTTCCTACAAAAAGGAGCGCGTTACCTTTAACAGCAACGGTGCTGAATTGGTGGGAAATCTATATATTCCCACCAATCTTTCCAAACCAGCCCCAGCCCTGCCGATTCTAGGCCCAGTAGCGTTTGTCAAAGAACAATCGCCTGTCCAATATGCTACCCGCATGGCTTCATCGGGTTTTGTAACGCTGGCATTTGACCCGTCTTTTCACGGGGAAAGCGGCGGTGAACCCCGCCGCTATGAAAGTCCGCAAGCCAAAGTTTCTGATGTGAAATCCGCAGTTAGTTATTTGCTCAGCCGCCCAGAAGTAGATAAAAATAGAGTGTATTTGCTGGGTATATGCCAAGGTGTAAATTGGACTATTCAGGCAGCAGTAGAGGACACTAGAATTAAGGCATTAGCCGTGGTGGCGGGTCATTATCTCACCAGAGAAACGATTGATGAATACAGCGGCGGCGAGGATAAAACTCGGGAACGAATTGAACGGGGTTGTCAAGCAAAAACTAAATATGAAACAACAGGCGAAGTTGATTATATTCCGATTGTGAGCTTGAGCGACCCTCATGCTTTGCTGCTGCCAAAACCGATTTATCAGTGGTACATTCGCTGGGCTGAGCGCGGCCCTGCTTGGGATTTTTTGGGCAAATGGGAAAACCGAGTGGCTGCGATGAGCGAAGCCGAATTGTGGACTTATCGGGTTGATGAAACTGTTAAAAAATTGAATTTGCCACTGTTAATGGTACACGCTGACAGAGCCGCGAGCGGTTCAGTTTTGCCTAAAAAGTTATTTGAGCTGATTGCAGCTACAGATAAGCATCTGGTTTGGTTGGGTGATCGAGTGCAGTTTCAATTTTATGAAGAGCCTGAAACGATCGATTTAGCAGTTAGCAATGTTTCTGAATGGTTTAATCGCCATATATGAGAGAAATTCAGCAGTTTAAGCTAGCAAAACAGGAGATTTTTAATGAAACTGGCATTATTTGGTGCAAATGGCATGGCTGGGAGTCGCATTGTTTCTGAAGCATTGATGCGGGGACATGATGTAACCGCGATCGTCCGGGATGCGTCGCGTTTTTCTATCTCGGGCGATCGCCTAACCGTGGTTGTGGGTAATGTTCTAGATGCTGCTAATGTTGCTGAAATTGTCAGAGGACACGATGCCGTTATCAGCGCCGCCGGGCCCGGTGCTGCTACTGCTAATAACCCGATTTTAGCTAAAGACATTGTAACAGTAGCTTATTCCTTGATTGACGGCTTATCTCGTGCCGACGTTAATCGCTTAATTGTAGTTGGCGGTGCAGGTAGTCTCGAAATAACTCCGGGGATTCAACTTGTCGATACTCCTGATTTTCCAGAACAGTATCGTGCAGCATCCCTTGCTCATCGGGAGGCATTTGCTGTTTACAAAACTGCTGATTTGGATTGGACTTTTATCAGTCCAGCCGCAGAATTTGAAGGCGGTAAACGGACTGGTAAATTTCGGTTGGGAAGCGATATGTTAGTTGTGGACGAACAGGGTAAAAGCCGGATTTCGGCTGAGGATTTTGCGATCGCCCTGCTGGATGAAGTTGAGCGGCCTCAGTTTATTCGCAAGCGCATGACTGTTGCCTATTGAGTGGCGGCGCGGCGGGTTTATAAATATCCGAACCCGCCGCACAGGATTTATGTTTATTGACGCGAACTTGATTTTAGCTGTTAGCGGACAAATTGGGGTCTGATTTCGGCAGCAGTGAATTAACCGTGAATGCCTTTTTTGTGCAGCATTGCATCGGTTTTGAGATAGCATGGCAGCAAACCTTTGCTGCGATGGTTGTTGCGTTGCCTAAAGTAAAGGTGCGAGTTGAGATTTTGACCTCGAACATGATATCATAAGCGTGTTCGATTTGGTTTGTTAATTAGATTGGATTTTATTAATAGAAAATTGACTAAATAAACCGCAGAGATCGCAGAGGGGAGAGAAAGAGCAGTTTAGAATTTTATTTATAGGAGTATAATTTGCTATTAAACGGAAGTTATTGAGATGAGATTGTTAAAATCCTGGCGTTTAGTTTTATTAGGTTTATTTTTTGGGATGGCTGTAATTCTATCAAATTGCAGCACTACTTCAGACACGGTTAGCAATAATTCTCCCACTGGGCCAACTCCCGCCGCCGTTCCACCGGGTGCTTTAGTTTACGGTGCGGGCGGGCCGCCGGTCAATCTGGAACCGGGAAATATTACGGATGGTAATTCGGTGATTGCGATCGACCAAATTTACAATCGCTTGACTGATTTTAAACCGGGAACTGTGGAACTCGAACCGAGTCTCGCTACGGAATGGTCGAGTTCCACGGATGGTAAAACTTGGACTTTTAAATTGCGATCGGGGGTAAAGTTTCACGACGGGACGGATTTTGATGCGGACGCTGTTAAGTTTAATGTCGATCGCTGGTGGGATGCCAAAAATCCTGACGGTTATCGAGAGGCGGGGAAAACTTATCAAATTTGGAAAGACTTTTTTGCAGGATTTAAGGGTGATAAAGATTCCCTGGTAAAAGATGTTACCGTTGTTAATAAATCTACGATTAAGTTTGTTTTAAATCGACCTTTTGCGGCTTTTCCCTCGGCGATTGGGTCGGGTTATTTTGGGATGGCGAGTCCGGCGGCGGTGAAAAAAGCGGGGGCTAAATACGGCACTCCGGGGTCGCTGGCGGTGGGTACGGGGCCTTTTGTGTTTAAAGAATGGATCTCGGGCGATCGCATCATCTTAGAGAAAAATCCTAATTATTGGAAACCAGGAACGCCGAAAGTCAATCAGTTGGTAATTCGGTTTGTTGACGATCCGGCGGCGAGATTGGCTCAATTGAGGGCCGGTCAACTTGATTTTACTGTGGATTTAACGCCGGATCAATTGAAAGAGGTGCAAGCGGATGCTAATTTAGAAACTGTTTTGCGTCCTTCTTTTAATGTGGGTTATTTAGCGTTAAATCCGAGTTACGCGCCTTTGTCGAAACCGGAGGTGCGGCGGGCGATCGCGCAAACAATCAACAAGGAAGCCATAGTCAAAGCTTTCTGGGGAGAACTTGGCAAATATGACTCGCAATTTGTTCCACCTGCGGTGAATTTGGCGCAGTCTGACAAAGTTAAAGATTACGAATTTAACCCGCAGCAAGCTAAAGCAATGCTGGCGAAAGCCGGTTATCCGAACGGTTTTGATTTGGATTTGTGGTATATGCCGGTCAGCCGTCCCTATTTTCCCACGCCGAAGCCGATTGCTGAAGCTTTGGCGGCGGATTTGAGCGCGATCGGGATTCGGGTAAAGTTGCTAACAAAAGATTGGTCTGCTTATTTGGCCGATCGGCTAAAACCTCCAGGATTTCAAGCTTTTATGATGGGTTGGACTGGAGATTATGGCGATCCAGACAATTTTTATTATCCTCACTTCGGGCCTGGTTCCACGGCGGATTTGGGGAATTGGAAAAATCCGCAAGTTCTGGAACTTTTGGATCGGGGAAGGGCGAGTGGGGATAAAGCAGTTAGGGCGAAAATTTATGCGGAAGTTAGCGAGATTTTGCATGGGGAAGCTGTGCGTTTGCCGATCGTACATTCCCAGCCGCTTTTAGGGAAACGCAAGAATATTCAAGGTTGGATTCCGAGTCCTTTGGGCTCCGAGTCTTTTGAGGATGTGAGCAAGTCTTGAGAATTCCTGCATAGATCAGACGGCGGTTGAAACCGCGCCTACACAAACACTCACGCGACGGGAGCGGGTTGAAGAAAAGAACCCAGATAAAAATGCCATAAAACAGGATATTATCAGCAGACGGCGGTTGAAACCGCGCCTACACAGACAAAACCCGCCGACGCGGGTTGAACAAAAGAACCCAGATAAAAATGCCACAAAACAGGATATTATCAGTCGCAAATTACTACTTATAAAAATGTTTAAATATATTGTTAAACGTTTGCTGGGAATATTACCGGTTCTGTTAGGAATCACTCTGCTAGTATTTGCTTTTTTGCACCTGATACCGGGAGACCCGGCGACGGTGCTTTTGGGAGAACGCGGAACTCCCGAACAGGTGGAAATATTGAAGGCGAGATTGGGTTTAAATCAGCCTTTGCCTTTGCAATATCTGGCTTTTTTAGGGAGTTTGCTCCGCTTTGATTTAGGAAATAGCATTATTAGCGGTATTCCAATAATTGATGAAATTAAAATTCGCTGGTCTGCTACTTTTGAACTGTCTGTGGTGGCGATGTTGCTGGCTCTTTTGCTGGGAATTCCGGCGGGGATTTTGGCTGCGGTTCGGAAAAATAGCTGGCTGGATAATCTGACGATGAGCGGTTCTTTGATTGGGGTATCTTTGCCAGTATATTGGTTGGGATTGATGTTGATTTATTTGTTTGCTGTTTATCTGAAATGGCTGCCCCCAAGCGGGCGGATGAGTGTGGATTTGGGGTTTGGTTTTAAGTCGATTACGGGTGTTTATGTTGTTGATTCTTTGCTGAGGTGGGATTTGGCGGCTTTGCGGGATGCGATCGCCCATCTCATCCTTCCAGCCTTGACTTTAGGAACTATCCCCCTAGCAATTATCGCTCGCATCACCCGTGCTGCTATGCTGGAAGTGATGCAGCAAGATTACATCCGCACGGCGAGGGCGAAGGGTTTGCCGGAATTTTGGGTAATTTTGAGACACGCTTTGAAAAATGCGTTTTTGCCGATCGTCACAACTATTGGTTTGCAGTTTGGAACGCTTTTAGGCGGCGCAATTCTGACTGAAACGATTTTCTCATGGCCGGGAATTGGTTTTTGGATTTACAGCGGAATTCTGGCGCGGGATTATCCAATTGTTCAAGGTGGAGTAATTTTTGTATCTGTGACTTTTGTATTGATTAATCTGGCGGTTGATATTTCCTATGCTTTTTTTGATCCGAGAATTCAGTACCGTTAATTAGAGAAAATAACAATCCTGAAAGTATTTTTCAACCTCTCTCTTTGCCTCTCTTTCTCTGCGTCCTCTGCGCCTCTACGGTTCAAAAAAAAATCTTATTCATCAATCAGAAACGATTAATAGATCCAATAGAAAACGCTTGTTTAACATCCGGCCGCAGCAAGTAGTAAATGCTAGCTGCTGCAAAACCCAAAGTTAAAAAATTGACTGCTGCACCTGCGCTGCCAAACAGTTTGGCAATTTGCGCCAAAATGGCGATGACATGAATAATTAATGTTCCCGTCCAAGCCCAAGTTTTGAGTTGAAACAAACCCCAAGTTAAGACTAGGGAAATAATGCCGATAATTAAAGCGATCGCAGCAAAGATTGCAATGAAGCCGCCGATTACTGTGCCAACTTTTGCACCGCCGACGGCCGCACCGAGACCGCCAAAAATGCCGGCAAATAGCAAGATGAACAAGCCGTCAAGGATACTGAATATCCCGCTAATTAGCTGCAAAATTGCCAGAATTGTAACGCTTTGAGGACGATTCATTTTTTGTGTTTTCCATTTTTAAGGGATTTGCAAAATATTTTAACTTGTGGCGGGTACGGGGCAGATATATATTCAGGATTTAAGCTTTGCGATCGCGAAACCGGGTTTATGAGAAGAGTCTTCATATTGTGCCGTCACGAGCTTAACACTGCCCGATCGCCCTGGGATTGCTGTGGCGCAACCAAGCGCTCGATCGCACCTCGAAGAAAGCCTTCCCATAGACTGAGTTTGGCGCGAGGGAAGTTTGGGGCCACATCTTGAGACTGAAAAAGCTTAACATTTTTTAATAAGCTGCAATAATTAGCTATAATTGTTTACAGGTGCTGGTTGGGGAACTTTTTTTAAATCACCCGATCGGATGAGTCTGAAAGACGATGCCGAGCATCAGAAAAAATTTTACCTTAAAGGTAATCCTGAGATTAAATTAGGTGAGTCGGTATGATCGTTAGCCCCAAAAAGGAAACTGCTCAGGTCAAGGTGGAAGATACTCAGATTGCAGACACCAAGGCCGCAGAGACTAAAATTGCAGATAATAAAACCGCCCAAAAGCAGTCTCCGAAAAAACAGGCCCCGAAGATGCGGGGGTGGGCGATCGGTTTGGTTGCAGCCGGGTTGCTAGCTGTACCGACTACCTTATATATAGCAAAAATTCGATCGCAGCCGAAAGTAGATGCGATCGCCACAATGACAGTGCCGGTGGAAGCCCAAAACCTCACGGTGCGGATCACATCGAGCGGCACGGTGCAGCCCGTACAGCGCGTGAATCTCAGCCCCAAAGGCTCCGGGCGGATCGCAGAATTATTTGTCGAACAGGGCGATAAAGTCGAAGCAGGACAAATCGTGGCGCGGATGGAAAGCCGCGATGTAGAAGCTCAACTGGCTCAAGCTAAAGCCCGCGAAGCCAGCGTGCAAGCCAAACTAGCCAAAATCGAAGCCGGGAATCGATCGGAAGACATCGCCAGCGCCCGAGCGCGCTTAGATCAAGCCGAGGCGACTCTGGCTCAACTCCAAGCCGGCAGCCGCGTCGAAGAAGTAAACCAAGGGCGAGCTCGTTTAGCCCAAGCTCAAGCTAATTTGCAGCAACTGCGAGCAGGTAGCCGCATCGAAGAAGTAGGCCAAGGGCGAGCTCGTTTAGCCCAAGCTCAAGCTCGCTTAGCAGATGCTCAAACCGGCAGTGTTAAACAAGAAATTGCCCAAGCACAAACGCAAATTGAATCGAGTAAAGCCCAAGCCGAACTAACAGCTAAGCGGGTGGAACGTAACCGCCCGTTAGTGCAAGAAGGCGCTCTTGCTAAAGATAAACTGGATGAATTAATCAAAGAAGATCGCACTGCTCAAGCTAAATTAACAGAATCCCAAAAACGCCTGCAACAACTGCAAGAAAGTCGGCAGTCGCAAATTAAGCAACTGCAAGCTGCTGTCGATGTCGAGCAGCAAGCATTAAAACAGTTGCAAAACGGTACGCGATCGGAAGGAATTGCCAAAGGCGAAGCAGAAGTTGCCGAAGCAAAAAGCAAATTAACGCAACTAGAAAACGGCAACCGTCCAGAAGAAATCGCTAAAGCCGAAGCAGGAGTTGCTGAAGCAAAAAGCCAATTGGCCGCCCAAGAAAACGGTGCTCGCCCCGAAGAAATAGCTGCCGCTAAAGCTGATTTAGCCGAAGCTCAGGCTCAAGTCCGTTTTCAAGAAGTGCAGTTAGAAGATACGAAAGTTCGCGCTCCTTTTGCGGGAATTATTACCCAAAGATACGCCATTCAAGGAGCTTTTGTAACTCCGGCAACTTCGGCATCGGAAGCTACTTCGGCTACTTCGACATCGATTGTCGCTTTGGCTAGAGATGTGGAGGTTTTGGCGAAAGTCCCGGAAGCAGATATTAGTCAAATTAAACCTGGTCAAATAGTTGAAATAGTGGCTGATGCTTATCCCGATAAAGTGTTTAAAGGCCGCGTTAAGTTAATTGCGCCGGAAGCTGTTAAGGAACGGGATGTGACGCTGTTTCAAGTGCGAGTTGCGATCGACTCTGGCAAGGATTTCTTGCAGTCGGGTATGAATGTAGATTTGAGATTTGTCGGTCAAAAGCTGAGCAATGCTTTAGTTGTGCCGACGGTGGCTATTGTGACTAATAAAGGTCAAACTGGTGTGCTAGTTCCCGATGAGAAGCAGCAGCCGAAGTTTATGCCTGTGACGGTTGGATCGACTATTGGTAACAAGATTCAGATTTTGGAGGGTGCCAAGGCGGGGGATCGGGTGTTTACTGAACTTCCTGCTGGTAAAAAGTTGGAGGATATTATCAAGAATCAGAAGTAGTCATTAGTCATTAGTCATTAGTCATTAGTTTGTAGGGTGTGCACTGCGCACCGGTTGACTTTGTAGCCCACCGAAGCGTTTTCATTTTGAACCTAAGCTCATTCCAGGCAATTTTCCTTGCTTTAATTATGACTAATCCGAACGTGAAATAGCGGTTTAATGCTTCTTATGTGCTTCAGATTTAACACATTGACTTTCTTTGATATTGTGCACCCAAGATGATTAGGTCGTCAGTCCTGATTTCCTGAAATTTAGTCAGCCGGTGCTTATTGCTTATCCGATCAACTTAACCGGTGCGCAGTGCGCACCCTACAAACTACTAAAATCGAATTATGGATATTGTTGAAAGTGTCAAAATGGCTGTCACAACTTTGACGGCAAACAAACTCCGCAGCAGCTTGACGATGTTAGGAATTATTATTGGTAATGCCTCTGTAATTTCGATGATTGGTATCGGCGAAGGAGCTCAGACGTTTATTGCGGGACAAGTTAACTCTCTGGGTTCAAACTTGCTATTTATCATTCCCGGAAGTCCTGAAGCCCAAAGTCGTCCGGTGATTCCGCCTCAGACTTTGGTGTTGGAAGATGCAGAGGCGATCGCATCTCAAGTTCCTTCTGTCCAAGAAGTTTCACCAACTCTAAATGATAGTCAACTCGTTACTTACCGCAATAAAAACGTCTCATCTTCCATTGTCGGAACCAACCCAGAATTTCTGACAGTCAGAAGCTTTGATGTTGCCAAAGGTAGATTTTTAAGCAAATTAGATTTAGAAAGACAAGAAAATGTAGTTGCTTTAGGTTCAGAAGCTGCCGAACAATTGTTTGGCAATACACAGCCGATAGGTCAATATATTCGCATCAAAAATTCGACTTTTCAAGTGATTGGTGTCATGCAGTCAAAGGGTTCGAGTTTTGGCGACAATCAAGATATGAATGTTTATTTGCCGCTGACAACGATGGCAAACCGCATTGTCGGCCGCTCGTCTCCCTACGGGACAAAGGTAACATTTATTTCGGTTTCAATCAAGGATGAGAGTTTGATGCGGGCGGCACAGTTTCAAATAGAAAATCTGCTCAGATTGCGCCACAATATTACGAAAGAAGATGATTTTACTGTCCGAAATCAGAAGGATTTAATGAATACTTTGGGCAGTATAACTGGTGCTTTGACTCTGATGCTGGCTTTTGTGGCGGCGATTTCGTTGTTTGTGGGCGGCATTGGAATTATGAATATTATGCTGGTTTCTGTGACGGAACGTACTAAGGAAATTGGACTGCGAAAGGCGATCGGGGCTTCTCCCCAAGATATTCTCATTCAGTTTATGATCGAGGCTGTGATTTTGTCGGCGGCTGGTGGTGCGATCGGCACTGGTTTCGGTATCGGCGGTGTTTTTTTAGTGTCGGCTTTCACTCCTCTGCAAGCTAGTGTGTCTCCAGTGGCGATCGCACTTGCAGTCGGCGTTTCTGGCAGCATCGGCTTATTTTTCGGCATCGTACCAGCAAAACAAGCTGCTAAATTAGACCCGATTGTGGCATTGAGAAGCGCTTAGTCAGTTGACAGTTGACAGTTGACAGTTGACAGTTGTCAGTTTTCAGTTGACAGTTTTCATTGGAAGAAATTCCCAATTCCCAATTACCAATTCCCAATTCCCAATTTATGAATTTTATTGAAAGTGTTAAAATGGCTGGCCAAACACTGCTAGCAAACAAAACTCGCAGCAGTTTAACGATGATTGGGATGATTGTCGGAAACGCTTCGGTAATTGCGATGATTGGTATTGGACAGGGAGCACAAAAATTTGTCAGCGGACAAGTTCAAGCCCTGGGTACAAATGTATTGATCGTGAGGCCAGGAGTGCCAAATGCTAGGCGAAGTTCGATCGCAAGTGCGCCTCAAACATTGATAGTAGAAGATGGTAAGGCGATCGCATCTCAAGTCCCCTCCGTTCAAGGTGTCTCCGCAGAGCTCAACAGTTCTGAACTCGTTCGTTACGGTAACAAAAATGTTTCGTCTCTAATTTTTGGCACGCTTCCCGAATTTCTAGAAGTCAGAAGCTTTGAAATGGCTAAAGGGCGATTTTTGACGGAACTCGATGTTAAGCAAAACAATCAAGTTGTGGTTCTCGGTTCAGAATTGGCCGAGAAACTGTTTGGCAATGCTAACCCCCTCGGCGAACAAGTGCGAATCCAAAATGTCAGTCTAAAAATAATTGGAGTATTCGCGCCCAAAGGCACATCTTTTGGTACGAATTATGATAACTCGGCTGTTGTGCCGATCGCCACAATGGCAAACCGCATTGTCGGGCGGAAATCTCCCTACGGTTTAGCTGTCACTTCGCTGTTTATTTCTATTCAAGATGAGTCGAAAATGGATGCGGCTCAATTTCAGGTAGAAAACTTGCTGAGACTGCGGCACAAGATTAGCACAGAAGATGACTTTACGGTCAGAAATCAGAAAGATTTAATGGCGACAATGGACTCGATTTCCGGGGCCCTGACACTGATGTTAACTGCTGTTGCTAGTATTTCGCTGTTGGTGGGGGGAATTGGGATTATGAATATTATGCTGGTGTCCGTCAGCGAAAGGACGCAAGAAATTGGGCTCAGAAAGGCGATCGGGGCTTCGCAACAAGATATCCTGTTTCAATTTATCGTCGAAGCTATAATTTTATCCGCTGCCGGAGGGATAGTAGGTACTTGCGTCGGTGTCGGCGGTATCTTGCTTGTAGGTAATTTCACGCCCCTGCAAGCTGGCATTTCACCCGTGGCGATCGCCCTTGCTGTCAGCGTGTCCGGCACAGTGGGCCTCTTCTTCGGCGTTGTCCCCGCGCGTCAAGCCTCCAAACTCGACCCGATCGCAGCATTAAGAAGTGCTTAACTAATAATCACACATATAATATACTTAAGTAAATACCGAGATCAGTAAATACCTAATGTTACAGTTTGATTCTAACCGCGATATATATATCTTTAAATATTAATAAAACCCGTGGGATTGTACATAGTGAGCAAAATTCATGTATGAGAAATTACAAATAAATCCGGAAACTTTATAAAAATGAGTGAAATATTAAAGATTCAATAAAGTTGTAGTCCGGGTATTTACGTAGTAAGCGGAAAGTCTAATAATATAAATGAGAAGCAAACAGACATGAGCACTTATCAATGCTATGATTCTTTGCTATTATTTAATCAAAAATATCCCATAAATAACAATGGCTTCTATTACGAGTAGTCCTAAATTCGACTTTCTCGAAGGAACTTCAGCAGCAGACACAATTAGCGGCTTGGATGGCAACGACATAATTTATGCCAAGGGCGGAGATGACTTTCTTGAAGGCGGTGCAGGTAAAGACAAAATCTGCGGCGATCGAGGCAACGATACGATTTCCGGCGGTGCAGACGATGACATTCTCTGGGGAGGCAAAGGCAGCGACCTAATTTTGGGCGACTCCGGCAACGATATCATTTACGGCGGCGCGGGTAGCGATACCGTGACCGGTGGCCCCGGCGATGATATATTTGCTATTGCTAAAGACAACGGCGGCCGCACTTTAGCCACGGCCGACTACATCACAGACTTCGGCAGTGGCAGCGACAAAATTCGATTGCTAGACGGCCTCACATTTGAAGACTTAGACATCAAGCAAGGCACGGACGCTAACAGCAACAGCACCGTAATTCAAGACAAACTCACGGGCGAATATTTAGCAGTATTGCCAGGAGTCAACAGCAGCACGATCAACCGCGACAACTTCACAACTCAACTATCGGGAAACCCCATCCTCGATTGGAACGGAGTCATGCTGAATGCAGTGCGGACAGGCAACACCGCGCCTCCCCAAGCCTCCCGAAACATGGCAATGGTTCAGGCAGCCGTTTACGACTCTGTTAACTCCATCAGCAAAAAATACAGCCCTTACCGGATCAGCATCGATGCACCAGCAGGCACATCACCAGAAGCAGCCACAGCAGCCGCTGCCCTCCGCGTCTTAGTCAGCCTCTACCCAGCCCAAGCAGCCACATTCAACGAAGCATACGCATCGTCTTTAGCCAAAATTCCTGACGGTAAATCTAAAGAAGACGGCATCGCCCTCGGACAAAAAGTTGCCGACCAAATTATCACTTTGCGGAGTACAGACGGCACAAAGACAGAAGTGCCGTACACCCCCTCAACCGAGCCCGGTCTCTGGACGCCGACTCCCCCCGCTTTTGCTGTAGGCCTGGCGCCGCAGTGGCCCGGCGTTACTCCCTTTGTTATGACTAGCGGTTCTCAGTTTCGCACAGAGGGCCCCCCCGCCCTTGACAGCGCCAAGTACGCAGAGGAAGTTAACTTCGTCAAAGAAATCGGCAAAAGTGACAGTCTCACGCGCACCCCAGATCAAACTGCCATCGCCAACTTCTGGGCCAACGGTGCAGGCACGTTTACGCCTCCGGGCCACTGGAACCAAATCGCCGAAGATGCAGCCGCCCTGGCGGGTAACTCTCTGGAAGATAACGCCCGGTTGTTCGCCCTGCTAAATTTTGCCCTCGCCGATGCTGCTGTTGTCTCTTGGGATACCAAGTACAAGTACAATTTGTGGCGACCGGTGACAGCTATCCGCGAAGCTGACAGAGACAACAACCCCAACACGACAGCCGACCCCCTGTGGACTCCGCTGCTAACAACTCCGCCGTTCCCCGAGTACACGTCGGGCCACAGTACCTTTAGCGGTGCGGCAGAGCCTGTTCTGAATGCTGCATTCGGTTCGGATTACGGCTTTGCGGACAAGGGAGATAAATCTGTCAACAGTTTGCGAACTTTTGAAAACTTTGCCGAAGCTGCTGACGAATCGGGGATGAGCCGCCTTTACGGAGGCATCCATTTCATGACTGCTAACGTAGATGGTTTGAGTTCTGGTAGAAATCTGGGGAACTATGTTGTGCAGAATTTCTTACTTTAGGAAAGAGGCAATTTGAGAGCGGTTTGTAGGGCGGATATCTTGCACCATTGTGAATAAACGGCTTTTTTATCTGTCGGGGCGCATTTACTAGATTATGGTGGTTAGGTAATTATTGTTGGCAAAACCTGCCCGTACCGCAGGCATGAGTTTTTACATTATTTTTCGTTTCGTTTATTCGAGCAATTCCACAGTGCCGAGATATCCGTCTACCCGCACTTTTTGACCGTCTCGCAGGCGAGTTGTAGCTTCTGGAATATTCATAACGGCGGGAATTTTGTACTCGCGCGCGATAATTGCTCCGTGAGACAATTGGCCGCCAACTTCAGATATAATTGCTGTTGCTCCTAACAGCAGGGGTGCCCAACCTGCATCGGTGTAGGGTACGACAACGATCGCACTTTCGCCTAATTCTGTGGTGACACTCCGGCAAATCTTGACAAAACCTTCGACGCAGCCGATACTTGCGGGGATTCCCTGCACGATAGCGGTTGTTGATGTTGCGAGGTCGATCGCCCTTTTGGAAGAATTTGGCAGTAAATTGCCGTAGACTACAGCAGGAATCGGGCGATCGCGATCGGCTAACAGGCGATCGCGCCTTTGGCTAATTTTATATTGAAAACAAACATTTGCAGCGCTACGAATCCACTGCTGAATCTCCCCAAATTCCAGATAAAAAATATCCCCCGGTTCCTCAAATACCTGCATTTCCAATCCGCAAGCTTCAATCTCCAAAAAAGTCCAGCGTAGGTGAGCCAACAAACGAGCGTAAACTTCGCTAATTTGGCTTTTAACTATAGCTCGATCCTGACATTTATTTAAGCGCCATTTTTGAGCAAAAGTCAAGCTTAATTTACCCGTTGCTGCCAAATTAGCAACAGCAGGTTTTTGAGCCAGAGTTAACAGCAACTTTCGGTAAATTTCCGGCTGTTCTCGCCAAGTAGGAACAGCGATATCCGTTCCCACCTCGCTCAAATATCCGTAAGTATTAAGCCACTGCTCAAAGTTTGCTTGTAAAACCGAATTTTCAGCAAAAAATTGTGCTAACTGTGCGGTTGAAACAGTTTCGCCCAATTGCAAAATAGCAGTTGTTCGCAATTTTTCAGCCAACTGTTGCAAAGCTCGCACCGAAGCGATTTCAGGAGCAGTATCATTGACAAGCCATTCATCGTCAACCTGAAAAATTGATTTGCGAATTGCCAGCCCGATCGGCCCTAAGATATTGTAATAAGTAATCGGTTTCAGCCACTCCTGAATTTGCTCAGCTCTGGCCAACAACTCCGACAAATACTGATAATTGGGCATTGGGCATTGGGCATTGGGCATTGGGCATTTGGAATCGGGAATTGGGAATTGGGCATTGTTACTATTATCAACTGCCAACTGCCTACTATCAAATGACTTCTCCAGACTTTGCAGTGCGGGGATAAAAATAGAAGTACGATCGCCCTCAAAATCTGCATTTAGCGCCCTCTCCCGCTGCACCAAACGCCACAAACCGGGCAAAGAAGGCAAAATCTTCCCCAAAGGCGGTTTACCCATCTTCTGCCCTCTCAGCAAAAATTCCAAACCCTGCTCCGGCAATCCCATCATCCGAAAAATTTCGCCCAACAAAGTCGCGTTAAAATAGGCGTGGGAACCCAGCAAAGTTGCTGTTTCATTAAAATTTAGATTAGCAGCGCGATCGCCCAAAACCACCTGAAAAATCTCTCCCCAAACTCCACAAGTCAGCGGCCGATTAATCGACCAAGTTAGCGGGCGAATTGCACCGGGAATCACTTCTGCCGCAATAGTCCGCGTCCAAAACGGCTGCAAATTGGTAATCGGGCGGCTTTGCAAAATCCAAACTTTTTCTCCGTCCCAACTCCACTCAATATCCTGCGGTATGCCGTGAAAAAAAGCTTCGACGGCTTGCGCTTGTTTGACTAATTCTGCTATAATTTCTTTATCAATAATTGAACTAAATTCTAGGGCGCTTAAATTTAGTTCTAAAGTTTCAACTTGGCTAAAATCAACTTCCAAATGAACCGGAGTAACTTGCCCGCCGACAACAGATGCAGCACCTGCCGGCAAAGCTTCAATAATGATTTGGGAACCGCCATCTAAAGGATTGCGGCTGAACATAACTCCGGCAATTTGGCTTTCAATATAAGGCTGAATCAATACAGCCATTTGAGTATCTGGCAGTTGTCGCTGGCGGCGGTAAGCCACAGCTTCGGAAGTCCAATAAGACTGGCGGCAGCAATTAATGCCGTCGAGCAATTCTGCTTCTGTCAAAACAGGCCCGATGGTTTGATATTGTCCGGCGGCGGAACTCAAATCGCCATCTTCTCCCGCAGCAGAAGAGCGCACAATTATGCGGTTAGGGATTTTCGATTTGAGGTTTTGAATGACCGAATTACTGATTGAGGGGCGATCGACATTTTCATCATTCCTTCTTCCTTCTTTCCTCTTCATACTACCTCCTGCCTGCTGCCTCCTGCCTGCTGCCTCCTGCTTCCTGCCTTCTTCCTGCGATGGTAAAACAAAACCAACAGGAACATTAAAACCAGCGCGTTTTAGCTGAGACAACTTAGCAGCTTTATCGCCGCAGATTGCAGCATCCAGCGAGTCATCTAGAGAAAACAATTGTTCCGATTTAGATAAAGCCATATCATCACCCTGACGGATATTAATCGCTGCTAACAACAAAGCCAATCCGGCTGCTGCTAAAAATTCGGGCATTGATTGCCGCCACACCCAAACCCAGAGAGGAGTGCAAAGACAGCCGCAGCGGGAAGCAAACAGTCTCGCCCGATCGCCCTTACCCCACCACTGCCCTGCCAAACCCCACACCAGCAGCCCCCAGATGCCCGACGACACAGCCACCGGCGGCGAAAATACCAAAAGACCCCAAACGGCATTAGTGACACCTCCACCTCCGGCGATCGCGTACCGGGCAGCGACTAGAGGAATCAACAGGGCGATCGCAATTTCCGGCGCATCCGGGAAGCAAAATCTGCCCGCCAAAACCGGCAAAATACCACGCCCAACTTCCGCCAACACCGCAGCAATCCCCGCCAACTTCCCGCCGTGAATGAAAGCAGCCGAAACACCAACATTCCCCGTGCCCAACCGCCTCAAATCACCGCCGCCCAACAGTCGTACCGCCCAGCTAGTAAGCGGCAAAGCACCGAGGGCAAAACTGGCAGCTAACACCAATGCCATTGTCAACAGCGCCATAAACCAGCCCTCAAATTCCCATGTCTAAGTATTATGGCTGCAATGCACTCACTTTTTCAGCCTTCAGATATATTGCGCGATCGCCCAAAGCACATAAAATGATAAAGAAGTAAAGTAAATAAGGATTTTAACCTAATGGTAGAAAGCAACCTAATTATTCCCATCTCAGTTCTTGGTGTTGGATTTGTGGCTGCGGTTAGTATCGGCTCCATTGCGTGGTACAACTCCAAGCGTCCCCCCGGCTGGGAATCCAAAGAACGGCCTGATTTTGTTCCGAAAGTTGATAAAGATGATTTAATTGCGGATGCTTCTGGGACAAAAGGTAAGTAAAATCTAATTTTTTGAGAATAGGAAAAGATTTCCAAGGACTTGTGCATAAATGAAAAAACTTTGTGATTGCCAGCCGCAGCGCCGCAGTTTCAAGGGTTGAACTTTCCATTTTTTGCACGAGTTCTACCCTCAAGTAGCAGGCTGCGTCAGTTTCAATAATGGCTCGATTTGAACAAGTTTTATCTTTTTTGCGATCGACCAAAAAACGGATACCGCGCCATGTAATCGTGTAGCGAAAATATCTAATTTTTATACTTTTGTTCAAGCTCCCAAATTTAGCTGTAAAGTAAATCTTAAAAATTCCCATTTAAAACTGGTTGTGAATCAACTCGAAAAATATACAATCGACGCACCGCAACCGAAAATAACATTGAGTTGCACTCAACGCAGACAAGATTAAATTATCTGCGTTTATCCGCTTTAAAACTGCGGTTAACAGGTCGAATATTTATGCAACTCAAGTCTAAGCTGCTAACTAGGAAATTGTTCCACTTTCGCTTCAGCTTGCAAAGTCAGCACGCCAGCTTCCACATTTAACTGCTGAATTCGCAGCGACATTCCCTCAAGTTCAAAGTTTCGCAAATTTAAAATTTCACCAGCTTTGTCCGCCAAAGCTGCGGTTAACTCCGGCGAAAATTCCTTGTTTTCGGGATACTCAATATCCTCAAGAGAAATTGCCCAGCCGCCCGCCGCTATCTGAGGTTTGGCGGTAAAATAAATCTTTTGAGTAGACTCAGTTTCCCGCACCGATACCTCAGCATTTAAAGCAATTTTTCCGGTTGACAGCAACTGACCATCCACAGTTTTAACGTCTACAGTCAGCGATTTTCCGTCAACAGTAACTTCTAAATTTTTTAGTTTGCGGCTGATGTATTCGGAATTAAAAGCGCGGTTGATATCGCTTTCTGTTAAAACTGCGCGCGCCGTACCGAAAGCGGGCCCGTTTAGTTCAATCTTACCAAACATAGCGCTCAGGGGATTGACAGCAATATCCTGGACGTTAATTTCCAATTCTTGGACGCGCAAATCTTGCTGCATTACCAATCCTTTACCCTCAACGGCAACTTGTTCGACTTCTCCCTGGGCTAGCTGGCCGGGATCGGTGTTGACTGTGACAGACAAACTTTCCGATTCGTCTAATTTGCTAGCAATAGCAATCTCTGCCACTTTGTCGATCGCCTGTTCCCCTAAATTCCGATTTTGTTGAAGCACGCTAGAAATTCCTAATATTGATTAAAAAATAGTAGTTAATACTTAAGTCAGTTAGCGTCTTCCTGTCGGCAGGTTTTTGGGTGCAAAAAAACTCCGCCACAGACAGATGGTTTTCCCAAAATTGCCGAAACTAATTCATCGCTATTAAAATAAGTTTTTTTGTAGGTTCAGAAAAAGTGGCAGGCGCGCGACAGACATACATTGAAAGCGAACTATGCAGCGTCAAATAGCGGTTTTTATGCGTAGGGGAGTGGCAAACGATCAAAAATAGGAATTTTTGGCCAAAAGTATTTTCGAGAAGCTCGATCGCCCGCTACAATAAATAAGAGCCGGCACCGCCTTTTGCAATGAATCCAGAATCAACTCTCGCCAGACTACAAGCTACACTTCCCGACGGAAAACTGCCTTCTAGCTACGGGGTTTACTTCAAAAACACCCTAGTAGCCCTGTGTCACGCCCTAGAAGACCACATCTTGCAAACCAGCAGCGGGGACGAAGTCGAACTCAAACCCCTAGTTTTGGTGACGTTTCAGCAGGGAAAATGGTATTTGCAGGAAGCCGATCGCTACCTGGATATTGCTAACGCCTCTCGGCGCGTTGTCATCGGTGCAGTAGCCGACAGCGGTTTCGCTACCCACAAAACCGGGCAATTAGAAAATGTATCTTTAATAAATCTCGATGAAAACGACCCCATCATCGAAGAATGGAATTTAATCATCCTCGCTCCAACATACAAAGCAATGGTGCTTTGCCGCGAACTTTCCAGCGAAGAATATTTGCCAGAGGGCAAGCCAGAAGTTGATACAGAGCGAAAATTCTACGGTTTGTGGTCCTTTGATCAGTCCTTAGTGTCAGCCTCCGCAGAAATTTTTATAGAACAGACGCGACATTACAACTCCCCCCTGGCCGACAGTTTGCAGGAAATTTACCGATCGATTCTTGCCACAAAAGGCCCGCCCTTGGCAGATATTAGCGGCGTAGTATCGCGGATCGTCACTTACCTGCAAAGTTCTCAGCAACAAATGGTAGCAATTAACCGCCAAACCCGCGATTTGTGGGAATTGGAAGGTCAAGCTTTGCGCGTCAGCCGCAATTTGAACGCTAACAAACTGCAAGCTTTTCTGCGGATGGCGCAGCGGGTGGACGAACGCGATACTTCAAATCCCACAGCTTCTTTGCAGGTGGCGGCTTTGTCGGAAACTTTGGGTCAACTGCTGGATTTGCCAGCTTTGCAGTTGCGGAGGCTGCGGCTGGCCGGATTGCTGTTTAGAATTGGCTTAGTTTCGGCACCAAATGAGGTGTTCGATCGCACTCCCGATACTTTTGACCAATCAACTTTCTCATTTTGGCGCGATCGCAGTTTCATCGGTTCCCAACTGCTGCAAGCAATGCCGGAACTAGCACCTGTAGCAGAAATTGTCAAGCACAAACTCGAATATTGGGACGGCAGCGGCAGGCCAGAGGGTTTGCGAGGCGAAGAGATACCCATTGCTGCGCGGATTTTGGGGTTGGTCGCTTATTTTCAAGAATTGACTCAACCACGGGGCGATCGTCCGGCTTTGAGTTTGAGCGAAGCTTTGGAAGAGTGCCGGCAACTGTGCGGCCTTCGCTTCGATCCGGCTTTGGTGGAAACTCTCAGCAACGTCGTCAGGTTAGCCGAAATGGGTTTGATGCAGTTGCCGAATCGCCCCAGTCAACTGCCGAATGTATGGTTGGAAGATTTGGGCGATCGAACCACCGCAGCCGCTCCGGCGTTATAAAATGAGTGCGGCAATTAGTTTTTAGTTAGTAGTTATTGGTTATTTGTTATTGGTTATTGGTTATTGGTTATTTGTTATTGGTTATTTGTTATTGGTAACAACAGACAACTGCCAACTGCCAACTGCCAACTGACAACTGCCAACTGCCAACTGCCAACTGCCAACTGCTTTCCTGACAACTGACAACTAACAACTGACTACTGACTACTGACCAAAAACTAATGACTAACGACCTCGAAGCTATACGCAAAGGCAAAGTTTATATGTTGGCCGGCAGAGATTTAGCCGGCACAGACTTAGGAGGGGCCGCTCTCGCCGGTGCCGACTTGTCTCAAGCCAACTTAGCAGGAGCTAATCTCGCCGGTGCTAATTTGCAGCGGGCGGTATTGCGAGCAAACCTCCGCGGCGCTGACTTGAGCGGCGCAGATTTGCGGGGCGCAGATTTTCGGAATGCCGATTTGCGCGGAGCTTCCTTTGCTAATGCTTTAGTGCGCGAGGCAAGTTTTGGGGGTGCTTTTTTGACAGGCGCTGCGATCGGCAATTTGGATTTGAGCGGTGTCGATTTGCGTGGTGCCGATTTGCGCGGCGCAGCTTTGGTTCGGGCAATTTTGCAATCTGCCGATTTGAGCCATGCTAATTTGTCCGGTGCTGATTTGTCCGGCGCTGATTTGGAAGAAGCCATCTTGAATGGAGCCGTACTCCGCGGGGCTAACCTGACGGGGGCTAATTTGCTCTGTGCTGCGATCGAACAAACCATATGGGATGGAGCTTTGCTCGATCGCGCCTGTCTCCAAGGCACCCCGCTGAGTCCTTAAATTTCAAATATATTCCTTTCTAGGCAGATCAAAAACAAGATCAACTTATAAAGTGAATAAGCACAAGCTATTTTAACATTTCTTAATGGGAGGTTATAATAGCGACATTAGATCAGCAAACGCATAAATGGTAGCAGCTTTGTTTAGCGGTACATCCTTTCAAGGTCAAAGTGGCGATCGCCTTGTCAGCAAAGTAGCAGGAGCTGCGATCGCGGCCTTATTCAAAAGTTCGGAAAAGGCCGAAGCCAACATCCGAGTCGAACCAGTAGCCAAACTATTGCAGGGAAGCATCGATGGTTTCGACTTCATTGGCAAAGGTATGTTGATGTACAACGGCCTTCGCATAGAAGTGATGGAACTCTACCTGCAAGCACTCTCCATTGATTTTGGGGCGATTTTTGCAGGAAGCGTGAAATTGCGGCAGCCTACCCAGGCAAATATGCGAATAGTCTTAAGTCGATCGGATTTAACCACCTCATTCAACACACCTTTTGTAGTTGAAAAACTCCAGAAGCTGAAATATCAAGAGCAATCTCTGCACTTTCAAAACACAGAAGTCAGCTTCGGAACAGACAAATCAATTAGGCTGCAGTCCGAAATTGCGATCGGCAATTCCAGCGAACCAGTCAACATAGATATTACAGCTCAATTGCAAGTAGAAGACCGACGCAAAATCCAATTTGTCAGCGTTACATACGGAGGCGACCAGCAAGCAGTAGACTTGGGTCAAGCTATAATTGCCCACGTAAATAACTTGCTAGATTTAGACAAATTTGCCTTAGAAGGCACTCAATTACGAGTAGACCGCTGCCGAGTTCAAAACGACGAGCTAGTTTTTTACGGTTGGGCTGGCATCGAACAGTTCCCCAAAGGCAAGCGTTAAACCTCAGCCTCCTGATGGGGGCCGACAAATCAGATTTGTTGGAATAATTTTATAGCTTAACAAAACAACCCGCCGCGGCGGGTTTTGCTATTTTAGCCACAGTTTTTCAAGCTGTGGCGGTGCTAGCGTAAAGTCACTCTACATTTAGGCATATTTCCCGAACCCATCTGTCGCCCATCTAAATTGCCAGCTACTCAATACTTAAACTCTCGTGACAATTTATAGCGCGCGATCGAGCTTAAAATTAAATACAAAATAGCTTATTCCCTAGGATTTTATATCTCACCTCAAAATCAGCACTTAGATCGAGGCGATCGCACAAATTTCCTTGGTAAATTTATAACAATAATTGCGCGCAGGACAACAGAAACCCCGTTTCTTGAGAGATACTCTGCAACCTCTAACGTATCCTAAAAACCCGGTTCATAAGCATAAGCCCAATAGAAAATAAATAACCCCAAAAGAGGAAAAATGCTCGGATTTTATTTATTTTGTATCTACATCGTAGTCTTGTCCGTGCTTGCTGCGCCCAACTCCCGCAGACCCGAAAAATGGTGGGTAGAAATCGTCACAGATTTGCCTCGCTGTACCTATTATTTTGGCCCCTTCGACACCGACAAAGAAGCCTCCAGTCATACTCCGGGCTATCTCGAAGATTTGGAAAGCGAAGGAGCCAAAAGAATAAGCATCCGCATCAAACGGTGTCAGCCTTCAGCTCTCACCATTGACGAAGATGAATTTTCAGAGAGTATCGCAGCTTAAAAATTTTGAATGTTGAGTTAACTGAAACCTCAACAATAATATAAACATCATCTTCTCCTAGTCCGCTGGGAGTAGAATTTGTACGTGTTGCAACGACTTACATCGCCGAAACCTCAAACTATTCTCCACCAAAATGCAGATATTAACCAGCATTTACCCTCAACAATTAGCATAGCTAAATCAGCATATAGGACGATCCGATCACTCTATTTGTCCTGGTAGCTTAAGAACATTACAAACTACTTGACTTCAGGGATAGCTACTATGTTCGGACTTTATTTATTAGGTATGTACGTTGCTGCTTTCTGGATACTAACTCAACCGATGGGCGGTAGAAGTCGCCAGTGGTGGGTGGAAGTTGACACAGATTTGCCCAAGCGCACCTATTATTTTGGCCCCTACGAAAGCAAAGATGAAGCTTCTCACAACACCAACGGCTACATCAAAGATTTGGAGAAAAAAGGAGCTAAAAACATTAGCATTAAAATCCAAGAAGGTAGCCAACCCAGTCAGCTAACAGCTAGCGATGAGTCTTGAGAAAGTGGAACGATCGAGTACGAATAGATCGAGCTTGCATCCGATGCAGAGCGGGTTCACCAATATCGATAACTTCAGATCCGCGATATTTGCAAACCCGCCTCAACCCCACAGATGACTCGCTTTCCTTCTTGGCGTTGTCTGGTACGCGCAATGCAGGTTGTTTCAAAGTAGCGCTTGGCTTAAATTGCTTCGGGGATTAAAAGTGCGATTGGCCTGGATTTTTTCATAGCATTCGCGCTCTAGGGCGCTGAGTTCCTTGGGCGGGACGATCGCAATTTTGACCAACAAATCAGTGCGTTCATCCTTCTTCGGTTTCGGCCATCCTTTACCTCGCAACCGCAAAGACTGACCAGAACGCATCCCGGCTGGAAATTTTACCACTATCGTACCTTCAGGCGCAGGCACTTCAATCGAAGCTCCCAACACCGCTTCATCGGGAGTTATCGGCACTTCGCAAATTAAATTCTCTCCCTCAAACTGGAAAAAAGCGTGAGGCAAAACTTCTAATTTGAGGTACAAATCTCCCTGCTGCTTCGTGTACGGGTCAACTTGACCTTTGCCTTTCACCCTAATTTTGCTGCCGGTTTTCACACCCGCAGGAATCGAAACTTCGCCCGTGGCGACTCGCTTAGAAGTGCCGCGAAACGCTTCCCCCAAAGTTAGGGAAATCGTCACCTCGGTATCGAGAGAGCTTCCTGCGCTGCGGTTTTCGTACCCCGCAAAATCTTCAAATCCCCCAAAACCGCCCGGCCCGCCGGTGCCGCCTCGGTAGGTGCTGTAATTCCACTGACCGTTGCGACCAGCACCAGCACTGCCACCAGCGCGGCCGAGCAAGGCATTGATAAATTCGTCAAAACTGCCGTACTGGCTGAAGTCAACGCCGCCAAAGTCTACATTTGTACTGTTTCCGCCTGGCCATCCGCCGCCAGTTGTAGCCGCTTGTTTCCAGTATTGACCGTATTGGTCGTATTTTTTGCGTTTTTCTGGGTCTGAGAGCACTTCGTAAGCTTCGTTTACTTCTTTAAAACGAGCTTCGGCTTCTTTGTTCCCGGGGTTCATGTCCGGGTGATATTTTCGCGCTAGTTTGCGAAAAGTTTTTTTCATTTCGTCTGAAGTGGCGGTTTTGTTGAGTCCCAAAATAGCGTAATAGTCTTTAAAATCTGTTGCAGCCATTAAGCAATCCTCTCTTTATTAGTTGTTAGTTGTTAGTTGTTAGTTGTTAGAAAAAATAAATCCCTAATTAGCAAGATGGCAAGTTAGTTTGATGCTTAGGGTAAAAACTGCCTGCTGCATCTGATTTAAATTATAGGTTATCAAAGGTTGGGACTCGATCGAGTTCGGTTGTTGCTTACGGGACATCGCAATTTCCGCACCAGGCTGATATTTAAGGTTTTTAGCCGTTGTGCGCCTCTGTTGATTTTGGTGTAGCTCGTGCGCCCGATCGTCCCGCCACCCTTTAGGCGAGCCTGGGATAGCTGCTGCGGGCTAGTTGGTGCGAGTTCTGTATGAGGGTATATCGGCGCGGGCGATCGCTCTTTTTGCTGTTTTTTGCGGTGCGCGGTGCGATCGCACTTTTGTGTCTCTAGCTTTTCCAGCAATCCCAATCCTAATAGGTTCTTATCGGGAAGTTTCGGAGAATTTGCAGCGTAAATTGTGACTGTACTTTACCTTAAAGCGGGCCGTAATTCAATAACCTTGCGATACATTTTTTTCTGACCGTAACGATGCTATACTATAGCAGTTTGAGCGAAATATGAATGTTGAGCGATCGAGTCCTCAATCCCCAATAAAAAATTACTCAATCCCTCAATCGCTTAATCTAAAATCCATAGATTCCCCAATCCCCCAATCCCTCAATCCCCAATTCCTCAATCTAAAATCTAAAACTTGTGAGCCAGCGAAGCCGAAGTATCTAAAATTTAAAATCCCTCAATTCCTCAATTCCCCAATCGAAAATCGAAAATCAAAAATTATTCAATCTAAAATCTAAAACTTGTACGCTCGCGACTTGTCCGCTGGCGTAGCCGAAGCAAGCCGAAGTATCTAAAATCGACTGACTTATCACCTTTTTGAGAAACGCTATATCTTATTTTGACACTTTCTTCATTGACTTAAATCACAAAAATATAAGATAATCTCTTCCTCATTTGTTAACTAGAGTACACACTTTCAAAAAAATTAAGATAGGATAGTATATATCAATAAGCTTTTGACGCTACCAGGGTATTTACATGATTAATTATTTGCTAAGTTGGCCTTGTGGCTGCTGCGACGATTGGAAAGATCGTTCGGAGATTTGTGTGTTGCTCAGAAACGGGCAGCGCGTTTGTCAGTCGTGCTACGATCGCAAATATAAGAATCAGAAGCCATCCGCCAGACGCAGGCGATCGAATATATCAGTCTCACAACGCCCTGTATAACAGTTCGAGTTCTCATAGGAAATATCGATTCCTCAATCTCTTAATCCCTCCATCCCAATCTAAAATCGACTGATTTTTCACTTTTTTGAGAAAGGCTGTAACATAGACAGTACCATATTAAAACCCGGTGCTTTAAATCAAGCCAAGTATTGCGACAAACTGGTATCAGCAGTTGCAATTAATAATGAGTTTAAAAAAAATCCCTTGAGTCATCAGTTATCAGTTATCAGTCATCGGTCATTGGTAATCGGTCACTAATTTAGTTATTTATCATCAGTCACCTGACTTTCAGGTGGCTGATTTTAAATCAAAAAATTGATCGCTGACCACTAATGACTAATGACTAATAACTAAATGATAGTTCCATCAGGAATCGTGGCGTTTTTCAGGACTACGACAATGCCGCTGCGGATGTAAAAACCTTGGTTTTCGCGGTTCGATTCTTCCACTCGGTCTTTATTAATTATTTGAACATTGCGGCCGATGCGGGTATTTTTATCCACAATCGCGCGGCGAATTGTAGTATCCGCACCGATACCGAGGGCGACACCGCCATTGTCCAAACTCGAATGCCGTTCGGCGTCCGGTTCGTAGAAGTCAGCACCCATAACCAGGGTATCTTGAATCGTACATCCAGCTTCAATGCGCGATCGAACTCCCAGCACAGAATGGTCGATCCGGCAATTTTTGAGAATGCAGCCTTCAGCAATAATCGATTCAGTGATGTGAGTATCTAAAAGCTTAGTCGGCGGCAAGAAACGCGGGCGAGTGTAAATCGGCGCATTTTCATCGTAGAAACTGAAAGGAGGCTTAGGCTGTTTAGTCAGAGCCAAGTTAGCATCATAAAAAGCCTCAATCGTTCCGATATCTTCCCAGTAATCGTCAAACAAATAAGCTTGAACGTTATGGTCTTTTGAAGAATTCGGAATAATCTCTTTACCAAAATCAGTTTGGTTTGGAGATTCTTTCAGAAGTTTAATCAAAACTTCTTTTTTAAAGAGATAAATCCCCATCGAAGCAATGTAAGGACTTTCCTGAGCCTGCTGCGCTGTCAGTCCCAGTTTAGTAGTATCCACCTGCATTTGTTTGAGCGGATCGCCTTTTGGTTTTTCGCTGAAAGAAACAACGCGGCCGCTTTCGTCGATTTTCATCAAACCAAAATCCGACGCCCGCTTCTCGTCCATCGGTAAAACCGAGAGGGTGATATCGGCGTTGGTTTCGCGGTGTCTCTCCACAAACTTCTGGTAGTCCATGCGGTAGAGGTGGTCGCCTGAGAGAATCAAGAATTCGTCAACGTCCCACTGTTCTAGCAGCGAGAGATATTGGCGAACTGCGTCTGCTGTCCCTTGGAACCAGTTGGCATTTTCCTGGGTTTGCTGGGCGGCGAGCACCTCGACAAATCCCTCGCTGAAGCCAGAAAACTGGTAGGTACGAGAGATGTGGCGGTTGAGGGATGCCGAGTTGAATTGGGTGAGAACGTAGATTTTGAGTATTTCGGAATTGATGCAATTGCTGACAGGAATATCGATGAGGCGATATTTGCCGGCCAGGGGAACTGCGGGTTTGGCTCGCAGTTTGGTTAGGGGGTAAAGGCGGGTGCCTACACCGCCACCGAGGATGATGGCTAAAACTTTTTTCAAGGAACTTTCTCCCTAGGGTCGATTAACTCTCCAAGTTCAGTGTCTAATGGTGAGGGCTTCTTGACAAGGGGGGGGAGTAAGGAAGTTTTGAGTTTTGAGTTCAGTCGCTGGTGCTGAAACGGGGATTTTTAATCAAAATATTTTGTTCCTACGCTCGATAAGACAGTTCAGGACGCAGGCTAGGCAAAAATACCAGGTTTCTAGATCGAGCCTCTCTTAGATTAGCAACGATTTTCCAAGAAACCGATTTTTTTACGTAGGTTCTATAGGAGTGAAAAAAACGAGGTTTATGAGAGTTGGAGTGTTGACGGGACTATAGTTGTAGCCTTTTTCAAAAAGGTGAGAAGTTGAGATTTTAGATACTTCGGCTTGCTTCGGCTACGCCAGCGGACAAGTCGCGAGCTTATAAGTTTTAGATTGGGGGATTGAGAGATTGAGGGCTTGAGGGAGCGATACCTCATCTGTTGCTCGAATTGCTATATGAGTGTTGAGTTGTGAGTTAAAATACTCATCCATCAATCATGGATAGTTAAAAAAAATTTGAGGTTTGAGTTAAAATACCCATCGATAAATAAGGGAAGTTTAACGACAGAATAAGGTTCGGGGTTTTGGCTGTTAATTACAATTTTGCTGTTGTTAATTCTCGCTTTGTGGCAATTTATCCATCCAGGCTCGATCGCCCTTTGGTATAGTTCCCGCCTTTGACTGATGACGTTGCACCCACAGCCAGCGACACACCACTGATGACTGATGACCAATGACTGATGACCAATGACACACCTGAGTCGGGACGATCGATATCTCAGATAAAATCAGTGATAAATCTCCGATTGACGGCAAATTTTTGTGATATTTTACGATCGGTCGATCGACAAAACTCGATCGAGTGTATATTCTCTACCAAAAGCTAGATCCCCTAGAAACCTCTGCTACTGTAGCCTAAGCCATAGCAAGCTAGGAAAATTGTATGCAAATTCAAACCCCCGACTGGGTTAAACACGCCGTATTCTACCAAATATTCCCCGATCGCTTTGCCAAAAGCAAACAGCCTCGCAAACGCCTGCTGCAAAACTTCATGTGGGAAGAATGGCACGAAATCCCCACCCTCCAAGGCTACAAAGGCGGCGACTTGTGGGGCGTTATGGAACAGCTAGATTACTTGCAAGATTTAGGCATTAATGCCATTTACTTTACCCCCATTTTTCAGTCGGCCAGTAACCACCGCTACCACACCCACGACTACTACCAAGTAGATCCGATGTTAGGCGGCAATCCAGCATTTAAAGAGCTTCTAGACGCAGCCCACGATCGCAATATCAAAATTGTCCTAGACGGCGTATTCAACCACGCCAGCCGCGGCTTTTTCTTCTTCCACGACATCCTGGAAAACGGCCCCCATTCTCCTTGGCTAGATTGGTTTCAAGTTGAAGGCTGGCCGCTATCCCCCTACGACGGCAATTTCCCAGCTAATTATCTCGGTTGGGACGGCAATCGAGCGCTGCCCGTGTTCAATCACGACAATCCAGAAGTGCGAGAGTATATTATGGAAATCGCCGAATATTGGATTAAATTCGGCATTGACGGCTGGCGGCTGGACGTTCCTTTTGAAATTAAAACAGAGGGATTTTGGCAGGAATTTCGAGACAGAGTGAAAGCTGTTAATCCCGAAGCTTACATTGTCGGCGAAGTCTGGGAAGATGCGAGAGAATGGCTCGATGGCAGTCAATTTGACGGCGTGATGAATTATCTGTTTGCGGCACCGACTATTGCTTTTGCTGCAGGCGATCGGGTAGATATGAACCAATTAGAAGGTCGTTCTTATTACCCCTATCCGGCGCTGTTTGCCAAGCAGTACGGCGAGAAAATTCAGAAAGTTTTGGAATTATATCCGTGGCAAATACAGCTAACTCAACTAAATTTGTTGGCCAGTCACGATACTGCGAGGTTGCTATCAATTGCTGGGGACGATCGCTCTAGTGTCGAAATTGCGACTTTGCTGCTGTTAACTTATGCCGGAGCTCCCAGCATTTATTACGGTGATGAAGTTGGTTTACCGGGCGCTCTAGATCCAGATTCTCGCCGCAGTTTTCCCTTAAAAGCTCACTGGGAACTTGATGTTTTAGATTACCACAAACAGTTGATAGCTTTGCGCCACAAATACGTCGCCCTCCGCACAGGGACTTACAAAATTCTGTTTGCTGAAGGCACGGTTTACGTCTTTGCGCGAATTTTGGAGGAGGAGGAAATAATTGTGGCGGTGAATGTGGCAACTCAAGAGGTAAAGGTAAATTTTGAGACTCCCAGTTTGAAATTTTCTCACGATAAATTGCTGTTTGGCAAGGGTGAGTTTGTTTGGGAAGGTGAGGGAGAAACTCGGAAGTTAGCGTTGAATATGCCCGCGCGATCGGGTTTAATTATCGGTACTGCTAATTAGTCCTTTAGACATTTGAAACCAAAGAAGCCGGGTTTTTGACCTAATTTTTGATTGAAAACTAAATATTGAAGTCAAAAACTCGATTTCTGAAATTGGTGCAAGATTTATGATAAATGATATTGTTGGGCGAAGTGAAATGTAGGATTCGTTCTGCCTGACATCTTGCACAACAAGCAAAAACCGGGAATAAGATTAAAAATCTAGGATTAAAACTTAGTTTTTTGGTTTTATTCCCGGTTTTGATCGGCTTATAGAAAATAGTGCAATATCTCAGTTTCTCTCAACCCAAGCTACACAAACTGCCTCTTATTGATGCTGCCACCACAAAGATAGGCATCAATGCACTACACTAGGTTGGTAAAAAATATTTATTGTTTCTCAGGATATGTAATGCAGCGCCTAAAGATATTAGCGCAGTTCCTTCGGTTGAGACGCTGGTTTGCTCACAATTTAGGGGTTAGCGCGGTTCGCAAAGAACAAGTCTATTTGGACCTTGCTCAGTCCGTGACTCTGACAGATGCCAGTTATTGGATTCAAGTTTTATTTTCTGCTGGGATAGCTACCCTGGGATTGGTGTTGAATAGTCCGGCCGTCATCATTGGCGCGATGCTGATTTCACCTTTAATGGGGAGTATTTTGGCAAACGGGCTGGCTTTGGCTGCTGGGGATGCGATTTTGGCGCTGCGGGCCCTTGTTAATTTAATTTTGAGCTGCACGCTGGCTATTTCCTTTGCGGTGGTGTTGGTATTGATTTTGCCGTTTAAGGAAATGACCAGCGAAATTTTGGCCAGAACTCAGCCAAATTTGCTGGATTTAGTGATAGCGCTGTTTTCTGGGGCTGTGGGGGCGGTGGCTATTTGCAAGGAGGCTAAGGGGGTTGTTACCTCTATTCCGGGGGTTTCTATCGCGGTGGCGTTGATGCCGCCGCTGTGTGTGGTGGGTTACGGGATTGGGATGGCGGTGAGTCTGAGTCCCGGAAGCGGGTTGGCGGTGGCGCGGGGGGGAGGGCTGCTGTTTTTTACAAACTTAGTCGCTATTACGTTTATGGCGATGCTGGTGTTTTTGGTTCTGCATATTGATAGTTTTCCCGTGCGCGAGCGAGTGCGTTTGTGGCGGGAAAGCAATGGAGAAAGTATTTGGATGCAGTCTTTGGTCGAGCGAATTCCGGCATCGGAACGATTGAAGCGCATCGGTAGTTTGCCAAGTCGCCTGCTGTTGATTTTGATGACTATTTTATTGACTTCGATTCCTCTGTATCAATCTTACAATCAACTTAGTGACGAAATATCTCGCAAGCAGCAAGAAAATCAACTGCGTAATAGCACTACAGAAATCTGGCAAAAAAACTTTGGTAACTTTCCTGATGGTAAAGTGCGATCGTACATCAGTCAACTTTCGTTTCGACAACAAAAGCGTAAATTAGTCGCTCAACTTCAGGTAGTTACTAGCAAGGTTTACACAGAAGCGGAACGAGAGCAATACAAGCAATTACTCTCAGCGAAACTTGGGAGGCCGTTGGAGTCAATTGCTCTGAATTTGATTCAAATTCCCATAGCTTCTAACGAGCTGTTACCAACAAAGGTTTCTGAAACAACAATCAAGCCGGAGCCTCCCCCCACGGTTGCGGAATTGCAATCGAGTTTTTTGACGGCTGTGGAGTCTGCCCTCGACTCCCTGATTTTGCCCCTACCGGCTCAATTGATGAGTTATCAGGCGATTACTAGCCCGCTGACGCCGTTAAGGATTCAGATTGCTTACTTTAGTCCGCGGGATCTCGATCGCGACGGACAAGCGCTGCTGGTGGATGATATCCGCAGTCAATTAAATTACCCTACAGCCCAGGTCAATTTCAATCGGATTGCGCCGGTTGCTGGAACGGTTACTTTTGCGTTAAATCAAGCTCAAATTGCGGCAAATCAAGTTCAATTGCTCGATCGACTGGGTAAGACGGTACAGCAAAATCCTAAATTGCAGATTGAAATGAGTTCCGGTCAAGCGCCCTCGGAAGCTGGGGCGCCGGCGATCGGGCGATCGGTGGCGGTTCGCAATTATTTGCAAACAAAATGGCAAATTAAGCCCGATCGCTATATTACTAAAACTGCAACTGCAACTCAACCAATTGTCCAGTTAAAAACAGTTCTCAAAAAACCGCCCCAAAATTCCTCACCTTCTGTTCAGCAAGATGCAGTTGAAGGAGGAGTGACACGCTGACTGTTTTTAACACTGGTGTCAAAAAGACGGTTCGTAGTGCGGAATGCGAGTCCGCACTACGAACCAATCTGTCTATACAATCCGATAATTACCAATAGGAAATTTTTAAAATGATAGAAAGCATACAAGAAGTGGCGATTGAAGATAATCTCAAGCAATTTTTAGTAGTGCTTTCAGTTTCTTTGAGTGTGGCAACTCTGCCACAAATTGTTAGTTGGTTGCGCCGAATTCCCTATACGCTGCTGCTAGTGATTGTGGGAGCAGGACTGGCTTTGGTCGATGTACGGTTGGTGAATCTTTCGCCTGAATTGATTCTGTTGATTTTTCTGCCGCCGCTGCTGTTTGAAGCTGCTTGGAATTTGAAGTGGTCGAGTTTAAAACAGGATTTAATTCCTATTTGTCTTTATGCTGTTTTCGGTGTGCTGATTTCCATTGCGGGTGTGGCAATTGGTTTGAATCAATTTGCCGGTCTTTCTTTGGGAACTGCGCTGATGATTGGGGCTACCCTTTCAGCTACCGATCCGGTTTCGGTGACGGCTTTGTTTCGGGAGTTGGGGGTTGAGAAGCGTCTCAGCACTTTGATGGAAGGCGAAAGTTTGTTTAATGACGGAATGGCAGTTGTGGCGTTTGGATTTCTGGCTGCTTTTGCTCAGGGAACTGCTAATTTATCGCCGGGGCCGATTGTACTGGAGTTGATAACGGTGGTGGGGATTGGGCTGGGGGTTGGCGGGCTGATCGGGTTTGCGATTTCTTATCTGACGCAGCGGTTTGATTTGCCTCTGGTGGAGCAGTCTCTGACGTTGGTTTCGGCCTACGGTACTTATTTGATTGCGGAGGATTTGGGGGGTTCGGGGGTGATTGGGGTGGTCACGACTGGGCTAATTTTGGGCAATTTTGGTTCTCGCATCGGGATGAATCCTCGCACTCGGATTATTGTGAGTGAGTTTTGGGAATTTTTAGCTTTTTTTGTAAATTCGATTGTGTTTTTGCTGATTGGCGATCAGATTCGGTTTGGGAGTTTGGGCGAAAATTTGGATGCGATCGCGGTGACGATTGTGGCGGTGATTGTAACGCGGGCGATCGCCATTTACGGACTGGGTAGTCTCAGCAACCGTTTTGCCGCATCCGCCATTCCGCTGCAGGAGCAAACGGTGTTGTGGTGGGGAGGGCTGCGGGGTGCGGTGTCGGTGGCTTTGGCTTTGAGCGTACCTGAAGGTTTACCGGGCCGGGAGGTGGTGATTGCGACGGTTTTTGGGACGGTGTTGTTTACTTTATTGGTGCAGGGACTGACTATTCAGCCTGTTCTGAAAAAACTGGATCTGCTGGGGGATGGGCCGATGCGCGGGGAGTATTTGGAGGCGATCGCCCGTCGGGCGGCTTTGGGTAGGGTGTTGCAACGGTTGGCGGAGATGGAGGACCAGCCGGGTGTCGATCGGGAGTTTTATGAGTATCAAGAATCCCTGGTTAAGGGGGAGTTAATGAGGATTGAGGCAGAGGTCGATCGGCTTCAAGATGAATATCCCGATCTCAGCACGTTTATTGCTGAGCAAATTCGAGGTGAGTTGCTGGCGATCGAGGCTGACACCTATGCTGAGTTTGTGCGATCGGGTCGCTTAAATCAAGAACTGTCTCTCTTTTTGGGAGTTGAGAACATAGGGGAGTAATTATAGAGTGCGACGGTTTTTTCTATATCTTGGAGACTTCCCAAATGCCGCCGCAGAATAGATTCAAACTAATACTTAAACATTTCGAGCAAGTTCGTAATGAGGACTTCAGTCCTTTCCATCAAGTTCGATCGTTCGGACTTCAGTCCTTTCGAGCATTGTCTAACAGTGTTAAGGGAACTGAACGGGTAACTCAATCAGTTTAAGCCGTTATAATGCAAAAGTAATCTGAGTATCAAGTACCAAAGTGCGCTGGCAAAGTATTCCTCAAGCACTGCCGCACCGTTAATCCTTCTGATGGTTGCACTTATTGGGCTTTGTCATCAATATCCAGTTTGCAATTCCCTGAAACCTCTCCAACGATTCTTGTAGAACGGGCATCCTGCTTGTTCAAAAACTTGCTTTGCGGTGGAGGTTTATTAGAGGCATACCGATCGCGGAATATGAGGAGTGCATTGAAATTGGTAAAATATGTTAAATCGCCGGAAATTTTCATTTTTTCGTTACCAAATACTGGGAATCATCACAGCCTTAGCGCTGAGCTTAGTTTTGCAGGCTTTACCCGTTCAAGCAGCGAGGACGGCGACATTTGTTGTGGTAGATGGTCGTCCAATTTTTAGCGTCAGCGATGCTGACTCATTGACGGGCACCGAACGAGCCGATTTGCTCAATTTGCGACTCCAACAAATTGAGAAATCTCAAGAAACCGTTCGAGTCACAACTGAAATTCGCGATCGGTATCCCACCATTCTGGTTAATGGCAAATACCTGTTGACAGTCACTCAATCCGATGTGCAAGAAAATCGCACGCCCGCCGAACAAGCTAATCTTTGGGCAGAACAACTCAGTCAAGCTTTGCAGCAAGCTCAAAATGAAAGAAGCGCCGGATTCATGAAAAATATGCTGATGCTGGCAGCGGCGACTGTAGGGCTGGCGATCGCCCTCAACAAAGCATTGGGATGGCTGTGGCGATCGGCCAGACAAGCTGCAATCCAGCGATTTGTCGAACCATCAAACGAAGAAGTTGGAGTTGATGATTCGCCCAAAGCTCTGAACTTATTATTTAACTTAACTCTGTTTTTCGCAAGGGTTGTGCTTTGGATTGTCACCGCCCTTTACATTACCAATCTGTTTCCGGTAACTCGGATTTGGAGTTACACCCTAACCAGCAGTTTAGTCAGCACTTTCACATCTAAAGCCCTGTCTGTAGGACGCAACAATTACTCAGTCACCGATCTGCTAATTCTAGCTGCTCTAATCCTGGGATGGGTTGTCCTTAGCGGCGTTATTTCTAAATTATTTAAACTGCGAATTTTGGAAGTCACCCGTATCAGTCGAGGCAGTCAAGAAGCCGTTGCCGTGATTGCCAAATATTTGCTGGTTGTTATAGGAACCATCGTTCTGATGCAAATATGGGGAATTGACCTGAGTTCTCTAACAATTATATTTAGTGCATTAGGAGTTGGTATCGGTTTTGGATTTCAGGATATCGCTAAAAACTTTGGTAGCGGTCTGATTTTGCTCTTTGAACGTCCGATTCGGGTAGGCGACTTTGTGAGTGTCGGTAAAATTGAAGGCACTGTGATCCGTATTGGCGCTCGCAGTACAGTGCTTCGCAACCTAGATCAAGTTTCGATTATTTTACCCAATTCTCGTTTCTTAGAGGATGATGTAACTAACTGGAACTATGAGAATTCTGTGTCGCGAATCAGAATTCCAGTTGGTGTTGCCTACGGCTGTGATATCAATCAAGTTAAGGAGGCATTGCTAAAAGCTGGTAGGGGACATTCTGATGTCTTGAAGACTCCAGAACCGATTGTTTTTTTCTTGGGTTTTGGTGAGAGTTCCTTGAATTTTGAGCTGCGGGTTTGGATTGTTGAACCCATCGCACAGTATCGCGTCAAGAGTGATTTATTTTTCCGTATTGAAGAACTGTTTCGAGAGCATGAAATCGAAATTCCGTTTCCTCAACGAGATTTGCACGTGCGATCTGGGAGCATTCCTTTGGCTTTGTCACCGGAACTAGAGGCAACATTACGCAAAACTTTACTCAAATCGGAAAATAACTCAGTTGCCCCTAAATAACTTAAAATAAATTCTTCCTGCTTGCTTCTTTTTTCTTCCTAATGACTAATGACTAATGACTAATGACTAATGACTAATGACTAATGACTAATGACTAATGACTAATGACTAATGA
>NZ_JAUBPP010000060.1:0-1550 GCF_036700765.1 Microcoleus sp. S1D4
TGCCAAGATTCCACAAAAAAGCTACGAAGCCGATCGCGCCCAGCCACAACAGCGACAGTAACAAAGGTGCTAACGGGTGGTGCTTGCGATATTCTGACAAATTTTTAATAACTTCCTTCACCCAAACTTCCTGCGATTTTAGATTTAAAATTTTAACTCGCATTAGAGAGTCTACCGAAAGATTTGCTTTCTCGAAACTCGAAACTCGATCGAATCCGGTTCAACTCAAATCTTGCACCGTTCTCAACAATAGCTGAGCAACCGGGTTTCTCAACCAAAATCTCTGGCCGCAGCTAAGTAAATCCACCTAATGAAATATCAAATATGGCTCGCGACAAAGCTGGCTGTGTATGTCTTCCTCCGACTTCCTTCCTCCTGATGACTTTGTACGGAAAGCTCGGAGGCGACAGCAAAACATGACGTTGGACTGATGACGTTGGACTAATGACGTTGGACTAATGACGTTGGACTTCTGCCTTCTGCCTTCTTCCTTCTTCCGACGGACTTACATCCGTTACATCCGTTACATCCCGTACATTGCTCGTTGCCGAACTTCCTTCTTCCTTCTTCCTTCTTCCTTCTTCCTTCTTCCTTCTTCCTTCTTCCTTCCTCCTAGCCTTCAAGGCTGCAAAATTAATTGCCATTCCTCCGCTGTGCTGTTCCAAGCGGGCGAGGCTGTCTCCCCGGCAACGTAAGGCCCCCAGTAGCGGCGGGAACCATCCTGAGCAAAAACCACCACAATGTCTTCCCGTTTGACTTGTAACTTGCCATCCGGCAGCGATAGCATTAGTCCCTTATCGCCTCCTTCCCCCGGCGCAAAATCCCAGTGTGCCGGTTTCCCGTAGGATTTCTCGGCTTTGCCTTTCGACAGCAGGGCTACTCGCACTGGGTGTTCGCTGCGGTTGCTGACGCGCAGAATGCCGGTGGCTTTAATATTTGCAGGGATTGAGGCAAGCAATTCCTCCTCTGACTCTCGGGGCGCTGCTATTGAGTCGGGTTTTGGCTCGTTTGCGGTATCTCCTGAGCCTGTGGTGACTGGATAAACTGGGGGTATTGGGGGGAGTGCGGTGGCTGCGTTCGGTAGATCGCTGGGCTGATTTGCACCGTTGGAAATCGTGATTTCAAAGCGTCCCAGAAACATTCCTATCATTAGGACGATCGACAATCCAATTAAAATCTGGTAAATTTTAAGCTTCATAAGTTTTATTCTTAAACATATAGTTCGCACAGGTGCAATTAGTCATAACTACTTGGAATATAGAGCCTGGGGCTGCTTTGCCACAAGATACAGATACACTTAATTAGTTGACTGTTCAGAGCGATCGTCTTTGCTAGCAAAGAGGAGGGCTTGACTTTCGATCGCGAAAGCTAATGTAGTCCGGGCGATCGCTCAATACCATCTTAAATGTTAAATTTTAAATTTTAGATGGGGGCCGACACACCCGGTAAACATTTGGAGTCGCTCTCGACCCGCATTTTTTAACTCATCAGTATAATTTTTAACGACTATGCAGAATACCCGAATTAACAGATTGCTTGACATTCTGGGC
>NZ_JAUBPP010000026.1:0-85839 GCF_036700765.1 Microcoleus sp. S1D4
GCTTGGAACACTAGCATGAAGTTGAATGTACCGGAGATACCCAAGGGCATACCGTCTGAGAAGGAGCCTTGTCCGATTGGGTAGATCAAGAATACTGCGGTGGCTGCTGCAACTGGTGCAGAGTAAGCTACGCATATCCAAGGACGCATACCTAAGCGGTAGGACAGTTCCCATTCACGACCCATGTAGCAGAAAATGCCGATGAGGAAGTGAAATACTACCAATTGGTAGGGGCCGCCGTTGTACAACCACTCATCAAGAGAAGCTGCTTCCCAGATTGGGTAGAAGTGAAGACCGATCGCGTTAGACGAAGGAACAACTGCACCTGTGATGATGTTGTTACCGAACATCAAGGAACCTGCTACTGGTTCGCGGATGCCGTCAATGTCTACGGGAGGGGCTGCGATGAAGGCAGTGATGTAGCAGATTGTGGCAGTTAGCAAGGTAGGAATCATCAAGACGCCGAACCAACCTACATAGAGGCGGTTGTCGGTCGATGTTACCCAGTTACAAAACTGGTCCCACAGGTTGGCGCTTTCGCGCTGCTGTAAGGTGGCTGTCATGTGTTTATGATTGCGTTATTTGGTTTTCAATGTTCGTGACGGCTTTGTGTTCCGCCATGTATATAAATATAAAGCATATTCTCAGCTTTGTAAAGGTCTGTAACGACAGTTAAACTTATGAAATTTATAATTTTAACTTATTGATTTGAAGAAAATGGGGTAAATGGGCAAGAATCCACAAAAAAACAGGAAAAGCCTGGAAGCTTGTCGCCTTCAGGCATGGAAATATTAAGATACAGACTTTTGTTGGCTGGGTATCATCACCAGCGCCCAGTAGGGAACCTCAGCCGGATCGACATCGGCGATCGCCTTAATTCGCTGATTTGGCATAGTTGCCCGTTCTATATATAGTGCGCGATCGAACTGTCCCAACTCAATCAGCACCTCCCGGACTTTCGCAAAGTGCCTCCCCAGCTTAATAATCACAGCAGCATCAACCAGCGCCAGCCGATCGCGCAAAATCTCCGCATCCAGCGTCGCAGGCATAATACTTAACACATCGTTACGATAAGTTAACGGTACTCCCAGGGCACTCGCACTCGCCATAGTCGAAGAAATTCCCGGCACAACTTCGGTAGTAAACTTTCCCGACAAACGGTTGAACAAATACATAAACGAGCCGTAGAGAAAAGGCTCACCCTCGCACAAAACCGCCACATCCCGGCCCTCGGTGAGGTGGGCGGCAATTTTCTCGGCAGCAACATCATAATAAGGTTGCGACGATCGCGTCGGACTAAAAGGCAACGGCATCGGAATCTCAATTTGCTCTGGACGCAAATAATCTGCGACGATCGCCCGCGCCAGCACCTTACCATTTTCCATCGCCGGATATGCAATGACCGGCACCGACTGCAAAATCCGATAAGCTTTCAAAGTAATCAATTCCGGATCGCCAGGGCCGATGCCCAATCCGTACAATTTACCAGCAGTCTCAGTCATAATTCGTCCTCTTTAGCTAAAGCATTCACGGCCGCCGTTGCCATTGCACTGCCACCGCGCCGCCCCTGCAGCGCGATAAATGGCACTCCCCGACTGTTGGCTGCGAGTTCGGCTTTAGATTCCGCCGCCCCCACAAATCCTACCGGGAAACCGAGAATCAAGGCAGGTTTGGGGGCTCCAGCATCCAGCATTTCCAGCAGTCGGAACAAAGCAGTCGGGGCATTGCCAATGGCCACCACCGCACCATCTAAGTTATCTAGCCACAAATCCAGTGCCGCAGCCGATCGAGTATTGCCGATTTGGCGCGCCAACTCCGGGACATCGGGATGCCAGAGGGTGCAAATCACCTGATTGTTAGCGGGAAGTCGCTTGCGGGTGATGCCTTCGGCTATCATTCGGGCGTCGCACAAAATCGGCGCGCCTGCTGCGAGGGCTTGACGCCCGCAGGTGGCGGCACCGGGGGAAGCTGCTAAGTCTGTAACAATATCTGTCATTCCGCAACTGTGAATTAGTCGCACGGCGACTGTTTCTAAGTCTGCTGGTAGGCTTGACAAGTCTGCTTCGGCGCGGATTGTGGCGAAGGATTTTGTGTAGATTTCTGTTCCGTCTCGGATGTAGTCAATCATTAAAATAATTGGGAATTGGGAATTGGGAATTGGGAATTGGGAATTGGGCATTGGGAATTGGGCATTGGGAATTAAAAGACTGTACTTAACTTTATTTGAAATTGTTATTATGGGTAGTTTGTTTGATTGGTAAAATAGGTTTTTTAAATGAACCGCGAAGGCGCGAAGGGCGCAAAGGAAGAAAGAGAAGGGGAAATGATTACAATTTTTCGGTTTTAATGATTTTCTGATCTCAGTAATTTCTGCAATTTGTCGATCGCCCATCGATCGCAAAATTCGCCGAATGACTCGCCCGGTTCTCGAAGTTGGTGGTAGGCGCGCAGCATTTTTTCGATCGCGCGGGGCATTTCGGCTACAGTCACGGCGGGGAAGATTTGCCGTCCAAAGGGCTGGTCTTTTTTACCTACATAAATGTTGTAACCTGCGATCGTCTGGTTTCCCTGCTGCATCTGAATTCCGATGAGGGTGATGTCCATTGGCTGGTGTTGGGCGCAGGATTTTTCGCAGCCGCTGAAATGGATATTGATCGATCGGTCGATGGTCAGTTTTTGCGCTACATCCCTTGCCATTGTTAGGGCGTGACTTTGAGTATCTGTCGCCGCTGACGCGCAGCCGCTGCTACCGGCGCAAGCAACTAAGCAGGAATCTAGATTAGTTGCGGATGAGTGCAATCCTAAATCGGCGATTTGCTGTTTGACCTCAGAAACTTGGGAGTTGGGGATGTCGGAAATCAGCAGATTTTGCCACGGTGTAAGCCTCAGAGTGCCGTTGGCGAGATTTTGGGCTAAGTTTGCCAAATTCCGCAGTTGCTTTGATTCTAGCTTGCCTAGAGGCAGGGCAATGCCGATGTAGGAGAAATCCGACTGTTGCTGACGGTGGATGCCGAGATTGGCGTTGGGTTCGATCGCCTTTTCTGAAAGTTCGATCGCGCTTCGCCCCAAGGGAAACGGCAATTTTGTCTCTACTTTTTCGAGATAATTTTCAACGCCCCAATCGGCTAGCAAGTGCCGCAATCGCGGTTTTTTGCCATCAATTCGCGGTCGATTTTTGGTGTATTCCAGATAGATATTAGCGAGGGCTGCTAATACTGAAATAGTTTGCGATTGTTCGATAATAATTCCTGTGTTGCTGTTGAAATATAGGCGAAAAACTATTTCAAAATTGGTCGAATTCCTTTCTGCTACTAATAAAATATCGTTCCGTAAATTGCGGATTGAAACTAATTCTCCGCCATCAAAACCAATGCTGAATTTAGCCGAAAGTTCTGCTAATTCGGGATGTGTTTGCAGGTAATCGTCCCAAGCTTTGACTAGGGGGCGAGTATCGAGTAACTGCTGTCGGTCGATTCCTGCTGTCGGGCTTGCCATCATATTGCGAATCGGGTCAACTTCAACGCGGCGAGATGCTAATCCCAATTCCTGCAAATCTTGCCAAACTTCTGGGGGAATTTCTGAGTGCAATTCTCGGATTTGCAAATTTGCCCGATTTGTGATTTGCAAACAGCCGGTACTGTAGCGATCGACTAAATTGGCGATCGATCTACATTGCTGTACGCTTAAAATTCCCCCCGGAATTCGCATCCTCGATAAAACTCCGTCGCGGGCGCGGGAACCGTAAAATAGGCCGGGACAAGTTGGTAAATCAGTCAAAACTAACAAACTATCTCCTCCCCGTGCGACGCAGGGAATGTAAGGTAAACTTCCTGAAACCGGCATTCTGACTTTCACAGTTGCGGCACAGCGCCGGAATTGCACCGGACTTTCCCGCTTTCAGGTTTAAGAAATGTATCACAAGTCGATCGCCCGCCGCTTAAATTCTCAATTTTCTTAACAAATGCCCGCTAATTTTGTATAGTTTTCAGAGGAATAGCGAGAAATCGGCTTTTTTACAAAAATATAAAGGTTGCAGACGGCTGATTCCCAAAAAAAAACAATTTATCTAGTGAAAATGCACCCAAGAGTGAGTTAAAATAATGACTCGCTGGCCCCAATTAATCAATCCGAAAAACAGTGCAAGTGCAGTTCCCTAGCACAGCCACAATAGATTTTTTTAAATTTTCATCTGCGTGCATCCCTGTCGATCGGCCTGACATCTGCAGTTGACCTCTTTATCAAAAAAATATCCAATAAATACTGTAAATTTAATCTCATATTATTGTTGAAAATTGATAAATCGTAATTACCTTGGCGCAATGCACAAATGGCTTTCGGTGGTGGGAATTGGCGAAGATGGACTTTCGGGATTGAGCTCGATAGCCCGATCGTTATTCGATCGATCTAAAATCGTTGTCGGGGGCGCGCGCCACCTCGCAATGCTACCAACCGACGACACCCGCGAAAAATTAGTTTGGGCTTCACCCCTACAAACAACAGTTGACAGCATCATCAGCCGTCGCCCAGAGTCTGTTTGCGTGCTCGCAAGTGGCGATCCGATGTGTCACGGGATTGGTGTCACGCTGTCGCGCCAAATTCCGATTTCAGAAATGATTGTGATTCCCGCAGCATCGGCTTTTAGTCTTGCTTGCGCGCGTTTGGGTTGGGCGCTGGCGGATGTTGAGACTTTTAGTTTAACAAATCGCCCCATCGCCTCGATCGCCCTTGCTTTGTCTCCCGGCGCGCGCTTGCTGGTGTTGAGTGCCGATCGGCACACGCCGGGAAAGGTCGCCGGTTTGTTGACTGAGCGGGGGTTTGGCAGCAGTTTGATGACTGTGTTCGAGCGGATGGGGTCGGAGGCGGAACGGCGGATCGAGGGGGTTGCAGCGGCTTGGAATGGGGCGGATTTGGCGGATTTGAATGCGATCGCGATCGCAGTTGCAGCCGATCGACAAACTCTTATCCTCCCTCGAACTGCGGGTTTACCGGATGCTGCGTATCGCCACGACGGACAGTTGACTAAACGGGAGGTTCGAGCCGTTACTCTGTCTGCGTTAGCGCCGATTCCGGGGGAGTTGCTTTGGGATGTGGGGGCGGGCTGCGGCTCGATCGCGATTGAGTGGATGCGGAGTCATCGGAGTTGTCGGGCGATCGCGATCGAACGCCATCCGACTCGACTGCAATACATCGCCGAAAATGCCTCTAATTTGGGTGTTCCCGAACTCAAAATCGTTGACGGAGAAGCGCCCGCTGCTTTGGCAAATTTGCCGCAACCGGATGCAATTTTCATCGGTGGCGGTGTCACCGCAGAGGCTTTGCTAGAAAATTGTTGGAATGCTTTAGGTGAAGGTGGCCGATTAGTTGTGAATGCGGTAACGATTGAAAGCGAATTGAAAGTTTTGCAGTGGCATTCTTTGCACGGCGGGGAATTAATTAGAATTGGGATTCAGCGAGTGGGGGCGATCGGTTCTTTTCAGGGTTGGAAACCGCTTGCACCGGTGACTCAGTGGGCGGTAGTTAAGGGTTGAAAGGTAATAAAAACGAGATTCAATATCAAGAATATTATCCCGCAATTGCGATAAAATTCTATGTCACGGTACCCCGCTCCGTCCGAGGCCAGAGTCAGGACACTTGCAGTCAGATCAAATAATCCCCGATCTTCTATTTAGAAATACTTTGGTGACATTTGAGTTCATAGTAGATGGGCCACCCGTATCACAACAAGCTCGCAGACGAGATCGTCTTAAAGCTTGGAAAATGACGGTGAGGCAAGAGGCTGAAAAATACTGGTCTTCAGAGCAAAAAATAGCTACCGGGCTCGTTATGCTCCAGATAACTTATTTCTACGATTCTGTTAAAATTGATGTGGACAACATAGTAAAGCCAATTCAAGATGCAATTATCGGGCTAGCCTATGTCGATGACGATCAAGTAACTGATGTCCTAGCCCGCAAGAGGAATTTATCAGGTAACTTTAAAGTAGAAAATATGACCTTAATCCTAGCGGAAGGATTTGCCCGTGGCAATGAATTCTTGCACATTGTCGTAATTGATGCTCCTGATCAAGAGGTACTGACATGATGGCAACTTCAACTGCAAACATAGAAAGAGAGCGACTGTTAAAACTAGCAGAGGAGTATCGTGAGAAAGGTTATGAAATTTCATTTCATCCAAACTCTGAAGATTTACCGGACTTCCTTAAAAGCTATCGCCCGGATCTGATAGTGCGTCGGGGGGAAGAGTCAGTGGTTATTGCAGTCAAGTCACGCGCTTCACTCAACTCACCCTCTAGCACATATCTACGCAATTTAGCCCAAGCAGTAGCAGAAAATCCTGGTTGGAGGTTTGAGTTAGTGATGACTAACTCGGAGGATGCAGTCGAGCTTCCCAAAGCTGAGGATTCTTTTCAAGAGCATGAAATAGAGTTAGGTTTACAAGTTGCTAAGCAACTTGTCACACAACATTTAGAGTCAGCCATGCTATATTCTTGGTCTTTAGTTGAGGCAACTTTGAGGATTGTTGCCCAGAAAGAAGAGCTAAGTTTGCAAAGATTAGATCCGCTTTATTTAGTGAAACAACTGACGGTGGAGGGCGTGATTTCTAAATCTGAATATCAGTTATTAATGAATGCGCGTTCTTTGCGTAACTCTATTGCTCATGGGTTTAAAACGACACAACTTACGAAAAAATCTGTGTGTGAACTGATTGAGGTTACAGAGCAACTATTGAAAGGTTTGCATACTGGCGATGGAGCAGGCTAAAATTTTAAAAAGCACAAAAATTACGTAATTTTTCAAACAAATAGGTTGGGTTTAACGCAATTAAACCCAACCTATTAATTCAATGAGACTTCAGAATTTAACCTTGATTTACCACTGTCGGTTTTAAACTATTCTGCGATTCAGAAATGCGATCGACCATAGCAGCATTTACCACAGATTCCTGAATCGGTTTCCGGGCTTCAATTAAACCCAAAGCTTTCGTAACACCTTCGGGTAAAATCACCACTAAACTGCCAGCGGGCGCTTCGTCTAGGGCTTTGTTAACCGCCGTTGTTTCGTCGAGAATCAACTCGTATTGAACTTTAGACCGATCGCCCGTGCGGGCAGAAATCCCGTCTGCAATCCCTTGGCAAATTAACTTGGCCACCACACCCGGTTCTCGCCCGCGCCTGTCAATATCTTCTTTGACAATAATGCGATCGAACATTTCGGCCGAAAGTTTGCCCAAGGTGACAAAATCTTCATCTCGCCTGTCCCCCGGCGCACCAACTACCCCGATCCGCATTCCCGGCCAATTCTGCACGAAACTGCCCAAAGCTTGGTAGCTGTGGGGGTTGTGGGCGTAGTCCAGCAAAGCGTGATAGCTGCCCAAATTAAACAAGTTCATCCGTCCGGGAGTTTGACCTACCGATGCCTGAAAGCTTGACAAAGCTGCCCGAATATCTTCTATTTTCAAGCCTTGGGCAAAAGCCGCCAAACAAGCTGCTAAAGCATTAGCAATCATAAACGGCGCGCGCCCGCCCATCGTCAGTGGCACGTTCACAGCCTGCTCGATTCTCAGCGTCCAATCGCCTTTCAAAATCGACAAGTAGCCATTTTCGTAAATCGCCGCCAGCCCGCCCGCAGCGGTATGTTTGGCAACCAGTTCGTTTTCCGGGTTCATCGAAAAATATGCAATTTGAGCCTTGACACGCGGTGCCATTTGTGCTACTAGCGGATCGTCTGCATTTAAAACTGCATAGCCTTTGGGCATTACCGACTCGACGAGGACACTCTTGAGTTTGGCGAGTTGTTCCACGGTGTCGATGTCGCCAATTCCCAAATGATCGGCTGCGACGTTCAAAACTACGCCGACATCGCACTGATTGAAGCCCAAGCCCGATCGCAAAATTCCACCTCTAGCCGTTTCCAGCACCGCCACTTCCACCGTCGGATCGGACAAAATCAAGTGAGCGCTTTGCGGCCCGGTATTATCTCCACTTTCAACCAAATAATCGCCGATGTAAGTGCCGTCGGTAGTCGTGTAGCCGGTAATTTGACCAGTCTGCTTGAGAATGTGGGCCAGCAGGCGAGTTGTTGTAGTTTTGCCGTTGGTTCCAGTCACGGCTAAAATCGGCACCCGGCTGTGTTGAGGCGAGGGGAAAAGCATATCGAAGACTGCGCCGGCAACGTTGCGGGGCAAACCCTGACTCGGGGCGACGTGCATTCTGAAACCCGGTGCTGCGTTGACTTCGACGATCACGCCGTTCGTATCCCGCAGGGGCACAGAAATATCGTCTGTTACTACGTCAATGCCGGCGATGTCCAAACCGATGATTTTGGCCACTCTGGAAAACAGCCAGACGTTTTCTGGGTGAATTTCGTCGGTGCGATCGACTGCAATGCCACCGGTACTCAAATTTGCTGTGGCGCGCAAAAATACTCTTTCGCCGGCCGGCACTACCGAGTCCATCGCGTAGCCTTGTTTTTGCAGCAAATCGAGGGTCAATTTGTCGATCGTGATCCGGGTGAGTACGTTGTCGTGTCCGTCTCCCCGCTGCGGGTCACGGTTTACTTCTGCAACGAGCTGTTCTACTGTATCCCTGCCGTTACCCACAACGTTAGCGGGGACTCGTTCTGCGACTGCTACGACTTGTCCGTTGACTACTAACACTCTGTGGTCGCGGCCGGTGTAGTAGCGCTCGACAATGATGCTTTTTGTTTTTGAGGCGGCGCTGGCTAAGTCGTAGGCTTCTTCTGCTACTTCCCAGGAGTTGATGTCGATTGTGATCCCGCGGCCGTGGTTGCCGTCTAGAGGTTTGAGGACGATCGGAAAACCGCCCACATCTTCGATCGCCCCCTGCAGTTCGTCCAAATAATGAATCACTGTCCCTCTCGGCACCGGCACGCCGGCAGCGCCCAGAATATTTTTGGTACCTTCCTTGTCGCAGGCTAGTTCTACCCCCAAAACTCCCGTGCGGTTGGTCAGAGTTGCCTGAATCCGCTTTTGATGAACTCCGTAGCCTAGTTGAATCATAAACCGGGCGCCCAAGGGCAGCCAGGGAATCCCGCGCGCTTCTGCTTCCTTGATCAGGGTTTCGGTACTCGGCCCGAGGGCTGCAGACAAAGCAAACTCTCTGAGGTCTTTCAAATCTTGCGCTAATTCCGCCGCAGAATAAGAGCCTGTATCGGCAATGCTCTGGCACATCCGCACCCCCGCCCTGGCTGCATAGCGACCTGCTTGTTCGTTTTGATACTCGATTACTACTTGGTAAATCCCTGGTGTGGCAGTCTCGCGGGTGCGACCGAATCCGGCGGGCATTCCTGCCATTTCCTGAAGTTCTAGGGCTACGTGTTCGATTACGTGTCCCATCATTGTGCCTTCTCGCACCCGTTCCAGGAAGCCTCCCCGATGGCCGGGAGAACAGTGATGGTCGTCCAAACTCGGAAGTGCTGCGGTCAAGCCTTCGTAGAAGCCTGGAATTTCAGATGTGGTTTTATCTGCCAACTCCTCTAAATCCAGACGCATGAGTACGAGTTTGTGGCGTCGGATGCTCCAGTAGTTGGGGCCGCGTAAGGTCTGGATTTTAAGTATTTTCATCGCAGTTATAGGGGTATGGGGCGCGAAATCTTATAGGTAATTGCAGCATTTATTCAATTTGGAGCTTGATTGGACGATCGACTGTTCGCAGCGAACAGTTTGGCACTGAATTTCTAGTGATTAGCGGGAACATCAATCTTAGATTTTAGATATTTCGGCTTCGCGAGCGTACAAGTTTTAGATTTGAGATTTTAGGTTTATTCTACAGACAGATCGATCGTCTGGGAGATCCAACAAAATTCTCAAATCTGGGGTTCTCCACACTCATAGCGTCGCGGGCGCGATATCCGTTTTTGGGCCCGTCAGCGTTGAAAATTCATGGCAGAGCGATCGGCTCAAAACAAGCAAAAGTCAAGGTTCGGTAGAAACTAGAACGCAGAAGGTAGAATTATTTTGTTGATTCTACCTTCTGGGGTCAGCCCCTGGCTTCACGGCTAATCTATTGTATTGCTGCATCCATTATTTGACCGGAATGCCACCTAATTTCTGCCGAATCAATGACTCTAATATTCTGCATTAGTTAGTTAGCTGTGCGACATTCCGAAGGCCAGCCAGACTCCGAACAAGCTGCCGATGCCATTGGTTTACCTAGGGGCATATTGTAGCAATCGCCGTGACACAGCACGTGCAAGCGCATATTGAACAGACTTAAGGGTTCTGTCGCTCCTACTAGAGACTCATTGGTATAAAAGTTTTCCCGAGAATCAACAATAGTCACAGTGCCTTTACCGAGAACTTTCAGAGTATCGTCTCCCTCAAATAAGGCGCAGGTGTCTTCGTCAATACCAATAGCGAGGCGATCGGGATAGCAAGCCACAGCCGACAGCAAGCGAGCCATGCGGTTTCGGTTGTGAAAATGCTGATCGACGATAATCTCTGGAATAATGTTAAGTCCGTTTGCCATATCTACTAAGGAACGATTCGGCGACGCGCCGCTTCCCCCACCTGCAATCATGTGATATCCCATCACCGCAGCACCCGCGCTGGTGCCGGCGAGGGTAATCTTGCCTTCTTGAGCTTCTTTGCGAATTTTCTCCATCAGCGGGGTGTCCGCCAGTAGCCCGCAGAGCCGCAGTTGGTCGCCACCTGTGATGAATACGCCCGTACAGTCTTCTAAATAATCTTTCCAGACGGGATTTTCGGCTTGTTGGCGTTCGCGGATGTCCACTACTTTGACAGCACTAACGCCCATTTCGTCAAATATAGTGCGGTAGCGGTTGCTCGTTCCTTCGGGGTCTCGCGAAGCGCAAGGAACGATCGCCAGCCGAGCGTTTGTACCCCCAGCACGGCAAAAAAAGGTATTCAGAATCTCTCGCCCGTGAACTTTGTCTTCGGCTCCTCCGATGACCATAATCGAGGTTTTGATGCGCTGGGGAAGATTTTGTTCGAGGGCTGGAGATGTCAACTGCTGCATGGTGTGTCTTCCTCTGGTGGATGTGAAATTCAATTTTGCTGTGGTTGTGGGTAGAATTGGGCTTTTTAAGAGTAAATATTTTTTTGTAGCAGTGATGTGCGGGCGCCGTAACTATCCCAAGCCAGAATCGCCTCACGCGCGATCGGGCAGTTTGGGGGCGAGTTTACTCGATCCGCTGTCCTGAGAACTGATTATTTTTGTACAACAAAACCGGACACCAGACAAAGGAAGAGGATTTAACTTGCAAAAATTCTCACAAATTATAAGAAATTATAAATAATAATGCAATTACTGAAAACGGATATCCCTCTAAGGGTCAAACTAGAGGAGATGTATCAATAAATTCCAATTATTTTGCGATTTGACGTTGTAACTCTATTTCCAGAATTTTTTATCGCTCCCCTAGAGTCGGGACTGATGGGCAAAGCCTTAGCTAAAAAGATTGCTGAGGTGAATTTTGTCAATCCCCGCGATTTTACCACAGACAAACACCAGCGAGTCGATGATGAGCCTTACGGGGGCGGAGTCGGGATGCTGATGAAGCCGGAACCGATTTTTGCGGCGGTGGAGTCGCTACCTGTGTTACCGAGGCGCGAGGTGATTTTACTGACTCCGCAGGGCGAACCGATGCAGCAGCCGATGTTTCGGGAGTTCGCCACCGATCGCGATCAGTTGGTGTTGATTTGCGGTCATTATGAAGGTGTGGACGATCGAGTCCTGCATTTGGTAACTCGCGAGGTATCTTTGGGGGATTTTGTGCTCACGGGGGGCGAAATTCCGGCTTTAGCTTTGATAAATGGAGTTTTGCGATTGCTGCGGGGAACTGTGGCGAAGGAAGATTCCCTAAAGTTTGAGAGTTTTGAAGACGGACTTTTGGATTATCCGCAGTACACTCGACCGGCGGATTTTCGGGGATTGAAGGTTCCTGACGTGTTGTTGTCGGGTAATCACGCGGAAATTGCTCGCTGGCGCAGGGAACAGCAAATTGAAAGAACTCGATCGCGCCGGCTGGATTTGTACGATCGGTGGTTGGAGGAAAGGGGAGAATAGGAGAAGGGAGAAAGAAGAAGTTATCTCATATGATTTATCGGGCCAACTCATAGCCCAATTCGATCGACAACGCCGATTGTTGTAACACTTCTGCCGATCTCAGCTTTCAAAGCTTCAGCAGCTAAAAGCTGTTTTAGTTGATCGGCCTCAGATTGAGTTCCGATAAAAACAGAACCAGGCATCTTCTTTTTTAGCTTCATAGCTTCAGCTAAGGACAACGACATAGCCTCACGCAGAATTTTTATTACAACTGTTGCACGTTGTTCTTTTTCCAATACAATCAAGTTCCAAGTCCTTTCTTTTGCTAAAATCTCTTCTCTCATTTCGTTAGGCATAGCATCAGTATTATCTAACTCGATTGCCTCAGAGCAATAAGGACAGCTATAAGATAGATGCCAGACAAGTTTTTTGTCGAACACAGACTGACCAACCGACATCTGTATGTCTTTGCTACAATTACCGCAAAGTCCGTAAATCAAGACCATTATTTTTCAGCAATCTCTCCGGAAATATGAAATAATTGTCTTTTGCTATACTTCCCAAACATCTACTTTACATGAACATCCGCATCGGCAACGGCTACGACATTCACTGCTTAGTTCCAGAACGCCCCCTCATCCTCGGCGGCGTCCACATTCCCCACGAATTAGGCTTATTAGGACACAGCGACGCAGACGTACTTACCCACGCTATCATGGATGCCATGCTTGGAGCTCTGAGCTTAGGAGATATCGGGCTGTATTTCCCTCCAACTGACCCGAAATGGAAAGGTGCTGATAGTCTCGTCTTGCTAGCACAAGTCAATCAGTTAATATTAGATAAAGGCTGGGAAATCGGCAATATTGATTCGGTGGTGGTGGCCGAACGTCCAAAGCTGAAACCGCATATTGAGCAAATGCGCGATCGGCTTTCAGGTGTTCTACAACTAAAACCAGACCAAGTAGGCATCAAAGCTACTACCAACGAAAAGTTAGGCCCTGTGGGGAGAGAAGAAGGAATCGCCGCCTACGCTGTAGTTTTGTTGATGCTAAAATAGAACTTTAATCTACGTTTTAGGAAGACCAAAACCATGCAAACTGAAACCTTGGATTTAGAGTTACCCATAGACGCGGATATTATCGCATTGGATAAGGACGATCGCATAGTCGTGCTAATCGAGGTCAAAATTAATCAAGCTAAAGAAAAGGCAGCCACCCAGAGGATTATCGATAGCGCGCTCAAACAAATAAAACATTTCCTCTCAAAGCTCTCCGAAAAAAATGTGGTAATTCCTTATGCTATGATTGTCACTCTCGAAGATATAATCGTTTTTAAATGGGATGGCACTGTTTTATCTGAAGCTGTTTTATCGTTAAAAACGCCTGACATCCTTCACTATTATGACTCAAAATTAGGCGATCAGCGGATATTTGTACCATACCTAACTAGGCTGATTGAAGCATGGTTGCGTGACTTAGCTTATAATTGGAAGTCGGAGATTCCACCAGCATCGGAACAGATGGCAGAAATAGGTTTGCTGCCGCTGCTAGCAGGTGGAACAACAAAGTCAAGGGTAGAAATTGGTGGTGATTTTATATATAGAAACTAACTTTTTGATGAGTATTGCTACAGGGCGCGATCCTGATGCCAATAACTTGTTACTGAGTGTCCCAACATCAGTCCGCATTGCCATACCTGCTATTTGCTGCATGGAAGCTCTCTCGGCTTTAGAAGACGAGATCAAGCGCCGCAACCGTTTTGCAGATGAACAGAAAAAACAAATTAGCCAGCTCAAGCGCGATCTTACTTCGCCTTATGCTAAGTCTCTTTTATTCCATGTAGAAGAGTCTTTGAATGAAAATGAAGGATTGCTCAATAATATTAAAGTACGTCTTTTTGAGGCTCTTGAATTATTGGCTGACAAGGTGGAGATGATGGAACTAAAAGCAGATACACTGCGAGAAAGCTTGAATACAGTTTTCATTGAAGAAGATCCGACAGATAATTTGATTCTCCACTGCATCTTGAATCACGCACACTTACACACTCATGAAATCAAGGTATTTTTGAGTAATAATACAAAAGAATTTAGTGTGCCGGAAGTTCAAGATGCTTTGCGAGAATCAGGAATAACCAAGTATTTCTCGGTCACTAAAGATTTTCTAGGTTGGCTACAATCTCAGTCATAATCGCACGTAGATGGTACAGTAAATTATTATGAAAAATTTCTCTATTTTACATTCAAAGCGCCGCTGGTTGGCTATTTTGCTAGCTCTAATTGCCACTATCAGTCTGTCTGCTTGTCGTCCCGCCCGATCGCAATTAACCAACAGACTCGTAGTTCCCACCCCCAGCGGCCCGTCTACCTTCAACTACCCGCTAAATCAGTCTGCATATAGCGTTTTTGGCTATATGTACGAGGGATTGATTAACGAAAACGGCTTGACATCTCAGCTAGAACCAGGTTTAGCAGAGTCCTGGAAAGTATCTAAAGATGGCAAAAAGATTGTCTTCACCCTGCGAGAGGGATTGAAATGGTCTGACGGCGAACCCATGACAACAGATGACATTATATTCAGCTATGAAAAGATTTATTTCAATGACAAAATCCCTAGCGGTTTAAAAGATACTCTGAGAGTTGGCATGAGTCGCCAATTCCCCAAACTCAAAAAAATTGACAGCCGCCGCGTAGAATTTTCCGTTGCAGAACCCTTTGCTCCTTTTATTAGATATGCTGGGGGAATCCCGATTTTACCAGCTCATATTTTACAGGAAGCTGTCGAAAATACAGATGCAGACGGAAATCTTAAATTCCTGTCTACTTGGGGCACGGATACTGACCCTAAAAAAATTGTCGGTAACGGTCAGTACCGAATGCTAAGCTATACTCCCAATCAGCGCGTGGTTTTGGAACGAAATCCGTATTTTTGGCGCAAAGATGCTGAGGGAAATGCTCAGCCCTACATCCAGCAAATTGTTTGGCAAATTATTGAAAATACTGACAATCAACTGTTGAATTTTCGATCGGGCGATTTGGATACTCTGGACGTGCAGCCAGAGGTGTTCCCTCTGTTGAAACGAGAGGAAAAACGCGGCAAATATACGGTTTTTAACGGTGGCCCGGACACTGGTAGTGTGTTTATGACCTTCAATCTGAATCAGGGGCGCAATGCTCAAAATCAACCGTTTGTAGACCCGGTTAAGTCTCGCTGGTTTACCAATCAGGAATTTCGGCAGGCCGTAGCCTACGGTATAGACAGATCCGCCATGACTAACAATATCTATCGCGGACTTGGCGCGCCCCTGTATTCCCCAATTCCGGCACAAAGTCCCTTTTACTTGTCTCCCGAACAGGGATTAAAAACTTACGATTACGATCCGCAAAAATCGAAAGAGTTGCTGTTGAATGCTGGTTTTAAATATAATAGTAACGGCGACTTGTTGGATGCTGGGGGCAACAAAGTCCGATTTACTTTGTTGATAGCTGCAGGGAAAAAAGTTCGGGAACAAATGGCCACGCAAATTAAGCAAGATTTGGGCAAATTGGGGATGCAAATTGACACGCAGTTCCTGAGTTTTAATACTTACGTGGAAAAGCTGCGCCTGACGCGGAATTGGGATACTTACCTCGGCGGTTTTACGGGAGGTACTGAACCGCACAGCGGCTACAATATTTGGTCTGTTAATGGGACTTTGCACAGTTTCAACCAGGGCCCGCAAGCTGGAGAACCGCCGATTAAGGGTTGGGAAGTGTACCAATGGGAGCAAAAAATCGATGACCTTTATGTGAAGGCTTCCCAAGAGCTTGATGAGGCGAAGCGCAAGGAGCTTTATGGGGAGACGCAGGAGATTATAGCGGAACAAGTGCCTTTTATTTATATGGTCAATCCGCTGACTTTTGAGGCGGTGCGCGATCGCATTTCGGGAATTCGCTATAGTGCGATCGGTGGTGCTTTCTGGAATTTGTACGAACTGAAAATGGCAGAATAGTTAGTTGTTATTGGTTATTGGTTATTGATAACTAACAACTGACAACTAACAACTGACAACTGACAACTAACAACTAAGAGGGCGGGCACGCACCATCCACCGCCCCTACCAACTAACAACTGACAACTGACAACTAACAACTGACAACTGACAACTAACAACTGACAACTGACAACTGACAACTGACAACTAACAACTGACAACTGACTAATATTTATGCAACCTGAAATTTTACAAAAATTACTCGAATCTGTGGCGGCAGGCGATGTAAGTCCCACCGCAGCTTTGGATAAATTAAAGCATTTTGACTTTCAACAAGTAGGCAATTTTGCCAAAATTGACCATCACCGCACCTTAAGAACTGGTTTTCCTGAAGTCATTTTGGGCCTAGGGAAAACGCCAGACCAAATTGTTGAGATTGTCGAGGCGATGCGTGGGCGAAATCCAGTGGTGATGGCGACGCGAATTGAACCGGAAGTTTTCGAGCAATTGCAACAAAAAATACCCGATTTGTGCTACTACCAAAAGGCTCGAATTTGTTCAATTTCTGCTGATTCCCCAACTCCGCAGCATCCGGGTACTGTGACTATTATCAGTGCGGGAACGGCGGATTTGCCTGTGGCGGAAGAGGCGGCTGTGACGGCGGAACTTTGCGGTTTTGAGGTGCGGCGTTTGTGGGACGTGGGAGTTGCCGGCATTCACCGTTTGCTGAGCAACCGACACGTTATTGCCGATGCTGATGTGTTGATTGCGGTTGCGGGTATGGAAGGTGCTTTGGCCAGTGTGGTTGCGGGTTTGGCAGATTGTCCGGTGATTGCTGTGCCGACGAGTGTGGGTTACGGCGCGAGTTTTGGCGGGATTGCTCCTCTTTTAACTATGCTTAATTCTTGTGCGGCTGGTGTGGGTGTGGTTAATATTGATAACGGATTTGGGGCGGCAATTTTAGCTTGTCAAATCTTAAGAACTGCTGACAAAGTAGGGAAAAATTAAATAAGCTGTATTGCATTTAACTTGCCTTAAACTTGCATTGTACTCCCAACAGAAACTATCCCGAACAGTTTTGGACGCACTTCCGATAAAGCAATCGGGTTTTTTACTTTTTCGGCGGATTGCAGTGAAGGATTTTGGTACAAAAATCTGGTTTCTGGGAAAGGTGCGTTCTGGAGTCCTCGGTTTAAGAGCGGATTCCAGAACGCACTACAAACCGTTTTTGTTATGGTAATCGATCGGACGCGCGATCGCAGTTTTAATTATCCGCCTTGAATCTGCGGTTTCTGTATCGATTCGGTGACTCAATGCAAGTCTTCTCTCCCGAAGCCCAAGGTTCAACAGAGGCAGAGTCTGGTAACGAGCTATCTAAAATCTACAATCTACAATCTCAAATCGATTGATTTTTTACATTTTTGAGAAAGGCTATATTCTTGAGGGCGGGTTCAGAACGCCCGCCCTAGGGATTGTTTGAACAAATGCAGACATATCCCAAACATCAAGCTCAGCCGCCCTGAGCATCCAGCCAATGCGGATAACCGGAAGAATCCTCTGCTTTCAACTTTTGAGCCTGATAGGTCTTGGTAGTCCAATTAGCTACTGTTTGCAGGTTTTCTGTCAGACAACTTTCGCTGCCAAATGCTTCAAATCCCAAAGTCCAAGAGGGATTGCCGTTAATGTTCAATTGAGTAACTTCGACGCTGCAACCTTGGGGAACTGGGGCTTCTACTGGCACAGACATTACAGACATTAAGGAACCGGGGGCTGAAACTTGGTAAAGACGCAGCGCTCGCTTTTTCTTGACTCCCATCCACTTTCCTGTTGCCAGAATATCCGCCGATACCGGCGCCATCGTGTCGGCACAAACCCACTTGAGCCACTTCTCGGCCTTGCCTTCCCAGCGGTTGCCGAACTGCATCGCCCCTAACTCTCCCTGGCGCCACTTTACTTCTAGGGCTTTCCCGCGCAACTTGACTCCCAAGTAGTCGCAACCGGGTACTAGCAAATATATGTCTTCGCGCTCTTCTGGAGGCGACAGATACCCTCCGAGACTATCGCTTCCAAACCATTGCCCGATCGATTTTGGCAACGCACCGTTATAAAACCACCGCATTTCCAGACTGGCCCGCATAAACTTTTCCTCCGTTCCACAATTTTCGTCAAACCCAGACCGGATTTGCCACACACCATCGACTTCTGCACGTCTCAACTCTATCCTCCCCCGTCTTGGGCTCAGAGTCTACTCTCAGAGGATTTGAGATTTGAAAATTGCGAATATGCGAATAATTGATTATATAAGGGTTGAGAGCTTGTCTACTGTGGGATTTTTGGTGGAAACTCAGGTCAAAATAGGGTATTTGAAAAAAAAAATTACGCAATCCTTTACATTTCTTCATAAGTCTGTTACATTTAGTTACAGTACATGAAAAACAATTTAGGAAACAGACATGACTAACAAAGGCTTAATGCTGGACGACCAAGGTAAAATGAACAATTTTGCGATCGAGCCGACAGTATACATCGATGACGAACCCCGCACAGGCTTTACCCCCTACGCAGAACGTTTAAACGGCCGCCTTGCCATGATTGGCTTTGTTTCTCTCTTGGCTTTAGAAGTTTCGACCAAGCACGGACTGATTAGCTGGCTAACCAACCTGTAATGATTTTGTTAAAAATTAAACTTTACGGCTATGGCTTGCCAGCGATGCACAAATGGCAATCCATAGCTTAACTATTTTTAGGGGCTAGGTTTGGTGAGATAATTAAAATTAAATATTTTAGTGTTACCCTACTCGCGTAAAAATAATGCTCAAACGAATTGCGGCCCTACTTCTGGTGGTTCTAAGCCTCACCTTGACCGGTTGTGTGTCTCAAGTGACCGGACTCAAAAGCCACATTGATACTGGCGACGGCTATCAATTTCTCTATCCTAATGGCTGGCTGCCGATCGCAGTTTCTAATGGGCCCGATGTGGTGTTCCGCGATTTGATCCAGCAAACCGAGAATGTCAGCGTGGTAATCAGTCCAGTCGCGAAGGGGAAAACTTTGGCAGATTTGGGAACGCCTACGGAAGTGGGATACAAGCTTAGCAAAAATTCCCTCGTCTCGACAGATTCTGGCCGCGAAGCTGAATTAATCAGTGCAGAAGCTCGCGAATCGCGATCGAAAAGCTATTACATTTTAGAATACGCCGTCAAACTCCCAAACCAAGAACGGCACAACTTAGCCAGCGTAGCCGTCAGCCGCGGCAAACTTTTTACCATTAACGTTTCCACTACCGAAGAACGCTGGCCGAAGGTAAAAGAAGCTTTTGAGAAAGTCGTTAAATCTTTCTCTGTTTATTAAGTTAAAAAGTTATTGGTTATTAGTTATTAGTTATGGGGAATTGGGTCGAAAGCATTGTGGATTGTGCAATGTTATTAAAGCCAACTAATGACTAATGACTGATGACTGATAACTGATGACGGCAGGAGGGCACGCGCGCACCATCCACCGCCCCTAATGACTAATGACTAATGACTAATGACTTCTTAAATTATGAAAATTCCAACTTTTGTATTGGCTTCAGCTTCCCCGGCGCGCCGCAGCCTACTAAATAGTGCTGGGATTCAAGCTGTGATTTGCCCCAGCGACTTTGATGAAGGGCAAATACAAATGAGGGACGGTACTCAATTAGTCCAAGTTTTAGCAGAGGGAAAAGCTGAAGCTGTAGCTAGCTTTTTGCTGGCTAATTCTCACCCGCAAATCCCCAATCCCAAATCGTGTTTGGTGTTGGGATGCGATTCAATTTTGGTCATTGATGGCGAAATTCACGGCAAGCCGAAGGATGCCGAAGAAGCAATTTTGCGCTGGCAGAAAATGTGCGGAAAAGTTGGCGAACTTTATACAGGTCATGCTTTAATTGATACGAGATTTGATAGTTTCGATCGCGCAATCGAGCGATCGATCGTTCGCTATCAAGTTACAAAAGTTCATTTTGCCGAAGTTACCTCGCGCCAAATTGCGGCCTACGTCGCTACCGGAGAACCCCTCGCCTGTGCTGGCTGTTTTGCACTGGAAGGTAAAGGCGGATTTTTTGTGGAAAAAATCGAGGGCTGTCACACGAATGTGATCGGGTTGAGTTTGCCTCTGCTGCGGCAAATGCTGGGCGAAATGGGATATGATGTGGCGGATTTTTGGAAATTTTAATGTTGGCTGGATTGATCGGAAAATTGGTCTACGAATCTAATTCAAGAAACTGAGTTTTTTTGGGTTTCTACACCTGTAAGCTGTCGGACATTTAAATTGTATGTTCAGGGTGATGCTCAAAGCCCACCCCACAATAGTTTTATTGTTTTTTGACATACAGTTTAAATGTAGAACAGCTTAACGAGGTTTTTTCATAAAAACCCGTTTCTGGCCACCCGCGCGAATCTAAGAAACCGGGTTTTTTGGAGTTTCTGCATTGTAACGAATTCTTCTGGCAAAAACCCGGTTTCTGGGCTACGGATCACAACCAAAGAAACTGGTTTTTTTCACAAATCCTATCCAAGGGCGATCGCCCCGTCGGATACAGAGATAAACTGAAGTTGAGAAGGCGAAACATCTTTCACCAAACCCAAAATATTGCCGGTACTAGCTTCTCGAATCACCGTCGCCTTAGTATTTAACACTCTAAAATCAAGAGTTCGGGGCTGTCCGGGAGGAAAAGGGCCGCTGCTGTCGTAATCTCTGGCATCACCAATTGTTAAAAACCTTTCGCTCAAAACAATGTCATTTCGCGTCAATCCTCCCGCCAATCCAATTACATCACCTTGGGCAGAATTGTAGTCGAGAATAAAATCTGCCGGCACTTCATCTACTTGACCCAGAAAATTGCCAGCAGGACGCGGTTGATCCGAACCAATTTCTCCCGAAGTTGCTTCAGCTTCTCTTCTGAGGACAAATAAATCTGCACCTTCTCCTCCCCAAAGTCGATCGATTCCAGCATCACCAATCAGAGTATCATTGCCAGTTTCACCTACTAAATTATCGCTGCCTTTACCGCCTCGAACAAAATCATTTCCCGTACCTCCGTAAGCTACGTCATCGCCTAAATTTCCACTCAGAACATCGTTAGCGCATTCTCCGTACAGGATGTCAAAATCTTGACCGCCGCGAATAGTATCGTTCCCACAACCTCCGATTAAAGTATCGCTGCCGCTGTTCCCGTTCATCAGTTCGGCACCGCCAGAACCTCGGACAAAATCGTCGCCGGCTAAGGCCCGCAAACCTCCAGGAGTGTTGCGGAGAATTCCGTTAGCTAATTGAACGATATCGTCATTGGGAGTAAGGTCAAAAAAGTTGGGATCGCTACCTGAATTTGGTAAAGGCCCTGTCAGTAATCTGATGTTTGGGGGATCGGGAATAATTGGGTCGGCGTTTTCAGCTAATGCTCTAACTTCTCCAGGATTTGTTTCTAACATTTTAGGTTTTTCCTGTTTGATTGAGTTTGTCGATCTTCTGATCTTAACAAAGGTTTCAATGGGAGCATCTGGGGCTTTGCAACAAGCATTTTTTTACTGTGCGTTTGCTCTCGCTCGCGTGCGCTTGCTCCCCTCGCGCGCCAGACAGCTACAGATGCTCGCGCACATATGCTCCCGGTTGCAATTAACTATTCTGCGCGAATCTGCTGTGAAAAAAATTAAATTACTGTCAAAACGATCTAAGATCATTTTTCAACAAATATTGCTTGTTGACACCAAAGCGATCGCCCAAATCCGCAAAAAGTTTGAAATGAGCGCTAATAATTGTGGGGATCGCGTACTCTATTACCCGTTAGCAGTCAGTTACCGAAAGCCTGCTGAATGCTAATTGTCATCAACCATTGAGTTAAGTCAGGAATCGTTAATATGCAAGACACTGCGATCGAATCTATTCAAGCCAGAGAAATTCTCGACTCCCGCGGCCGCCCCACCATTGAAGCTGAAGTTTATCTAGCCAACGGTGTTGTTGGCCTGGCCCAAGTTCCCAGCGGTGCATCTACAGGCTCTTTTGAAGCCCACGAATTGCGAGACGGCGACAAAAATCGTTACGGCGGGAAAGGAGTCTTGAAGGCTGTTGCTAACGTCGAGCACAAAATTGCCCCCGCTTTGGCTAATTTGGATGCGATCGACCAAGCACTGGTAGACCAAACCATGATTGACTTGGACGGTTCCCCCAACAAATCCCACCTCGGAGCCAATGCCATTCTCGGAGTCTCCCTAGCCACAGCAAAGGCTGCCGCCGAGACTTTAGGACTCCCCCTTTATCGCTACTTGGGCGGCACTTTAGCGAACGTTTTACCCGTACCTTTGATGAACGTGATCAACGGTGGTTCCCACGCGGACAACAATGTAGACATTCAAGAGTTTATGATTGTACCTGTGGGAGCGCCTTCTTTTAAGGAAGCTTTGCGCTGGGGAGCAGAAATATTTGCTAGTCTGGCTAATGTCTTGAAAGATAAAAATTTGCTGACTGGTGTTGGGGATGAAGGCGGTTTTGCTCCTAATTTGGGTTCCAATCAGGAAGCTTTGGATTTGTTGATGATGGCAATTGAAAAAGCTGGTTACAAGCCTGGGGAACAAGTTGCTTTGGCTTTGGATGTTGCTGCTAGCGAGTTTTACAAAGATGGGCAGTACACTTACGACGGTGTGGCTCATTCGCCGGCGGAATTAATCGATTATTTGGATGGTTTGGCTGGTCAATATCCGATCGTTTCTATTGAAGATGGTTTGCACGAAGACGATTGGGACAGTTGGGTGGCGCTGACTCAGAAAATGGGTAGCAAAGTTCAGTTGGTGGGTGACGATTTGTTTGTGACTAATCGCACGCGCTTGCAAAAGGGAATTGATTTGAAGGCTAGCAATTCGATTTTGATTAAGCTGAATCAAATTGGTTCTTTGACGGAGACGTTGGATACGATCGACCTCGGCAAACGAAACAGCTATCGATCGGTCATCAGCCACCGTTCTGGTGAAACTGAGGATACCACGATTGCTGATTTAGCGGTAGCGACTCGCGCCGGTCAAATCAAGACTGGTTCTTTGTGTCGCAGCGAACGGGTTGCTAAATACAACCGTTTGTTGCGGATTGAGGACGAATTGGGCGATCGGGCGATCTATGCTGGTGCGATCGGTTACGGGCCAAAGTAAAATTTGGGAATGGGTAATGGGGAATGGGTAATTGGGCATGGGTAATTGGTAATCGGTTAGTTTTTAATTTTCAGAACCAATGCCCTGTTTGGCCGATGCCCTGTTTGCCCAATTCCCAATTCCCAATTTAAGGATAGAAAGCCAATTGAGGCAAACCCAAAGTTTCTTCCCAACCCATCATCAAGTTCATGCACTGAATGCCTTGACCGGCTTGACCTTTAATTAAATTGTCGATCGCCGACATCACAATTACCCGATCGGTGCGGGGATCGACTTCCACGGCAATGTAACAAAGATTCGTGCCGCAAGCCCATTTTGTTTGCGGATAAACCCCAGCCGGCAAGACTTTTACTAAAGGAGAATTGCGGTAAAAAGCGCTAAAAATCGTGATTAAATCTTCCCGCACCAATCCCGGATCGCGCAAATTTGCGTAAACAGTTGCCAAAATTCCCCGCACCATCGGTATCAGGTGGGGAGTAAATTGGACTTTGATATCTTGTCCGGCTAAATCGCTGCAAACTTGCTCAATTTCTGGGGTGTGGCGGTGGCGGCCAACTCCGTAAGCGCCTATGGAATTGTCAGCTTCTGCTAATAACAGATTAACTTCGGCTTTGCGGCCTCCTCCCGAAGTTCCTGATTTAGCGTCGATAATTGCTGTTTCTGGTACGATTAGACCTTGTTTTAGCAAGGGTGCCAGGGCTAATAAGCTAGCGGTGACGTAGCAACCGGCACAGCCTACCAATTGAGCGTCTTTAATGCGATCGCGATACAATTCTGGCAAACCGTAAACAGCGGTTGCTGCTAGAGCAGAGTCCGATCGCTCGCCACCGTACCAAGCTTTGTAAGTTTCTAGATTTTCAAATCTGTAATCAGCCGACAAATCCAAGACTTTGCAGCCTTTTTCGATCAGCTTCGGTGCCATTTGGCAAGCTAAACCGTTGGGCAGCGACAGAAACACAACTTCACATTTTTCCGCTACTCGATCTAAGTCGATCGCCTCAATAGTCAAGTCAATGCAGTTAGTCAGATGCGGATAAAGGCTGGAAAAAGGTTTTCCCGCACTGCTATCCCCGCCCACATACACTACTTCCGCCGCTGGGTGATCTGCCAGCAGTCGCACAAGTTGCACGCCGCCGTAACCTGAAGCGCCGATAATTCCTACAGGCACACGTCCAACATCTCCCATTTTCCTTTATCCCCTCAGCCGTTGAAGTCAAAATCGCTTGAACTTTTGCTGCATTGTAGTACCAAACGTCAACTTTGGTGGCAAAGAATTATATTGTTTTGTGATGGAGGTGTATTTTAGAGAATTTTCGGGCTTTCCAGAGGCTGGTAAGACCATAAAATTAAGTAACTGATGCGCGATCGTGCTATAAAATCTTACATAAACCTATCCACAAACCGGGGATTAACATTTTTCGCTCTTTCCTCGAACCTCGCAGCTCATCATCCATCCGTTAAATCCATTACACTAATCCGTTGCCGAACTTCCTATGGGTATCGTCGTAGAAAATGTCAGTAAACAGTTTGGCAGTTTCCAAGCACTCGATAAAGTCAGTTTAGAAATTGAATCCGGTTCCCTAGTCGCACTGCTAGGCCCGTCCGGTTCCGGCAAGTCTACCCTGCTGCGGCTGATTGCAGGTTTAGAAATGCCCGACTCCGGCAAAATCTGGCTGACAGGCCAAGATGCCACAAATACCAGCGTTCAAGACCGCAAAATTGGGTTTGTGTTTCAGCATTACGCGCTTTTCAAGCACATGACAGTGCGAAAAAATATCGCTTTCGGGATGGAAATTCAGAAAACTGCACCCGCCAAAGTCAAATCGCGGGTAGAAGAATTGTTGAATTTAGTGCAATTAGCAGGATTGGGCGATAGATACCCGTCGCAACTCTCAGGAGGTCAGCGGCAGCGCGTGGCCCTAGCAAGAGCCCTGGCTGTGGAACCGAAAGTGTTGCTGTTAGACGAACCTTTTGGAGCTCTCGATGCTAAAGTCCGCAAAGATTTGCGCGCTTGGTTGCGCCGACTGCATGACGAAGTGCACGTTACCACCGTCTTTGTGACGCACGACCAAGAAGAAGCGATGGAAGTTGCCGATCACATTACAGTCATGAATAAAGGTCAAATCGAACAAGTAGGCACGCCCGCAGAAATTTACGACCATCCTGCTAGTGCATTCGTCATGAGTTTTATCGGCCCTGTCAATGTCTTGCCCAGCAGTTCGAGAATGTTTCAAGACAACGGCTTTGACTCAGCCAACCCCGAAATTTTCTTGCGCCCTCACGACGTAGTAATTGAAACCACAGAAAATAGTGCAACAGTGCCTGCAAGAATCAGTCGCTTGATTCATTTGGGATGGGAAATTCAGGTAGAATTAACTTTAGATGACGGTCAAGTGCTCAATGCTAATTTGACCAGAGAAAAGTTTGACCAATTGCTGTTACAGCCGCAGCAAAGAGTGTTCGTCAAGCCGAAAGGTGCAAAGTCTTTTCCACTGTTTTATTCTATCTGAGATCGGGTGCGATCGAGCGATCGAACCCTCTGATACCAATTTCGGTTGCACTCGTTATGACTGTTGACTGTTGACTGTTGGCTGTTGACTGTTGACTCGATTTTATTATTTTGATGCAACCTGAAACCGATATAAATGGAGAGCAAACACACAAAAATCAAGGGACACGGCATTGCCTTGCCCCTAATTTTTTAGGCTGATAACTGTGGAGTTAGTCTTTAATGTTGCTCACAGCTTTTTTGACTTGTTGCTCAAAAGATGTAGCTCTTGTATTAGAAGGATTTTTCATCTTCTCGCTGTCAGCATCTCCCTGAACTTCATTAATCCCTTCATTAGCTTTTTTCTGAGTTTCTTCCAGAGACATCGGGTCTTTCAAAACAGCTTTTTGAGCTTCTTTCTCAATCCCCAAAAGTTGATCTTCACCTTTAGTGGGGCTGCTGGTAACAGCAAAAGCTGGGAAAGCATTGGAAACAAACATCAATGCACAAAAACAAACAGCTATTAAACTGCGAACAAAACGCTTGGCAGGAAGATTAAAGCTGATAAAAGACATACAAATTTTCTCCATTTTTACAAATTTTCATCGCTGAGATTGTTAACAGGCTGAAGCTCGTTCAAATTCTGTACAATCTTTAGCTCAAGTTCGATAAAAGCAACAGCTTTGAGCAGTGCCTCTTTCTTAAATTGAGGTAATATATAATATTTAGCCAAAAAAACGGATATTTGAAATCCTTCTCAGGGAATATTTTGGCTTTGTGTCTTCCGATAGATGAGTCTGGTGCATCGCTGAAGTCCGATTGAGATTTGAGATGGGAGTATCTGTGGCAGCATCTGAGCGGGCTCTCCCCGCTAAGGCAAAAACCCCGGTGTTGTTGAGAATCGTGGCTGCTATTCGACAGAGATCGATCGAGCAACCGGGTTTTTTGTCCCATGCGTAATATCGTTTCCGGTGGCATCGGAATCATAAAATCGAGTCAACGGTGAACAGTCAACCATTCAGTTTTTCGACCCGCCCGCGAACAGTCAACAGTCAACAGTCAACAGTCAACAGTCAACAGTCAACAGTCAACGGCGAACAGTCAACAGTCAACAGTCAACAGTCAACAATCACCTGACGGTGCAACCGGAATTGATATAACTCCTTAAGTTACTGCAGCCGCACGGGAACTTGATGTTGTGCTAGATAAGTCTTAATTTCTCCGACGCTCAGTTGCCCGTAATGTAGGAGGGAAGCCAGGAGTGCGGCTTCTGCTTTGCCCTCTGTCACCGCTTCGTAGATGTGGTGACAGTTACCCGCGCCGCCGGAAGCAATCACCGGAATTTCTACAACTTCGGCGATGCTGCGGGTTAATCCCAAGTCGTAACCGGCTTGAGTTCCGTCAGAGTCCATGCTAGTCAACAGAATTTCGCCGGCACCGCGCTGTGCGGCTTCCTTGGCCCAGACGATCGCATCTTTCCCGGTATTTTCTCGCCCCCCGCGCACGTACACGTCCCAACCCGGATTATCGGCATCTTGCCGTTTGCGGGCGTCGATCGCCACTACAATGCACTGATTGCCGAATCGATCGCTGGCTTTGTCAATCAAACTCGGATCGCGCACTGCTGCTGAATTAATGCTTACCTTATCAGCGCCCGCCCTCAACAAACTTTTAATCGTGTCCAAGGATTGGATGCCGCCGCCGACAGTCAAAGGGATAAATACTCGATCTGCAGTTTGGTATACCACATCAATCATAATGTTCCGGTCTTCGTGAGTCGCGGTAATGTCCAGAAACACCAACTCGTCAGCACCCGCATCGTTGTATACCTGAGCCATTTCCACCGGATCGCCAGCATCCTTAAGGTTGACAAAATTGACACCTTTGACCACGCGGCCGGCTTTCACATCCAAACAAGGCAAAATTCTTTTTGACAACATAAAATTCTCGTGTTTGTAATTTATACCAGTTCCCAAAAAAAATGCAACTGTAGCCTCGCGACCGAAACCATTATGCAGTAAGTCGTATCGTGTCCGATCAATTTTTGCTATGGTAATCGATCGGACATGATATAGCGGTTCTCAAGCTTGGTGAGGTATGCCCTGCGCGGGCCACCCTTCGACTTCGCTCGGGGGGCAAGATGCCCAATGCCCTGCGAGGGCCCATGCCCTGCGCGGGCCACGAGAGCACCTCATGTTACTGACCCAATTTATTGAATCTAAAATCTAAAATGCTATTGTTGACAGATACTTCAAGCCCGGATCGGCCACTGCCTGGAACAGGCTCTGTTGATATCTGGCAAAATTAGAAGTCAAGTAACAAATCTTACAGGTAACTGATGTTTTAATAATTCTCGGTTAAGGTACAGAGCCATCTGCCAGTTTTTTTTTGGCAAAAAGCAGCAAATTTAACTCCTGAGATACATCTCTGGCGTGAAAAATATGACACTTTCGCTTAAGATCGAAACATAACTACCTTCGCTGGCGATCGTATTGTGGTTAGGCAATCCTGTACGGGTTCGGTGCATCGAGGATGGACTAAATAATTTTAAATTTTGAGAACAGCCGATTTAAGGTTTTTTACTGGCAATCATGAGTTATTAATAGTTCGGACAGTTTTCAATCACTAACGGCAGAATGAGGGTTTCATCCTTCTCAGTGAAGTCTAATGCTAACGGTAAAATGAGGATTTCAGCCTCTGTCTCAAAAACTGTCCTGAGTATTCACTTATGAGCCACGTACTAAAGTTAAGATTGAAAGTTGAAAACCTCAAATCGGTTGAATTGATGTTGTTTCTAGGGCTGTGGTGACTTTGCAAGCCAATCCACATTTGTTACTTCGTACAGAAAGCGGCAATCGCTACTTGCCGCTCTCCGGCAGCAATTGCTGGACAGTAGGGCGGAATGATGACAATAATTTTGTATTGACCGATCGCTGGATTTCTCGCAATCACGCGATGTTACAGCAAATGGAGACGGGAGAGTTTTACTTGATCGACTTGGGAAGCCGCAACGGTTCCTTTGTCAACGGGCGGCGGGTGAGTATTCCTGTGACGCTCCGAAATGGCGATCGGATTATTTTCGGTCAAACTGAATTGGATTTCTACAACCCAGCCTCCGGCCGCCGGATCGATCACATACACGAGACAGACTCAGAAGATTTTACGGCGACTTTGACCGTCCGCAGCCTGATTACCGTCATGGTAATGGACATCCGAGATTTTACCGTTTTGACTAGACAGCTAGACGAAACCCTACTCTCCGAAGTCATCGGGAATTGGTTCCGCAAAGCAGGACACATCATTCGCGAACACGGCAGTTGGGTGGACAAATACATCGGCGATGCGATCATGGCCGTGTGGTTTCACAAACCAAGCGGTGTCAGCACCGAGGAAATGATGCGGATTTGCCAAGCTTTGAGCCAACTGCACAAGGCAACAGACGAACTCAGCAGCCGTTACCCCCTGCCTTTTCCTTTGCGAGTAGGGGCTGGCATCAATACCGGTTATGCAATGGTGGGAAATTCTGGCAGCAGCGATCGATCGGACTACACCGCCTTGGGAGATACTGTCAACGCAGCATTTCGCCTAGAATCTTGCACCAAGCAACTCGGCAAAGATATCGCCGTGGGAGAAACCACCTACAAATACCTGACCGAATTGGGTGCTGAGGGTGCTTTCGAGCAGCACACCGTTGCTTTAAAAGGTTACGAAACTCCCAGCGTGACTTACGGCGGTACTTATTCTGACTTGAACGCTTTTCTCAAAACCAAAGGAAAGAGTTCTGAATAGGTAAAAAACTAGGTGCAGCGTCAAAAATCAACCGATCGCCTCACCTGCGACTATTATCATATATAGTCCGCAATGTCAATACATGAATGTAAACTTTTTTGACATTTCTGCGCGTGCTGCGGATTTATCTAACAAACTGTATAAGCAAAATGGTAGTCTCTACATAATAAATGCTTTGCATGAAATTGGGAGACAAAACTTCATGAAACGATTGGGTCGTCTATTGGCAGTATTGGGCCTAGTGCTGGGCTGCTTTGCATGGGCAGGAGACCAAAGCGCGAGCGCGGCGACATTGAGCCGTCTCGTCTTACCACCATCCTCGCTTATAGTGCTTGACGTTCCGACTAGAACAAATCGCGCCGATGACAAACTTGCCACAGAATACGGCAAAAAAATTGACTTGAACAACAGCGGCGTCCGGGATTTTCGGGAATTTCGAGGGTTGTATCCTACTTTAGCTGGACTAATTATTAAGAATGCTCCTTACGAAGACGTTGAGGACGTACTCAACATTTCAGGCTTGACGGAACCTCAGAAAAAGGTGCTGCAGGCTAACCTGGACAAATTCACCGTAACTGATGTCGATTCAATATTTATTGAAGGAGACAACAGATTGAACAACGGTTTTTACGACTAAATAGCAGCGGGCCTCCTTTAAAGGCAGAAAGCAGAAGGCAGAAGGCAGAAAGCAGAAAGAAAAAAATTTTTCTAGAGGCTGATGACTTCTGCCTTCTGCTTTCTCCAGAATTCGGCAAGGCTGGCAAAAATTTGCGAGGTTGAAATCAGCGCGTTTTCGAGATTAAAATCAAATCCGGTAGCATCGGAATGATTCAGATATATATTCTCGGACTCTGTGTACTAATAAGGTTAAATCATTCCGATGCAAGCGGAAACGAGATCATTTGTAGGCTCAATCTAAAATAGACTGGAGTTGCATAAATCCTCGATTAATACATAAACCGCAGATGAAAGGCTGATAAACACAGATATAGCCTTTCGTTCGTAACATGAGGTGCTCTCGGCATAGGGAACAGGCCAAAGCGGGCATACCTGACTGTATTGAGAACCGCTATAGACGCAGATGCTTTTCAGATGATTTGTGAATGAGTGCAAGAAATATCAGATAAAATCGACAGACATTAATTCTCGCCCCAAAATTCAGATTGAGAGTTAATTCTAAAATCTAAAATCTAAAATCGGCAGACTTATGACTGACAAATTTGATGTATTAGTGATAGGTGCTGGGGCAGCCGGTTTGTACACGGCACTTTGCCTTCCAGAACATTTACAGGTGGGTTCAATTAATAAAAATACCCTGCCTGTTTCTGCCAGCGATTGGGCCCAAGGAGGAATTGCAGCGGCGATCGCCCCGGAAGATTCGGCAGCGCTGCACGTTCAGGATACAGTGGCTGCAGGAGCCGGTCTTTGCGATTTGGAAGCGGTCAAATTTTTGGTCGAGGAAGCTCCCGATTGCATTGATTCCCTCGTGAAAATGGGCGTGGCGTTTGATCGCGCCGGCTCAGATTTAGCCCTCACCCTAGAAGCCGCCCACTCCCGCCGCCGAGTGCTCCACTCCGCCGACACCACAGGGAAAGCAGTGATAGGTACCCTGACAGCAAAAGTATTGAGCCGCCAAAACATTCAAGTCGTATCCCCCGCCTTTGCATTGAGTCTGTGGCTCGACGAAAGCGGCCGCTGTCAGGGCATTAGTGCGATTTGTGGCAACCGAGTCAAATGGCTGCAGGCACCGGCTGTGGTGCTAGCGACAGGCGGCGGCGGACAGGTTTTTGCTCAAACCACCAACCCGTCGGTCAGTACCGGAGACGGGGTGGCAATTGCGTGGCGCGCCGGGGCGCTGCTGCGAGATTTAGAATTTGTGCAGTTTCATCCGACGGCGCTAAGTAAAGCTGGCGCGCCCCGGTTTCTGATTAGCGAGGCGGTGCGGGGAGAAGGAGCTCATTTGGTTGACAGCAAGGGATATCGCTTTGCTTTTGACTCTCACCCCAGCGGGGAACTTGCGCCTCGCGATGTTGTCAGCCGCGCTATTTTTCGCCATTTGCAGAAGACGGGGGAACCTCATGTTTGGCTGGATTTGCGCCCGATTGCGGTCGATCGGCTGCGCTACAGGTTTCCGAATATTATTCAAGTCTGCGCTGATTGGGGAATTGATATTTTTTCCGAACCGGTGCCGGTGACGCCCGCCGCCCATTACTGGATGGGAGGGATTGTGGCTGACAAGTTTAACCAAACTTCGATTCCGGGTTTGTACGCGGTGGGAGAAACTGCCAGCACGGGGGTACACGGCGCTAATCGGTTGGCGAGCAATTCGCTGCTGGAATGTCTGGTTTTTGGCGCGCAGATGGGACTTTTGCAGGTGGAAGGTGAAAAGTCCAAGCCATTCACGGATGAGGTCGATGTAGGGGAAATTTGGGAAAAATCGATTTCTCCACAGGAGATTGAGACGATCGAAAAATTGCGGGTGGAATTGCCGAGTTTGCTGTGGCAGAGTGCGGGAATTTGCCGGGGAATGCGGGATTTGGAAAGTGCGATCGTCCAAGTTGAGATTTGGCGGCAAGAATTTGCCTCTTTGCCCTTGAGTCAAACGCTTGATAATTTGCCGCCCGGACAAACTATTGATTTTTCACCAGATAATGCGGAAAATAGCTCGGTTTTGCGAAATTGGGGAGAACTTGGCAATTTATTGGATATTGGTTACTTAATTCTCAAAAGTGCTGCGTTTCGCACGGAAAGTCGCGGCGGTCACTATCGTGTGGACTATCCACTTACCGATCGAGATTGGTGCAGGCACACTTTAATTAACCAATCGAATTGGTACAAATCTGATCTCATAGAAGATTAAAAAATTGGTCTCAGCGCGTTCCCGTACCGTCACTTTTCGGGTTCCCGTTGGGGTCTGGTTCATATTTTGAGGTATTTCCAGACCTAGAAGTTTTGGCGGCTGCCAAAAATGTGGAGGTCGATCTCGGATTGGTTCGTAGTGCATCCTGGCGTCCGCTCACTTGTTGCGGACTAAAGTCCGCACTACGAACCATTTTTGTGATGGTAGCGGCATTGGCGATGCCGATCGTATTCACTTGCAAGCATACAGCCAGGGTAGCCGTTGTTGTGAGCTGAATCAAAGTACGCATAGTATTTATAGCCTTATTCAAATCACCGAAGTAGATGCAGGTCTGTAAAACCTATTATATCTATCACTTTCCGTATTTACACTGATATCTTTATATTTACTTTACTTAATTTTCGTGAACTTACGTAAAAGATTATAAATAAAGACTTTTTGGCGATTTAAATTTGGTCTTCTAGCTCAGTTTTTGAATCTTTTAATTAGGACTGACGCATGGGGAACTAGAAACCGAGTTTTTTATGAAAAGCGCGTTGCAGCCCCGAAATTCGGCAAAAAACCCGGTTTCTAGTTGTAGGGTGCAGCTCTTTAAAAGACGAGGAAAGAGGCAAAAATTGTTCGTAGTGGCAACGTGCTTTTACGAAATCATGGATTGGGGCATCTTACCCGGATTTGGTATGAGATGCTCCAGCATAACCTCTATCTGTAGGGTGCGGGGTGTATGGACCCTTACCCCTACAAGCAATAAATAATATCGTTTCCGGCTGCATCGTCAGGTGATAAGTTAGAGGGCAATTTATGAAAGATTTTTACAATTCGTTACCTATCTCGGCGCAATTTTCAGTTGTTCGATTCACAGTCAACAGTCAACACTCAACATCATGAGGAGTGCAACCGGAATTGATATAAAACTCTTTTTTGCCTCAGTCCCGATTTAGATGAGATGGCAATCTCCAGTCATAAGTTTCATGATTTTTGTAAGTCTATCTAATGACTGATGACTGATGACTGATGACTGATGATAAATTACTCAAGAAATTGATATTGATTTTTCCCCCGTTCCTTAGCACGATACATTGCAGCATCGGCATTTTTGACTAAAATCTCTGACTCTTGACCGTCAGTTGGATATAAACTAATACCAATACTTGTAGTTACAGAAACTTTATGTTCTTCTAAAAAAAAAGGCTGCACGATGGCATCGCAAATTTTTTCAGCTACCTTTGCAGCTTCCTCATTACCGGGAATTGCCGACAGGATGACTGTGAACTCGTCGCCGCCCAGCCGCGAGATGATATCGCTGCCGCGCAAGCATTGTCTGAGCCTGTTAGCAACTGATTTTAAGAGTAAATCGCCCACATTGTGTCCGAGAGTGTCGTTGATAGACTTAAATCCATCTAAATCTAAAAACAGTAAAGCTACCAGTTCTTGATTGCAAGAAGCTCTTTCTAGAGACAGATGCAAACATTCGTAAAACATTTTACGGTTGGGCAAACCTGTAAGAGCATCGTGAGAAGCTTGGTGGCTGAGTTCAGCATTTTTTTTCTCTAGAGCGTCTTCGCGAAGTTTGCGCTCGGTAACATCTCTGATCGCTCCGACTAAAAATAAGTTGCCGGCTGCATCTTTGTGCAGGGTTCTTTTAGTCGCAATCAGATGCGTAATTCCGTGAGCATCGGTAAAATATTCTTCATTTTCTTGCGGCTGTTGAGTTTGCAATACTAATTCGTCTTGCTGCCAAAATATATCGGCTTCGGCTTGGGGAAATAAGTCGTAATCTGTGCGATGGGTTAAAATTTCCCAAGGATAGCCGATTAACCGACAATAGGCCTGATTCAACACAACCCAGCGGTGATTTATATCTTTGACAAAAATCGGGTCTGGAATTGTATCAATTAGCGATTGTAAAAATTCTTTAGAGCGTTTTAGTTCTTCTTGCAAGTGAGCCAGATAGCCGACAACTGCTACGCCAGAACCGAAAAGACTGAGGATTGCAGGAATTAATGGCAGCCACCAACCGTCTAAAAAAGCTAAGTATAAACTGGCACTCAAACCGAGACAGATACTTGACAAACACCCAGCCGATCGCCCGAGCGATCGCAACTTCCAGCTCACACTCGCTCCCACCCAAGACCACAGTAAAATCCACAGTAACTCCCCAGCCTCGGGCCAAACATTGATACCTTCGCGTCCGTCGAGGGCCGCACTCAAAATTTGGCTCAAGAAATGAGCCTGAAGCTCGACTCCCGGTATGGGCTGGGGAGGAGCAAACACACCCGAACTGTAAGCATTTTGCTGAAAGTCTTTGAGGCTGGTGGCTGTTGAGCCGATCAACACAACGCGCGATCGCACAAAATCCGCCGGTACTTTGCCAGAAAGCACGTCACCCATCGATGCAGTGCGGAAACTGCCGCTCGGACCGCGCAGAGCAGCCAGAATTTGATAGCCGCGGCTGTCCGCTCGCACGTAAGCACCGTCATTCGGCTCAAAAGGTCGAAACACCCCCTTGCCTAACTGCAAGTATTTAGGATTGACAGTTGCTGGCTGAGGAGAAATCCCTTCGCCTTCGAGGTAAAGCAAAGCCAGTTTGAGCGCGAAGCTTTCATGAGTGTTGCCGTCTCCGGGCCAAGAGTAAAGCAAAGCTCGGCGCACTTTACCGTCAGCATCGATGACAACGTTGTTGAAACCGACGCGCGAGGACTCCTCAAGTACCGGAGGGGGCCGAACTCCAATCCTGGTTTCATCTGGCATCAACTCAATGCCAATTAAGTTAGGAATAGTTTTAAAAGTTTTGAGCAATTCGGCGTTACCCGGTTGAGTGGGCAAATCTCGGTAAACGTCGAGACCGATCGCCCGCGGTTTGCCAGCGTGCAATTTTTGCAGCAATTGGGCCAATACAGCATCGGAAATTGGGTAGCCGTATTTTTGCAAGTCAGCTTCCTTAATTTCTACAATCATGATGCGCGAGTCAATGGGTTCGGCTGGCCGCCCGCGCACAAAGTGGTCGAAAGCAGTCCATTCCCACACCTGCAAAAATCCGAACCAGCGCAGTACAATCACCGTACCGGCAACCGTACTGGCAGTAATCAATACTCTGCGTTCTCGATCGAGCCATTTTTTGATACTTTCTATCATAATTTTGGGAATTTTTGCCTCGCCTTTGGAGCATCTAAGCTACTACTACATATAGCTTTTATATCTTCTCGGCGATCGGCTCAGTCGATCCTGGCAAAATATCTCATTTGACAAGAGACTGGAGTTGCCTAAGTTTTTTATCGCACTTGGCAACCGCAGATTTCAGGCAGATAGACCCAGATAAACGCAGATAATTGCAGGAATTGAAAGCGAATTAATGCAATACCAGTTTAATGAGTCTGGAAGCAGAAATCCGGTTTTTTGATTTTATTTGTAAAATGTCTAGTAGTTCTACTATTTATAAAAATTATAATAAAGCTTGCTACAGCAAAAATGTTGGGCAGTGAAACTCTGGGTTTTTTCGGGATTTTTGAATATATCTGGTGCGGTTATATGAGATTGTTGGTCTTTCTGGAAGATGGTCGATTTATCCGCAGTTTAGGGAAATCTATTGCATGAAGGAATGATAATTGATTTTTTTTCAGACTTAATACTACAATACTTCCGAAAGTATTTTAAAATTCGCACCAACTAATGTTTAATTTTTTTTTATGGATTGTATAGCGGTTCTGACAAAAGTGAAGATAGCCCGGTTTGGCCTATGCCCGGTTTGGCCTATCCCGGATAGTACCTCATCTTTCGCTTGAAAGGCTATAGATGCGATATTTTTGAGTGATGTTACAACAGCCGAAAAAGATTAGACCTCTTGCACTCATTCGCAGAGCAGATTAAATTATCTGCGTCTATCGGTGTTTATCCGCTTGAAATCTGCGGTTTACCCATCAATCAAATATTTATGCAAGAGGTCTATTAGCTAAGCTTTAAAAAGCTGGATTTTTCCTACCCCAAAAAATCTCGGATCTCAACTCTCAAGCCTTGCTATCATTTTTGAAAGTTGCGCGGGCCAGTGTAACCGGATAACTCAGCGAGTTTATCCAAAGTTTGTGTCCCCGAATAAAACTGACCTTGAATTTCCCAAGTAGGGAAACCTTTAATATTTGCAGCACCAGCTTGGCAAATTTCAGCGCGGGAATTTTGCCCTCTGGGATCGCATTCAAAATAATCAATTATTTTGGCTGCTTCTTTCCCAAATAGCATTTTTTGATCGTGACAGTGGGGACACCAGTAAGCGCCGTATTCTTTAGCGCCGATTTGTCGGAGATGGCGGGCTAAAGCAATTTGTGCCGGCCCGGAGGTTGTGGTGACTGCTGGGGGTAAAATTCCGGGGGTAGCAGAAACAAAAGGAGCGGGTGAGCTGACGCTGTTGTATAGGGCTAAAGCGCCGATCGAACTCACCATCACCACCAAAATGCCTGTAAAAACTAATTGTCCGATATCTTCCCAGTCGCGCCCGACTAGCACCAGCACAAACAGCGACAGGGCAAATAAGGCGGAACTGATGCAGTAAATGCACAGATCCTTAATTTCAAAAGCCATCAAATACATCAAATAGCTGCTGAATATTAGCATCGCAGCGGTGATGATAAATAGGGCTTGCCAAGTCCAATTTTCTAGTTGAGAGTGCAGCCGTTTGTTGTTGTCAGGATTGACGGCTTTGGGAGCTAATGCCAGAATTGCGATGCTCAGGTATGCCAGACAACCTAATAAACTTAAAGGCACTGTGCCAAAGACTGTAGCGTAGGGACTGTTGAGAACTTTGTCGCAGCCGCTGGTGGGACAAATTACTGAGTTTGTTGTGAATTTAGCGATCGTCAGATAGGCCGTTTCTAGGACGCCGATGGCTGCGATGGCTGCCATCACCGTCCTAGACCAGCGATGAATCCAAGGGGTTGAACGTCGGCGAATCATTTTTTTGATTTGGGAATTGTTGATTGTTGACTGTTGACTGTTGACTGTTGACTGTTGACTGTTGGCAGTTGGCTGTTAAGAGGGCGGGCCCGCACCATCCACCGCCCCTACTGACTGTTGCCAACTAACAACTAACAACTGCCAACTAACAACTAACAACTGCCAACAATTCCTATTTTACGTTTTACTTCTGACTCTGCCCGGTTCCGGTGTTAGCCCTCTCGAACCATTAGCGTTTTTGTTTTCTTGTTCGAGCTCTTTCTCGGAAAAGCTGCGATGGGCGGCTTCTACAAATTGACTGACGCGGATGGGATCGATCGGTTGTTCGATGCGGCCATTTCGTTTCAGCGAGCTCGACACAATTACTCCGTCTGCAGCTTGCATGAGGCTGGAAATGTTTTCCCACGATGCACCGCTACCGATGAATACAGGAGTTTCCCCCGCTGCTGCACTCGCAAGTTCTAAGTCTTCGAGATTGGGTGGGCTGCCGGTTGTCCAGCCGGAAAGAATTACGGCGTCGGCTAAGGCGCGCCCGATCGTCTCTGAGACGGCTGTGGTCAAGTTGGAGCCTCCCAGGGGTCGCCCGTGCTTGACTAGCACGTCTGCTAATATTTTGACATCGCTTCCCAATTCCCGACGGTAGCGCAGGAGCTGGTGTGCTTGGCCTTCAATTAAGCCTTGGTCTGTAGCCATGATGCCGTTGAGGACGTTGACGCGGATGAATTGAGCTCCCGTGCAGGAGGCGATGGCGATCGCGCTGTGGGCGTCGTTTCGCAGCACGTTAACGCCGATCGGCAGTGTCACGAGATTTGTTAGCCTCTCGACTACCAGAGTCATCGCACTGACAACAGCCGGATCTACGCTGTCTTTGGCAAAAGGAGCATCAAAAAAGTTCTCGACTATGATACCGTTTGCGCCGCCAGAAGCCAGCGCTGTAGCCTCTTGCTCGGCTCTTCCGATAATAGCTTTGAGGTTCCCGCCCCAGCGGGGAGAAGTTGGCAAAGGCTGTAAATGTACGACACCGATTATGGGATTCGGCGTTTTGAATATTTGTTTTAAGTCCACGGATTTTCCTGAAACCACCAAGTTCACTGACGGCTGACGGCGGATTTTGACGGTATATTCTAGAATTCTATATCCACGCGGGCGATTCCGATGACTCGATCGCGCTGCAGAGTTGCTAAAAGCCTGAATTGGGCAGCATTTAGTCGATTTTCGATTCGGGTATTGCAGATTTTCGATTTACTGAAAGCGGGTGAATTACCGGAGGTTGAACAAAAGTCTCAAATTTTGCACTCTTTACCACAGATAGTACGTAGCACCGTATCCGTTTTAGATTGAGGTTAATCGTTGAAATTTGTTCTGATAATTTTGGCCCTCACCTGCGGATTGTGGGCAGCAATCGAAGTGCTGCTGCGGGTGTTGCTGGGTTTTGGCAATCCCTTGATTTACATTGCTGATGCGGAGTGCGGCTATTTGTTGGCGCCCAACCAGAGGGTGCGCCGTTTGCGAAACCGGATTGAGATTAATGAGTATTCGATGCGTACTGGAACGATCGCCCCACTCCCAGCCTCAGACACTCTGCGGGTTTTGCTGTTGGGAGATTCTGTCGCCAACGGCGGTTGGTGGACAGATCAGACAGATACCATCTCCGAAATTATGGCTCGCCAGTTGAGGCTGCAAGTACAAAATCTGGCAACCAATGCACAATTAAGTTCAAAAGTCAACTACTCAAAGTTTGAAATTCTGAATGCCTCAGCCAATTCTTGGGGGCCGAGGAATCAACTTGCTTACGCCCAGCGGTTCGGTGTTTTTGGGTCAAAAATTCTGGTGTTGCTGCTGAATACGGACGATTTGTTTGCATCTGCTCCTTCTTCTCTGGTGGTGGGGCGCGATCGAGCTTACCCGGATCGCCAACCGCTCTCGGCCGCGCTAGAATTATTGAGCCGTTACTTGCTACCTGCGATGCCAGCGAGCCAATTAGCAGCAGCCGTAGCCAAAAGTGGCGATGTAGTCGGCTGCAACTTAGAAGCTATTCGCCAAATCCAAACAATAGCTGTATCGGCTAACGTCGAGTTTTTGCTAGCGGTGACTCCCAAGCGCCATGAATGCGGCGAGGGCCCTAGAGACTGGGAAGTCAAGGCTAGAGAGCGTCTCGCCGAACTTGTCACACAGGAGAAAATTACTTACATAGATTTTCTTCCTATTTTCAATTGTGCGGCGCAACTTGCAACTTTGTATCGAGACAGCATTCACCCAAGCCCTCAAGGAAATCAGCTAGTTAGCCAAACTATCAGCAGTCAAATAGTCGCTCTTTTTTAAGATCAAAAATTGTGACTTTAGCCAAAGATGGATAATTGCCCTCCCCCGACATAGGTTGTGGAAAGCAAAAAAAAATTAATTTTAGTTTAAGCCTGCAGATTGCATCTGTGGAGTCTACCTCAAATCTGAGATTTCAAATAGACTGTTTCATCTCCCAATAAAGGATGTGAAGTCAATCTCAAATCTTTCATCTAAAATTGACAGTTTAAGCCCGCAGATTGCATCTGTGGAGTCAATCTAAAATCTACAATCTACAATCTAAAATCTACAATCGAGTGACATCGAATCCGGTTGCGCCCAAACAGTTACCCTATTCAACAAACAACAAACCCCAAACTGTCAAGGCACCCGGAAACGACAGAATTTGTCTCGATTTAGCTAACTTGCAAAGTAGACTCTAGCTTTTGTGGATACCAAGCTTGACCGTCGAGAGCCATTTGCTCGATCAAACTCGCAAGCCGCAGAGCTTTGAGAGCTTGTTCTCCTCCGACTGAAGGCTGATTTCCACCCCGCACGCAATTAATAAAATGCTCCAATTCTGCGTGGAGCGGTTCAATATTGCTGGTGTAAACTTTCTCGATCAACCCATCTTGACGGTAAAGCACCTGACCGTAATCTGTCACGTAATTGGCGGTGGTTTGTCGGTGAATCAAGATTTCGTTGTTAAGAAAATCTGCCTCTGTCAAAGAATTTTTGCAGTGAGCGGCGATTGAACGAAGTTTGCGGTGCGTCACCTTGCTTGCTGTCAGGGTGGCGACAATGCCGTTAGCAAAGTTCAGCGTCGCTGTCACGTAGTCTAAATAACCTGAATCTGATGCGCGGCTACCGCTAGCCGTCAATTTTACTACTTGAGAATTTGCCAATTCCAGAAGCAAGTCGATGTCGTGGATCATTAAATCCAAAACTACCGATACGTCGTTGGCCCGATCGGAATAGGGACTCATCCGGTGAGCTTCCAATGCCAGTAGCTCTTCAGTTTTCAGCACTTTGCCGAGTTCCTGAAAAGCTGGATTGAAGCGTTCGATGTGACCCACTTGCAAAATGCGGTGGGCTTCTGCAGCGGCGTTGACTAAAGATTCGGCTTCAGCAATGCTAGCTGCGATCGGCTTTTCAATTAAAACGTGAACCCCTGCTTGGAGACAAGACATCCCCACAGGGTGGTGCAGGCGAGTTGGAACGGCGACGCAAACTGCATCTACGTGGGCGAGCAAATCTCGGTAGTCTTCAAAGAAGCGAACCCGGTATTTGCTTGCTACATCAATTCCCCGCTCTACATTTATATCTGCAACACCCACGAGTTCGATATCTTTTAGCAAGCTCAAAACTCGCGTATGGTGTTGGCCCATATTGCCAACCCCAATTACCCCAATGCGGAGGGGTTCGGGTTGACTTCGCTTGACGAAAACGTTTGCGTATCCCAATGACATCCTATCTAGCACTCCTGGATTCTCCTCCACCACAGGAATCAAGCCCGTTGGCTTCCCTAAGCTACTCACAGCTCATCCAGATAGTACCACAGTCAAACTATTTGTGAAGAATTTCTAAGTTGGGCTGGGATTCTAGCCGTCAGCAATTACGCAGGCGCTACCTATGGACGAGAGCTTAATATTGCGGTATTTTTCTAGGAAATTACGTATTGACAAATATAATTATACATGATGGATATGCTGCGGGCGATCGCCTGGATACGGCCGCCGAACCAGTTCCCGAACCTCTCACCGTTGGAGGGACAGCTTTAGCATTGGCCGGTTTAAGCTGGTTGAAACATAAGAAAAAAATCGCTGCTTGACCTGCTAGTTCACTTTTCATAAAATATGCGAGTAGCAAAATTTTGCTCTCGATTCGGAGACAAAGCCCTAGCTTTCAAAATAGCCGCCACCAAAAACGCATAGGACAAAACTCCCACCAAGGCCAGCAAAAGTACGCTGACTGCTCCCGACGCATTCCACAATGCGTGAAGTGCGGAGGCGCTAAAATAACCTACGCCCAAAATTTGCCAGCGCTTCCTGGGTTTGAGGGCGCTTAAACCGATAAAATATCCCAAATAGCCGCTGTAAGCCATGTGTCCGGCGGCGGAGCCTAAAATGCGGGGAATGAGCAATTGCAATCCTACTAATTGTCCGGCTTCTGGGCCTGCTTGCAGGGTGATATTTTGGATGATATTGGGAACGTATTGACCGAGAGTTTCTAGTAGTGTAAAGCCGACTGCTGAGGCACTTCCTAACAGAATTCCGTCTAATGGTTCCCAAACGCCGATGCGATCGCGCCAGGGATTTTTTAGTAAATTTCCCAGCAGCATCGCTCCCAAAACGGGCAGGGCTTTCAGCAATTCTTCCATCAGACCCGCCCCGAAGAACATTCTGATTAAAAAAGGTAAAAAACTGATTTGTTCGCCTTCTGTGGGCAAACGACCGGGCAAAATTTCTCTAAATACTAATATAAATCCAATCAATAAGGGGCTTAGCAGTATCAGGACTGTGGCTAAAGCGGTACCGAGCAATACCCACCAAGGTTTGTGTTTGCCGCACAGTTGATAAATGAAGTAGTAGGCTGCACCGGCTAGGTAGGCTGACAGCAGGAAGTTGAAGGCTGCGGAATTTCCGACGGCGAGAAACATCGACACGACAAAAATAACTGTGGCTATACCTGGATATAAGTATGCTTTTTGGCTTAATTGTTTGCCGGTGGAGGCGATCGGGAATAATTGAGTTAAAGTTAGAGCGTCTTTTTCGGGCGGCTCAAAATTGACCGTTGGGGCCTGGGAGAATCCGGGTTTACTTTGGTGAGGGGTTGCGGAAGTTTCAAATATGAATTCAGGGCCGTCTTGACCGAGACTGATACGATCGCCTGTTTGTAAAGTTTGGCAGCCTTGCAGTTTTTGACCGTTGACATAAGTTCCGTTAGCGCTGTTGAGGTCGCAAATTTGCCATCTCGTCCAATTACCATGAGTCAGGGGGCGGACTGCGGCGTGGCGGCGGGAAACCATGCCGTGGGCGATCGACTCTAGGGCTATGTGACAATTGCGATCGCGTCCGATCGCCACTTCCCCATATTCAGAAAGTGGGTACTTGGACGCTGCCGATGCCGCAGAGCCTTTGGCTGGCACTTGTCGCAAAAATCCGATTTCATTAGTCATTAGTTGTTAGTCATTAGTTATTAGTTATTGGTTATTAGTTATTGGTTATTAGTTATTAGTTATTAGTTATTGGTTATTGGTTATTAGTTATTGGTTATTAGTTATTGGTTATTAGTTGGTAGGGCGGTGCCCCCGTACCCGCCCTTATTAGTTGGTATTTGGTAGTTGGTAGTTGGTAGTTGGTAGGGGGGGGTGGATGGTGCGTGCCCGCCCTCAGTTGTTAGTCATTAGTCATCAGTCGTTAGCCGATCTAATTTGTTGGCAGTATTGATAACATAGTTATTAGTCATTTTCTCGCTGTTTAGTTATATTGTTTGTTATCCGTAATCTTGATTCCACAATTATGAGATTTTAGATTCCGACTAATAACCTATAACTAATAACCAATAACCAATAACTAATAACTAATAACTAATGACTAACAACTAATAACCAATAACTAATGACTGTACCTATAGATTTGCTCTAGCATCCTGAACGGCGGCATAGAAAAATATGCCTGTTAGCGGTACGCTGAGGGCGAGGATGATACCCGTCACTACATTTCCGAGTTGAGCGTCTCCCGAAGACAACTCAAAGATGGAGCCGACGGCGGCGATCGCAGTGATGCAAGAAAGAGCTAACAATAAACCACTTTTGGGAGTTCCTGCCATCATATTGATTTTACTGCCTTGGGCGAATATTTTTGCTTGACTAATTCTTCATTCAATGCAAGTTTGTTTTCTACTCTGTCTACAAACAGCACGCCGTTGAGATGATCGATTTCGTGTTGGATCACCTTAGACAGCAAGTCTTGAGCTTTGAGTGTTTGGGGGCGACCGAATTCGTCGCGGTAAGACACTTCAATGACTTCTGGGCGTTTGACATCAAAATAAACTCCCGGAATGCTCAAACACCCTTCTTGCAAGATGCAGACTTCGCTGCTGCTACTTTTGATGGTGGGGTTGATCAAAACCAATGGAGGTATCGCCGGATTGTCGGGTTCGCAGTCGATAACAATTACTTGTTTGTGGACTCCGACTTGGGGGGCTGCTAAACCGATGCCGTCGGCACTGTACATGGTTTGCAGCATTTCTCGGACTAACTGCCGAATTTCTGCATCGACGCTGCTGACACGCTTTGCTGGCTGCCGCAGGACGCGATCGCCTAAAGTGTGTATTGTTAGGGGCGGTTTTTCTAACTTTTTCTTTTCCACCAAAACCTGAACCGTCATAAAACCTCACGAGATTGTTTGAAAATCCCCAACGAAAGCTGTTGGGGGAGGAAATGGGAAGCAATACTATTACTTTCAATCTTAATCTAATTTTAAGTAGCCATGACTGGAAACACACCAAACCAAAGGCCTGTTAGATCCCTGGGGCTTTCGCCTGCTGATTTGGCGGTAGAGTTCGCCGGGGCGATCGCGATTGTGCTTGCTGTTTTGCCGATCGTAGAATTTTGGGCTGTTTTGCCCGATCGAATTCCGATTCATTTCGGATTTTCCGGGCAGCCTGATAGTTGGGGCGACAGGGTGACAATCTGGATACTGCCGGCGGTGGCTGCCATTATTTTTGTGGTTTTAACTGCTGTATCGCGCTATCCGCATACTTTTAATTATCCAGTACAGATTACCGAAGAAAATGCGCGCCGACAATATCTCCTAGCCAGAAGCCTTTTGGTTTGGCTGAAAGCGGAGGTTTGTTGGCTGTTTGCTTTTGTGGTGCGGCAACAAATTCTTGTGGCTTTGGGCAATGCTCAAAAATTTAGTATGGAATTGCTTTTAGGGATAATTGTTTTGATATTTGCAACGGTTGGTTTGTATTTGTTCAAGGCTTATTTTGCTCGATAAATATACGCAAAAACTATCGTCTAACAAGGTTTGTAGCGATGACTTTAGTCTGCATCAATCCGAAAAATCGGATTCTTCACGACAAAATTTTCAACTAAGCCATCAGATATGTTTGTTGATTGTTCATCGGCAACACTCGCAACCGTCGATTTTTCAAATCTGGTTCTAGGCCTAGTTCTTCCATTGGAATCACACCCAACAAAACAGCCGAAACGCCTTCGGGTAACTCTAAACAATCAAATCTGCCTTCTCTCCCCTCTACAATAATTTGAGCGTCGGCAAAAATTCGACCTTTTTTGATGCCGGCCGATGTTTCGACATTTCTTTCTCCTACTTGTATTAAGCCTAGTTGGCTAATAATGGGAGCAGGCAAAGAAAGCAGAGTTGCTCCGGTATCGACAACAACGTTATCGAGGTTGACAGAGCGAACTTCCTCAGCAGAAATAAATCCCCGTTCTGCCATAACTCGATCGATACGATTCGTGACTGTGATGGTAGTGATTACTTGACCCATTTGTTTGCTTTGAAGATTGGGGAGTACCAGAGTCATATTATTTTACCTATTTGAGTGTAATAATTGGAGATCTATATTGTAATGCTATCTATAATCGTGCTTCATTGGTTAAAATCGTTTTAACGATCGCCAAAAATTAGAATTTGCCTCAACGCATGACACCAGAACCAAACTCTGCTCAACCCAATCCTCCTGATTCCAACGTGACTGTAGAAAGTCCTAACGGTGCGAGTCCTGTTGTCCCACCAGAATCAGCAACAATCGTTGCTACTGCTGAATCGACAAAACCGCGGCCTTCGCGTCCAAACCACATGATTTTTGCGCCGATACAGCCGGCACAAACGACTGCTGAGATGTCGGGTTCGGTCCTGACGCTGGCGGCGATCGTAGCAATGATTGTAGGGCTGGCTAACGATAGCATTTGGATCGGCTTAATTGGGGCCGTCGGTGCGATCGGCATATCGCTGCGGATGATGTGGCCGAGTTGGGGCAAAATTTGGACGCAGGTAATTCCGCCGACTTGGCGCACGCTGATCATCTCCTGCTTCGGGCTTTTAGCTGGGATCGTTGGCTTGCTGATGCTTAGCGGTACTAATACGCAACCGGGAAGCCGCAACATCGAAATCAACTGGGACGCTATCGGAGCTCTCGGCGAGTTAATCGGCGCTTTGGGGCAAATTTTGATCGCAATTTTGGGCGTTTATGTGGCTTGGCGGCAGTACGTAATCTCGAAGGATTTGACGATTCAGCAAAATCGAATTACGCAGCAGCAAACTATTGATGCTTATTTTCAAGGGGTTTCCGATTTAGCCCTTGATGAACAAGGGTTTTTGGAAGATTGGCCGCAGGAAAGGGCGATCGCCGAAGGTCGCACCGCTGCAATTATGAGCAGTGTGGATGCTGAAGGTAAGGCGAAAATTCTACGGTTTTTGTCCCAGTCGAGATTGGTGACTCCTCTGAAGCGCGATCGGCTTTTGGGCCGCGCCATCCTTGACGGCGACGGCGGCTACGCAGAAGACAGATCTCACGGTATCCGCGTCATCGATTTAAACGTGATGTTAGCCGGTGCTGACCTCGCTAGCACCGATTTGCGGTGGACCGAGTTGAGCGAAGCCAACCTTGTCCGGGCCAATCTCAGCAAATGCGATTTAGTCAAAGCCAACCTCTCGCGCGCTATCCTGTACGATGCCAAGCTCGATCGTGCTGACATGAAAGCGGCGATATTATTCTACGGATCGGCAGAAACTGCATCTCCTCGCACCCGCACGGAATTTCCCAACTATGAAACGGGCGAATATACCGGCGCCGTGGTTGAACGCGCTGATTTCACGGCTGTCAAGCGACTGTCAGAGGCTCAGCGCTATTACTGTTGCGCTTGGTGTGGCTCGAAGTCGAGAGACACTATTCCCGGCGGCTGCGAAGGGATTCCCAATAAACTCGGACGTTAAAATTAGCAGTCCCGCTGTACTTACGTATAGCCTTTCTGTGCTCTGGTATGAGGTACTATCCGGGATAGGGCATAGGCCTCCGTGGGCATAGGCCTCCGTGGGCATAGGGCATACCTCACTTTTGTGAGAATCGCTATACATATTTGGCGATCGCGATCGCAGCGGACTATAGTTTAATTTTCCATCGACAGTTTTGCGCTGTTTTGGCCATGAGCAATACTGATTTAGCGGTTTTAGCGCTAGAAGTAAGTCCGCGTCTGGAACGCAACAAAAGCAGGGATGGATGGATTTTTATCACTGCTATGTGGTTTCTGATATCGTTTCCGATAGCATCGGAATTATATATTTTAATCCTTGATAGTGGGAGCGACAGTTTTGCGCTGTTTTGGCCATGAGCAATACTGATTTAGCGGTTTTAGCGCTAGAAGTAAGTCCGCGTCTGGAACGCAACAAAAGCAGGGATGGATGGATTTTTATCACTGCTATGTGGTTTCTGATATCGTTTCCGATAGCATCGGAATTATATATTTTAATCCTTGATAGTGGGAGCGTCCCCGCGAGCGAAGTCGATCGCTCTTCGGGGACGATCGCACTATATAATTCCAATGCTACCGGATTTGATATGAGTCGATCGCTAATTGCGATCGGGACGCAGCTAATTGCTCCTTTAATCTCCCAAAAACCCTCGGTGTATGCCCTTCCTTCCCAAAAGCGGTTGGGAATTGTTTTCCCACTGGGACGGTAAATGGTACGTCCAAATAGCTACTTCTGGCTATAGCTACGCAAATAACGGGATCATCATTCTGTAGCTTTTGATCCGCTATTTCCTTTACTCATGCGCGGATTGATGACTTTCGGAATACCAGTGGAAGTAGCAAGGGTATTAATTAACTCTTTGGCATTTTTGGGTGAATTAGTGCTGGTCTACTTTTGGGTAGAACAATGATACGATATTTCCCACGCTGCCTGAAAAAAGTCTCTTTCGCACAGCATAGCGTAGCGATAGGTTGATTCTACTTCCGGCGTTGTGTCAGCATAGCGATCGACCAAACTTTCCAGTTGTTTTGCTAAAATCTCAAACTCAGGGCTGCTGTAGGTAGAAATCCAGTCGCTAAAGGCGTGTTCCGGTATATTAGGCTTAGCTAACTGCTGTCCCAAAAAACCATACAATCGCAAGCAAGGAGTCATCGCCGCTGCTGTCAAACCTACACCGTTTCCCCAGGCTGTTGCTAATAAAAAATCCGTGTAGCGGCGGGTAGCAATTCCCGGTTTTGCCTCTTGCAAGTTTACACCCCATTTCGCTGCATATCCTTGGTGTAAGCGAAGTTCTTCTAAAACGCCGCTGCCCAGATTGTGGAGGATTTCAAACCCATCCCAGTCGGATGCTTTTGCCGCAGCGATACTGTAAGCCCGGGCAAATGCTCTCAGAAAAAATGCGTCTTGTGCAACGTAATATGCAAAACTATTTTGGTGGAGGCTACCGTCAGCAATACCTCTAACAAACGGATGTTGCAGACAAGCTGCGCTTAAGTCTTGATTGGCTTGCCACAGATACTTAGAATTTGTCATATTTTTTTATTTATCGGTGATGGTGTTCATTCAGTTGACAGTTGACAGTTGACAGTTGAAAGCACTTGACAAAAGAAGGAAGAGGATTGGAGTAATGAATAGTCTGATTTTAATTGATCCCGATCAGGGTTCCGGCTTTAAACCAATTCTTTCTGATAACTTTTAAAGTGCGGCTCGACATCTATGATAACAGATATATTCGGCTTGATTCCATTGGTGGCTCTAGGCATTTTGTTCCTCAACTTTAAGCAAATAGATAATTGTTGGCGCAGCGCTATTCTATCCGCAGCAATTGTTTGGGGAGTTATTGTTGCTTTATCTACCGAAATTTTAAGTTTATTTAGGTTGCTGACTTTTGAGTGGGTGTTGGGGCTGTGGTTGCTAGCAAATATTCTAGGTTTGATGGTTTATATAAAATATAAACCTGTCAAACTAAGTTTTGAGAAAAGTCAAGACGAGGAATTTTCTACTGTCTTAGCGGGGTTGCTAGGCGGTGTATTGTTTATTTTTGCTGGGGTGGGTTTGATTGCTGTAGTTGCACCGCCTAACAATTGGGATTCGATGACTTATCACATGAGCCGGGTTGCTCACTGGATACAAAACCGCAGTGTCGAGCATTATCCGACTTCTTACGTGCCGCAGTTGTATCACCCGCCGGGGGCTGAGTTTGCGATTATGCACTTTCAGATTTTAAGCGGAGGCGATCGCTTTGCTAATTTGGTACAGTGGTTGAGTATGGTGGGCAGCGCGATCGCAGTTTCTTTAATTGCCAAGCAACTAGGTGCTAATCTGCGGGGTCAAGTTTTTGCAGCAGTCTTTGCTGCGACTTTGCCGATGGGTATCCTCCAGGGTTCTAGCACTCAAAACGATTATGCTGTGTGTTTCTGGGTAGTGTGTTTTGTTTGCTGCGGTTTAGCAGGACTCTGGGCCGGAATCACGGGATTTAATACTTTCCAAATCGGTGCGAGTTTGGGTCTAGCTCTCTTGACAAAAACGACCGCTTATATATTTTGTTTGCCTTTTATTGTTTGGTTTATTGTCGGAGGAATTAAAGGCTTTCGGGGGAAAATGCTCCAACCAATATTGATTATAGCCGCTGTAACTTTTATAATAAACTTCGGTCATTTTTGGCGAAATTACGATCTGTTCGGTTATGCGATCGGAGCGCCTGAAAGTTTTACTAAAGAATATAAAATTGAAGCAATTACGCTGCCAACGTTCCTGTCAAATGTCATTAGAAACTTAGGTATGCAAGCCGGCACGAGGATTTCCAGAATTAACGGTGCGATTGTGGGACTGATTAACGTGCTGCACCGAATACTGGGCGTAGCGACAAACGACCCGCGCATCACTTGGCCTCCCGGACAGGTATTTGCGATCGCCACACCGTCATTTAATGAAAACACAGCTACCAATCCCATTCACTTCTGGCTGACATTTGCCACCATCGCACTTATATTTAAAACCCCAAATTTAAGAAAAACAAAAATAGTAGTAACTTATTTAATTTCTGTAATAATGACATTTTTACTGCTATGTCTTATCCTTAAATTGCAGCCTTGGCATGGCCGCCACCACCTGTCAATATTTGTATTGTTTTCGCCCATATTTGGATTAGCATTATCGCAATTATCAAATCAAAAAATAGCAAATTATCTGGCTACGATTCTGATTGTCATGTCGCTACCTTGGATTTTTTACAACCAATTTAGACCTCTCCTGGGAGATAGTAACATTTTTAATAGCAGTAGACACGAGCTTTACTTTACCAATCGGCCGAAGATCGAGGTGCCGCACAATAAAGCAGTAGATTTTGTGAAATCTCAAAACTGCACCAACATAGGACTGTCATTTTGGGCTAAAAGTGTCTGGGAATATCCCTTATGGGTAATGCTTCCAGAGCCGGGAAAACCAGCACCTCGCATCGAACACATTTCGACGATTGATCCTATTGTTAAGCAAAAACTCAACTCGGAACCTTACAAAAGTTTTATCCCTTGTGCGATAATTTACTCTCCTACAAAAAATGACGGCAAACAAGCAAAAGAGATAATAGTCAAAAATCAAACTTACATACAAAAATGGTCGATGGAGCCGCTGAGCGTGTTTGTGAAAAAATAAACTGTTGATTTAACTGTTTAACCCCTGATTATACAACAGAAAGTCAGATGAAAAATAGACCTAAATATTCCTTAATAATTCCCATCTATAACGAAGAAGAAAATCTCCCTGAATTGTACCGGCGAATTAGCGGGGTGATGGAGCGCCTGGACGGGCCAGTGGAATTAATTTTAATCAATGATGGTAGTCGCGATCGCTCTCTCGACATTTTGCGAGAATTGCACGAACAAGACTCGCGAATTTGTTACCTCAGTTTTGCCCGCAATTTCGGACACCAAATAGCTGTAACTGCTGGTTTAAACTTTTCTACTGGTCAAGTTGCAGTCATCATGGACGGCGATTTGCAAGACCCGCCCGAACTGATTTTAGAGATGATAGAACAGTGGCGGAACGGGTATCAAGTTGTTTATGCCCAGCGCACTCAGCGCCGTCAAGAAAGTTGGTTTAAACGGTTTCCAGCTTATATGTATTATCGTATTTTGCGGAATCTTGCTGATGTTGATATTCCCCTAGATACGGGAGATTTTTGTTTGATGGATAGGTGCGTGGTGGATGTGCTCAATGCGCTGCCCGAACGCAACCGTTATATTCGGGGACTGCGCGCTTGGATTGGTTTCAAACAAACTGCTGTTAGGTTTGAACGAGATCCGCGTTTTGCTGGCGATGTTAAGTATACTTTCAGCAAATCTTTTGCTTTGGCGATGAACGGTTTAGTGTCTTTTTCAACTGTTCCCCTGCAACTTTCGATTTATCTGGGTTTATTTTCGGCTTTGGTTTCTGTTTTAATGGCTTTTTTGGTTTTGTACTGGCGTCTTTTCTCTCCTGGTGCGGCATTAACTGGTTTGACAATTATAATTATGGCGGTTTTCTTTTTGGGTGCGGTGCAGTTGGTGAGTATTGGGATTTTGGGTCAGTATATCGGGCGAATTTACGAGGAGGTGAAGGGCCGGCCGCTTTATACGCTGGCTGAAGTGGCTGGTTTTGGCGATCGCCCAAAGTCGCCAAAATAATCTTAACAAACAACAGTTAACTCATCGTCCCTAAATTATCTAATTTATGAGATGATTTAAGATTGTAAAATCCCCTCAAGACTCGTGTTTAAACTTTACGAATATTCTCCGTCAGGCAATTGCTACAAAGTTCGCTTGCTTTTAACTCAGCTCAATATTCCGTTCGATCGCACTGAAATTAATATTCTCCAAAAAGAAAGTCGGACACCCGAATTTTTGGTCAAAAACCCTAACGGCCGCATTCCTGTTTTAGAGATTGCACCGGGTAAGTTTCTGTTTGAATCCAATGCGATTATGTTTTACTTGAGCGAAAAAACTGAGTTTTTCCCCAACGATAAATTTGAACGGGCTCAAGTGATGCAATGGTTGTTTTTTGAACAGTACAGTCACGAACCTTACATTGCAACTTCCAGATTTTGGATTTCTGTGTTGGGAAAAGCTGAGGAATATCAAGCAGCACTTCAACAAAAAAAAGCGCCCGGTTATGCCGCTTTGGGGGTGATGGAACAGCATTTAGAAAAAAATGACTTTTTTGTTGGCGATCGCTATTCTATTGCTGATATCGGTTTATTTGCTTACACTCACGTTGCTGGCGAAGGCGGATTTGATTTGACTGGGTTTCCGGCAATTCAAAATTGGATCGGTAGAGTCAAAAATCAGCCTCGATATATCAGCATTACATGAATCTAGGGTGCACCTCGCACTTTAGCTAATTTAAGCTTTGAAAAACCACAAAAAAATTAGTTCGCATCACAAATCGGCTGCTTGCTGAATTGATGCTTTTTTCCCTACTGCTACACAGATCACAACTAAACAAGCGCTGCCTAGGGCGATCGGTTCTACAGTTTCACCAAGCAAAATTGCCGATGCTAGGATAGTCAAAAATGGTTGCAATAACTGAATTTGCCCTACCCTGGCAACTCCGGCAATAGCCATCCCTTGATACCAGGCAAAAAATGCTACAAATTGACTGATAATACTCACATAGGCAAAACCCAACCATGCCGTCGGTGCAGCTATTAATCCATGTTGTATGACTACAAATATTGTAGGCAAAATCTCGAAGGGAGCGATAATTATCAATGCCCAACTAATAACTTGCCATCCGCCTAAAGTCTTAGCTAATTGCCCACCTTCGGCGTAACCAAAAGCAGCAGCAATGACTGATGCAAATAAAGCTAGATCTGCGGCTTGGAGTTGCCCTGCACCAGTAATAATTCCAAAACCAACGACGGTTAGACTCCCGGCGATACTAGCAATCCAAAAACTAGAAGATGGGCGATCGCCCGATCGCAAAACTCCCCCTACTGCTGTTGCTAAGGGCAACAATCCCAATACCACAGCACCGTGGGCGGCCGGTACTTGCTGCATTGCCCAAGCTGATAATAGCGGAAATCCCAAAACAACTCCCAATCCGACCATTGATAAACTCCACAATTGCTGTTTGGAGGGAATTGGTTGATGCGTTATCTGCAGAGTAAAGGCTGCTAGTATAGCTGCTACTAATCCGCGCCCTAAACCTACAATAATAGGGTCTAAATCCTGTACTGCGGCTCTGGTTCCTGGAAGTGTCAAGCTGAAGCCAACTACGCCTAGAAAACCGTAAACTAGCCCAATTGTTTCTGGCTCAAATTGATGAGAGTTCCAGGGTAATTTCATTTTTAATATATTTGTTAGGTCAGATAACGCTCGGCGGTTGATACCGCTACTATACAGATAAAACTAGCCTCCGCTGGTTGAATAGCCGGCAATTAAAATTACGTTGTTTAATGCAGTCTACTGAGAGAGAGGAAAGTTTGTATAAACATGGTTTCAACCGCCGTTTGATCGGAATAGTTATGAATTGTCGATCGCCAATTTTTGATTAGTTTCGCTCGATCGCTTCGCAGCATCCGCCACCTTCAAAGCGTACAAGCTACTTGTATTATTGACATACAACGGCGTACCGTTTAGCAAACAGTCTAACACCACCTCGGTATCTTTGGCAAACAAACCGCGCCGCGTTCCTACTTTGATGGTTTGTCGATTTTCTCCTTGAATTAATTGACCGGATTCGGGAGTAAAAACCAGTGTTCCTGCTTCTCCGTAGATGGTAAAAATGTTTTCCGACTGCCAAAAAGTCTCGCCTTTTCCATAAACAGCTTCAGCGAGAACGCCATTAGCAAAGCGTAACTGTGCGTTGCACAAACAAGCTTTGTAAAAATCCGGCTTAGTATCCCAAAATTGAGCTTGGCAGTTAACGCTTGTCACTTCCCCGAACAAGTCTGTAAATCGGTGCAGTCGAGAAATTGCACCAATTAAGGGAAAACCAAATAGGGAATGTTGAAAAGTCCAGCGCTTAGGTACTGAACGCACAGAGGTAATTGTAACGTAGCGGGCATAAAAAACTTTACCGACTAATGGCAAAGATTCTTTGATTGAGGAGTGCAAACCGCCTAACAATTCGATGTGTTCGATGTGGAGGAGTTTTTGCTTTTGGGCCGCAAGTTCGATCGCCCTTTCGCCCTCAGATAGTTCTAAAGATAGAGGATATTCCACCACAACGTGCTTGTCATTTTCCAGGGCGGCGAGGACGATCGCCCCGTGATCGCGGTTCACCGTACAGACAATTACCAAATCTAAATCGTCTCTTTCTACCAGCTTGCGCCAAGAAACCGCAGCTTCGGCGCCGAAAGTTTGGCAAAATGCTGCGGTTGTCTCCTGGTTGTGCCCCGCAACTGCTACCAAGTTCGATCGCGCGTCAGCTACCAGCGTCTCGGCTCTCAACTTAGCCGCAAAGCCAGTACCCACAATCCCGACGCGAATTGGGGAATTTAGGGAAAAACCAAAGCCAGCATTAATTTGAGTCATAGGATTTAGATTTTAGATAGTTACAGACTTGCGGTGTAGGGGTTTAGGGTTTTATTGCCCAAATTTTAGGCACAGAAGACCAACTCAAGCAAGCTTTGCGGAAAGTCGATCGACAAACCCCATAGCAAAAAACGGTTATTTGGACTGTAGGGCTCAAAACAGGATTTTTAAGAGAAACCCGGTTATTTTGCGTAAGTCTTGCAGCAACAGTATCACAAGGCTGAGCCGCGCATAGGTATAAGTAATCAAGATGAAATTAGAAAAAGTTATAACGAATCCCATTCAAATTTTTTGTAAATGAGTGTTGCAAGCTTGCTTCTTTCCCCTAATATCATAAAGGGAACGAACCTAAGAGTTAATCTCAGAGCTCATATAGCCTTGAAGGTTGCATTAGGAAAAATTATCAATATTGTTGAATTTTTGAGAGGATTAGTGCATGGCAACTTACAAAGTTACCCTCATCAGCGAAGCCGAAGGAATCAACCAGACCATTGACGTTGATGACGATACTTACATTCTAGATGCTGCCGAAGAAGCAGGACTCGACCTCCCGTATTCTTGCCGCGCTGGAGCTTGCTCCACCTGCGCCGGCAAAATCACATCAGGCGAAATTGACCAATCTGACCAATCTTTCTTGGATGACGACCAAATCGAAGCCGGATTTGTTTTGACCTGCGTCGCTTATCCTAAGTCTGATTGTACGATCGAAACTCACCAAGAAGAATCTCTTTACTAAGTAAGGATTTTCGGCGCGATGCGTTAAGTAACCCGGTTTCTTGTTTTCGTAATTGAGCTATTTCAGCTTAATTACGTTAAGAAACCGGGTTTTTGCGTTGAAACACGGCGATAAAGATCGGACGTGCGGTTGAAATCGCCCGGTTTTCTTGTCCCAAGCGTGTTGTCTTATAAACCAATATGCTTGGGTTAACACTGTTTATCGCCCGGAGATCCCCCTCGCATCCCCCTTAAGAAGGGGGACTTTGAGTAACTTCTTGTCCCACCCCCTACTCCCCTTTTTAAGGGGGAGTAGGGGGCAAGCTAAGGGGGGATCTGTCTTCACCCAAGCGTATTGTCTCAATAAACTATTCCCGCCAAAATGTAATGGAATCGTTGAGGGGGACAACTTGAGCGCCGGGAAAATAAAAGCCCAGAATTCGATCGCCACTCCAGCCCAAATTAGCTAAATTGTAAGAACCAGTCTGACTCATTCCCACGCCGTGTCCGAAACCGCCTCCGACAAAAGCATAACCGTTGAGAGTTTTGTCTGGATTGTAAATCGGTTCTAGATAAAAAAGCGTGCTAATCGGCGGGTAAAAAGCATTGCGAATCTCATCTTTTTCGATATTGATGGAGCCCAAGTCAGTTTGAACCTTCATTTGCAAAACTCGACCGGCGGGCGACCTTTCCACCACTTCCACCTGAGTGAGAGTTTTAAAATTAGCTAGCGGGTGCTGTTTCTTTTGAAGATACTGTTTGAGAAATGCCCCAATCGATGTCAAAGAAACTTCTTCGCGCCAGCGGAAAGTGTCTTCTTTTTCCTCATTAAACCCTGTTTTGAGAGTCATAAAGCGGCGGAAGTTGTTTTCATCAGACAAGCTCTGCTTTGACAAATCCCAGACGTTCTTGGGGGAATCGATAATCGATCGCAAATATGGACGTTCCGGGCCGTGCCACACATCGCCAAAAGTAGCTGTCACACCGCCGCTAGACGCGGAATAGAGCGCGTCTACGAGCTGATTTTGATAAGTTAGCACTAAACCGCTCGTTTGGGCGATCGCCTTATCGCTCTGCGGATAAACCTCCGTCAAACCCTTATAAACCTGACAGTTAACATCAGCGCACAACTCATAATTATCCACAGCAAACCGGCGCAAATTTCTCAGGGCGTAGGTTCTCGCTAAAATAGTTTGAGCGACAATCGAAGCATAAGGCGAAAAAGCCCCAATTTCGTGAGGAACAACACCCCGCAAATAAGTTTCCGTCGGCACTTCATTAACTAAAGTATAAGTGCCGTAAGAATTTTTTTGCAGGTGCAAACTGCCACCATAACGGCGAGTTTGTTGAAGAGCTTTTTCGGGTTCAGTAGCTGTCGCCTCTTGGGTAGTTTGTTCCAATACCTCAATCGTATTTTTGCCGGCCGTCACATCCAACTCATTGCGGTTGAAACGAAAGCCATTTAAAATCCAAAATGCTTGGGGTATTTGTTTGATAACTTTGGAATCTAAAAAAGCTGTTTTGTTACCTTGAGCTTGCAAACTTTGCAACAGCCAGCGCCGCACTATAGGAGAATTATAAATATCTCTTTTCGCCCAAACTTGCCAGCGCAAAGGTTGAGCAATTTCTACATCAATACCCTTAGCGCGCCACTGATTGGCGCTATCTTCTGCGCTTTCAAAACTCCGGTGGGAGCTCAGAACAACTCGTTCTTCTACTAATGGCGATTGCAGGGGTTTATTGGCAATTTCTAGCTTGATGCTGGGAGCAGTTTTGGTTTCTGTCCCTTGAGGAGTTTTGTAACTTAATGTTAAGCTGTCGCCCGGTAATGCTTTCAGCGTGAGTTTGTCGGTGGCTTTATTACCAAACCGCTGCACCACGCCAATTTTGATGAGTCTATTTTGGGGATTTTGGGCGTTTCCCGCAGCGCCCAAAATCGGCAACAGGCACAATGCGGCGAATACAGTGCGAGAAAGGCAGCTAAGCCATTTGTAACTTGGAGTTGGAGGTGTTTGAGCGAACACAGTTATCTGTCTCCAGATAGTTGAAATTTGGGGAGTTTTGATTGTACGTTAGCACATTTGGCGGCTGCGGAGAGGGGAATTGCCGAAGATCGGCCAATATACTTGGGCTAGTCGCGATCTCAGAAACCGGGTTTCTTGCGTGATTTGTCGCTACTAAACGCACAATTTCCTAGAAACCCGGTTTCTAGCCTCCCACGATCAGCCCTGAAACTGTCCAAACTACACTAACTAATATCGTGTCTGCTGGATTGATAACAACAAGATTAATTCGATCGTTCTGACTTCAATCCTCTAATTTGGAAAAAAACTGAATTTCTCACTACGAACCTATGTTAATTTTGGGTAATTTAACGGCAAGGATATATATCAATTCCGGTTGCACTCATACATGATGTTAGCTGTTAACTGTTAACTGTTAGCTGTTAATTGTTAACAGTCAACAGTTAATTTACTATTCCGATGAAGAGAGGATTTGATATCACTTAGTTGCTTGCTGTTTCCAATACTGACAAGCGGCATAGGCTAAGGTGACAGCGCCCGTAACTATAGCCGCTTCATCCACCTCAAACTGCGGGTGATGGAGGGGATAGTTGGGTTTGTCAGTCAGTCCCACTCCTAAGCGAAACATGGTTCCCGGTGCGTGTTCTAGATACATTGAAAAATCTTCCGCGCCGAGAGATGGTTCTGGTAAAATTTGGACGCGCGATCGACCTAAAGCTTCTAAAGCTGCAGTTTCGACTAATTGCGTCAGTTTTGGGTCGTTTTGGACTCCGGGCACGCCGCGTTTGTAGGTGAGTTCGTATTTTGCGCCGTAAGTCGCGCAGACGCTGGAAACAATTTGTTCGATCCAAGCCGGTAGTTTTTCGTGGGTTTCGGGATGGAGCGATCGCACGGTTCCCAATAATTTTACGCGATCGGCAATCACGTTGGGCGCTCGTCCGCCGCTAATTTGCCCGATCGTCAAAACCACAGGCCTCAAAGGATTTTGCATCCGGCTAATTGCCTGCTGCAAACTGGTAATTACTTGAGAAGCTATCCAAATTGCATCGATCGCCTCGTGAGGACGCGCACCGTGGCCGGATTCGCCCATTACAATCACTTCTAGGTCATCCGCCGCCGCCGTCAGTGCCCCGTGGCGGATACCGACACAACCGCCGGGAATCGTCGGAAAAACGTGCACTCCGAGGATACCGTCAACATCTTGCATCGCTCCATCTTGAATCATCCATTGAGCGCCTTGGGCAATCTCTTCTGCAGGCTGAAACAAGAAGCGGACGTTACCGGGCAATTTTTCTTTTAACTTAGACAAAATCATTGCCGCGCCCAAACCGACTGTGGTGTGGATATCGTGGCCGCAGGCGTGCATCACTCCGTCGTTGCGGGAGGCAAATTCTAGGTTAGTACGTTCTTGAATTGGCAAAGCGTCCATATCGGTGCGAATTGCCAGCCACCGGGACTCGCTGCTGTCAACTTTGAGCTCGCCGAGCACTCCTGTTTTGCCGATTCCTTCTATGGCGCGGACTCCGCTGGATGCGAGAACACCGGCTACGTAGGCGGCGGTTTGGTATTCTTGGCCGCTGAGTTCGGGGTGTGAGTGGATGTGGCGGCGAATTTCGATCAAGCGGGGTGCGAGGGTGGCGGCTAGTTCTTGGATGCGGGCAAGAAGCATAGATTATCTTGGGGAGTGCGGTACAAGCTGTAGTCAACTAGGTTAACGCATATGTTTGGGTGTGACACTGAGATTTTTTTTTATTAACTGCAGAGGGCGCTGAGAACGCGGAGAGAGGAGGGGAAAGAGATTTTGCTGGAGATGGGGAGTTGGAGTCGATTTTTGAGGCTTTAATGTTGTGTTTTGGTGGATTTTTTTGTGGTGATATCATTAAGCAGTAAATTACAATTGTTTTTTGTGATGAGTTTTGGTTTGTGGAATGTGATTGTTCTGATGGCAGTTGTTTTTGTTTTGAATCGCAGTTTGCGATCGTACTTTTTGATGTGAAGTGCGATCGACCCTTAACTCAATTCCAAAAGTTGGCTCAAAAAATCAATAAAATTTGCCAAAGCAGGAACCTGCTGCTGCGTCTGTTCGCTGACCCAATTATTATCAGCAATACTTGTTGTATTTGTCTTCCCAGGTTTGAGAACACTGACAACAGTAGCAACTAAAGCTTTCTCTCGATCAAAATTTTTCCACTTTAAAGATTTTATATCTGACTCAGAAAACTCATTTAGATAGGAACTAGCTTTCTCCATGTACGCGGGATAAGCTATCTGTCCACACTCACACAGCAAAGTATCCAACACACCCGGCGAAGCGTTATCTGGCAAAACATAGACTCCTGTACGCGGGCTATTGGTATCTACAACACCAGGGCGATCGGGAAAATCAGGAAAATAACTTCGGAACTTGTTAGCATATAGTTCGACAATGCGATCGGGAGTTGACTTGTCGCAATCGGCAACTATCCCGAAGGCTGCCAAGTTTGTTTGATACTCAGAATTTGCGAATAAAATGTCATCCAAATTAGTCACAAGATTGCTGCCTTCACCGGCAAAAATTGCTACAGATATACTATCATTAAACACAATAGAAGGCATATCAAGACGTTTGTACAAATCTCCTTGTTTGGGATAACGGGGAATAAACTTGTGCCAAAATTTGTCAAATTTACTCTCCAATTCTTTTGACATATCCAATCTTGTCAACTTATCCAATTTGTTCCACTCGTCCCGAAAATCCTTAAAACCCAAAAGCTTGAGAACCTTGCCCGTAAATGCCTGATCGTGGGGCCCTTCTACTCCAATAATGGCGTATTTCACACGCGCACCTCCTGACCCAAATCCTCCCGCAATCTTTGCAATCTTTCTCGTTCAATTCTAACGGCTTTAGTTTGTGACTCTTGTTTTTCCAAACGATAAAGAACTACATCCGTCTCCGAATCGCTAGCATCCAACATCGCATCAATCGCTTCTAAACTGTGGGTAGTTGCAAATAACTGCACGTCGAATCGCTGACACCACTGCACAATCCAAGCAAAGGAACTGCGAAGTGCGACCGTATGAATTGCTGTTTCTATTTCATCAATTAGTAAAACTCCACCTTGAACTTTTGCCAGCGTTAAAGCAATGAATAGCAAACGCCGAACCCCATCACCGAAAGCACTTAGCGGTGAAATACCTACACGTTTATGGTCGATATAGAGACTGGGACGTTTGCCAGTTTGCGACAAAATTACTAAATCAGTAATTTCTGAATCCATCTGTTGAAGTAATTTTATTACTTCGGGCTTAATACCCAATAAAATAGCATCTGAAAGCAAGCTAATTTGTAACGGTTCTATGCGGTGAGAAAACGGTGTTACTGTATCAATTGGCAATACCGCAGTTGAGCGATTTTTTCTGTTAATAAAACGCTGATTTTCCCAAATTTCAAAACTTACTGATAATTCTTTATGCTCGACAAAAGTAGTTGCTACTTTTAGTTCTAACTGAGCACCTCGAAGAATGTTGTCAAATTCTATTTCGTCAATTTCGAGTTGAGATTCTGAGCTATTTTCCGCCTCGCCCAACTCCGAAATTCCTTCAAACTCTCTGTAAATTGCTCTCAACTCTCTGACAGGAAAAGTGCCATTACTTGAAACATAAGTTTCTCCTTCATAGAGATCTAGGTGAGAAACTTCACTGTTTTGAGGAAACAACCATTTAAGAGCATCTAGTTGAGGTTTGCGAGAATATTTAATCTCTCTGCGCCACGATGTGTTTAGCCATTCCAGCGGATCTAAGGGGCGACAATAGGTTGATATCGCCTCTAAAACACTGGTTTTACCTGAGTTATTCCCACCAACCAAGATGTTGATTTGGCCCAAGTCCTGCAAGTTCAAATCTCGCAGGCCTCGGAACTGATGGATTGTTAAATTGTCGAGGTGTTTCATAAAATAAGACGGCGGTTGAAACCGCGCCTACAAGAACGAAGTCCGCCGAGGCGGACTCAAGAAGATAACATAATGTTAACCGCCCACTCTTCAACCCGCAGAGGCGGGTTTTGTCTGTATCGACGAGGTTTCTAACCGCCGGGTATTCTTATGACTTAGACTCTGATTTGGGCGTATAAGTCGATCGCACTTGCAACTCCTTCAACTGCTTCTCATCCACCCCAGCAGGCGCATTCGTCAGCAAACAACCCGCCTGCTGCGTCTTCGGAAACGCAATCACATCGCGAATCGAATCCTCCCCCGCCAACAGCATCACCAACCGATCCAAGCCGTAAGCAATGCCTCCGTGGGGCGGAGTTCCATACTCAAACGCATCCAACAAAAAGCCAAACTTATTGTAAGCTTCCTCAGTCGATAAGCCGATCGCCTCAAACACCTTTTCCTGAACATCCCGCTGATAAATCCGCAGAGAACCACCGCCCACTTCCGTGCCGTTTAACACCAAGTCGTAAGCTTGAGCTCTCGCCGTCTTCAAATCGTGAATATCGTCAGGATGCGGCGCAGTAAACGGGTGATGGATAGCTTCTAAACGCTTCTCGTCAGCGTTCCATTCAAACATCGGGAAATCCGTCACCCACAGCAGATTCATCTTCTCTTTGTCGATCGCACCCAATTCGTTACCGACAAACAAACGCAATCTATCCAAAGTCTTATTGACAGCAGTCGCATCGGCTGCTGCAAACAACAACAAATGACCAGGTTTCGCGCCAGTGCGATCGAGCAATTCCTGTTTCTGTGCTTCCGTCAAATTATCCTTAATTGCGCCGATCGTATCAATTTCCCCATTATCCCGCACCCGGATGTAAGCCAATCCCTTCGCACCCGCTTCGCTGGCTTCCTTAAACAAATCGCCTTTTTTAATCCGCTCGTTAGAAAAAGCCTCATTCCCGCCCGGAATTGGCAAAATTTTCACAATTCCGCCTGCAGCAATCGCCCCGGAAAATACCTTAAATCCAGAATCTTTCATCAAATCGGAAACATCGACCAATTCCATACCGAAGCGAGTATCCGGTTTGTCGCTACCGTAGCGATCCATTGCTTCAGCGTAAGTCAAGCGCGGAAAAGGACGGGGCAATTCTACGCCTTTAACACTTTGGAAAATTTGGCAAACTAAACCTTCGTTTAATTCGAGTATTTCTTCTAAAGACATGAAACTCATTTCCATGTCTAATTGCGTGAATTCCGGCTGTCTGTCGGCGCGCAAATCTTCATCGCGGAAACAGCGGGCAATTTGATAATATCTGTCCAAACCCGAAACCATTAACAATTGTTTGAACAACTGCGGCGACTGCGGCAAAGCGTACCATTCGCCCAAATTGACGCGGCTGGGCACTAAATAATCTCTCGCACCTTCAGGAGTCGATCGCGTTAAAATCGGTGTTTCAACTTCAATAAAACCTCCCACATCTTCCAGGTGGCGGCGCATAGCTTTGACTACTTGGTGGCGAAGTTGCAAGTTGCGACTCATACGATCGCGCCGCAAGTCCAAATACCGATATTTCAAGCGCAAATCTTCCCGCACATTTTCATTATCCGCCGTGGAAATCTGAAACGGTAACTGCTTGCGTACCGCATTTAACAACTCAATTTCGTCCGCGTAAATTTCTATTTCACCCGTAGGCAATTTGGGGTTGAGGGAATCTTCGGGGCGGCTGGTGACTCTACCGGTAATTTTCACCACGTATTCGCCGCGCAAAGACTCAGCGCCGTGATAGGAGTCGGGGGTGCGTTCAGGATCGCTGACAATTTGCACAATACCCGATCGATCGCGCACGTCGAGAAAAATCACTCCGCCATGATCGCGGCGGCGATCCACCCAGCCGTAAAGGGTGACAGTCTCTCCGATATGTTTGCTTCGCAGGTCGCCGCAGTAGTAAGTTCTCATGGTTCGGGGTTTTGGACTAAGAATAAAGCTTTTTTATTATGCAGTATGGCTGAACCTTTTGCTGAATGCAAATTAAAGGGCGATCGCTATTAGCCCGCCCAGCTTTGAAACCGGGCGGGCGGGCTGTAGCGCAAACATTGCCAGATTGTGTCCAATCTTGCTAGGAATCGCCGCCATTGTTGCGAGACTTCTCAACAAACGCCGTTAGCGAGTTCCATGCAGACTTAGCCGTTTCCTTCAAGCGAGTGCCCAGCGACTCAATTTCTCCCACAACAACGTGCCAATTTTTTTCAGTTTGTTTCTGAATGTCGTCAACAGCTTGTTCGATGCGATCGCGTTCGACCAATTTATTTTGTTCCACCGCTTCTCGCGCTTGTCGCACTGCTTTCAAATAAGCTTCGCGGCTGACTTCGCCGGCATCTTGTACCTGCGCTTGCGCCCGCGTTTTAATCGCATCAAGTACCAGCCAATTTTTCTCGGATTCTTTTTTGATCAGGCTGACTGCTGCTGTCATTCTGTCTTTGGCGATCGACTTATTTTCGTCGATCGCGTCACTGGCTTTCGTCACAGCTTTCAAATAAGCTTCGCGGGTGAGTTCGCCAGCGGCTTGAAATTCGGCAGCAGCGCGTTTTTTGATTGATTCAAACAGGGCCGCAGTTTCTGCGATCGTTTCATCAGTCGCGTCGGGCATCTCTTGTTTGACGATCGCCGTCGTTTCGGGAGTTACCTCTACAATTGTTGTTTCAGTCAAATTTGGATCTGTCATCAGAATTATCTCCTTTCTTAAATCCGCTGCAAATGGACTTTGTATTTATAGCGCCAGAACTCATTCTGGCATTTTAGCATTGAAGCCGCCTGTCGGATATCGCCCACTTGCAGGTACGGTTTAGCGCACTTAAATTTATGATAATTCCCTTCACCTAACAACGCACAACAAACTTAATTTTTTAACATCAAACTTAAAGCTTTAAAATTTCAATCTTCCCCCTGCAAATCTCGGACATCGCTAGTCTGTAACAATTGGTGACTTTTTTGGGCGTACAGCCAAGATTGAGGAAATTTGTATCGATATAGAACCCATTTGATATTTTTGAGTTTTTGGGTTGGGTGACGAGAAATATAGAGAGAAACTGGTTTTTGCTATTTACGCAAGGGGCGAGAAACTGGGTTTCTACGAGTTTTTGGTTGGGTGACGAGAAATATAGAGATCAACCCGGTTTCTGAGATTTACGCAGAATAGATATCAAATGGGTTCTATACTACTTTTTTAACTTACGGTTTAGAGTCCAATGTCTTGTAGCGCGATCGAGCTTACAGCCTTGCCATTTTTTACTGGGTTGCCAGTGTCATACTTGGAGTAATTGCCGTTTAGTTAGGCAGCATTATAGCACGAATTGGCAAATAGATCAAATACCGTTTACATCTTTACATTATAGAGAATCGAACACCTGTAGGGAAACACCAATGCCTAAGTCCAGCGAGTTATCGGCAAATTAAAGATAATTTATATAAAATTAGTCATTGTAGCAATAATATTTAAAATTAATCTCAAAATCCAGTTTTTTTAGAGAAACCAAGTTTTGGCGATCGCTCATCATTTCAGCTTTAATTGATATCTCGCAGATTTTACCCATTGTCGCCAGCAGGTCTTGCTAAAAATGAGTTTATGGGGTATAGGTATGGAAACCCAAGAATCAATTTTAAGACTAGCGGACGGGAACTCCTGTCTGCCGACAAATATCCGTTGTCAGTTTACGATCGGGGCTATTTCATTCTCAGGAAAATCAGGATTTTGTAGGGGTCGTGGATGGTGCGGGCCGACCCTCCCCTGTCTAGGAGGGCGATCGCGGGAGGATTGCCCCTACAAAGAATAAAATAGCCCTGAGTTTATGATAGTTTTGGTCTAATGACGGATGACCAATGACTAATGACCAATGACCAATGACTAATGACTAATGACTAACGACTAATGACTAATGACTAATGACCAATGACTAATGACCAATGACTAATGACCAATGACTAATGACCAATGACTAATAACTAAACTTAAACAACAAGCGAGGGGGTTTAGCTGTGATAGCTAAAACAGCAACAGAGTGCCTCATTACCTTAAAAGGCGTTAGCAAAGCTTACCAGCAGCCAAACGGTCAAAAAATTTCTATTTTAGAGCAAATTAATTTAGAATTGCGATCGGGCGAAATAGTAGCTTTGCTCGGCCCTTCCGGCTCAGGCAAATCAACATTAATGCGGATGATAGCCGGACTAATTCCGCCCAGCGAAGGTCAAATTTTCTACCATAATCGTCCTTTAATCGGCTTAAATCCTGGGGTGGCAATTGTATTTCAAAACTTTGCTCTTTATCCCTGGTTGACGGTACTAGAAAATGTAGAATTAGGCTTAAAAGCTAAAGGAGAAATGCCCGAACCGCGCCTCCAAAAAGCCTTGAAAATGATTGATATTATCGGTTTGGACGGATTTGAAAATGCTTATCCCAAAGAACTTTCTGGCGGAATGCGGCAGCGGGTGGGATTTGCTAGAGCTTTGGCGGTAGAACCCGAACTGCTTTGCATGGATGAACCGTTTTCAGCTTTAGATGTTCTGACTGCGGAAAACTTGCGGTTTGAGTTATTAGATTTGTGGCTGGAAAAAAAGATTCCTACCAAAGCTGTGTTAATCGTAACTCACGGAATTGAGGAAGCGGTTATTTTAGCCGATCGCATTGTAGTCCTCGGCCGCAATCCGGGGCGAATTCGCGCCGAATTGACCGTGAATTTGCCGCACTACCGCGATCGCAAAACAGCCGAATTCCAAGCTATCGTAGACCAAGTTTACAAAATCCTCACCAATCCCGAATTGAGCGGCCCCACAGTGACAGCACCTGCTGAAAGTGCTGCTGTGTCTCAACCTGAACCAGTCCCAACGCCTAAATACCAATCTCTGCCGCAGGTGCGAACAGGTGCGATCGCAGGTTTGCTGGAACTGCTAGAAGACCGCCAAGAGAAAGACCTCTACCGCCTCGGTCAAGAATTAATGCTAGAGGTAGACGACATTTTGCCGATCGTCGAAGGAGCAAAATTAATGGACTTCCTAGTAATCCAAGAAGGCGACCTGCTTTTAACACCAGTTGGCATTCAATTCATCGCCGGCGGAATTGACCAGCGCAAACAAATTGTCCGCACCCAAATTATCAGCAACATTCTCCTCGTACAGCAAATTTCTCGAATGCTTCAGGCTAAGCGCAATCACCGTATTTCAGAAGAGTTAATTCTGGATATTCTCGAAGCCCACTTTAGCCCGAAAGAAGCAATGCGACAATTGCAAACCGCGATTGATTGGGGTCGCTATGCCGAGTTGTACAGCTACGACGAACCAGGAGGCGAAATATTCTTAGAATCCGAAGCTAAAGATGAGTAGTCAGTTGACTGTTGACTGTTGACTGTTGACTGTTAACAGTTGACTGTTGACTGTTGACAGTAGTCATTGGTATTTTTACCGAATTACTAATAACAACTTCTGACTTCAACCTTGGTTAAATCCGTTAAATCAGTTAAATTCGTTAAAAAATCCGCTCCCCAACCTTTATTTCATCCGTTAAATCCGTTAAAAAATATGCTGCCGAACCTTCCTTTCATCCGCTAAATCCGTTAAAAATCCGCTGCCGAACTTCCTTCTTCCTTCTTCCTTCTTCCTTCGGAATTATGACAAGACCCCTAATACCCGCCAATCAAACTTTAGAAAGATCCGCTTGGACTTGGCAAGATGGATTGCTGATTCTAGCGATATTTTCTCTAATTTTCGTAATCGTTCAAACCGCATCTCAATTCAACGGTGAGTACAACCCTAACTTTAAAATTGAAACCACACTAAATGTCTTGCCAGGGTATACAGCCCAGACTCTTTTACGCATGACAGCCGCCTATTTTTTATCCTTGCTATTTACCTTAGTTTATGCTTATTCTGCTTACCGTTCTGCCCTAGCAGCAAAAATTTTAATTCCCTTGTTAGACATTTTACAGTCAATTCCGGTTTTATCTTTTTTGCCCGGAGTTGTTTTAGCCCTAGTGACTTTATTTCCAGGTCAAAGAATCGGCGTAGAACTCGCATCGATTATCTTAATATTTACTGGAATGACTTGGAATATGACCTTTAGTTTCTATCAGTCGCTTTCCGGCATTCCGCAAGAACTAAAGGAAGCTGCACGAGTTTATCGCCTCAATGCTTGGCAGCAATTTTGGACGTTAGAATTGCCCGCTGGTGCGATCGGACTGGTGTGGAACAGCGTCATGTCAGTGGCTGGCGGGTGGTTCTTTTTGATTGCGATCGAGTCTTTTACCTTGGGCGACAAAAATTTTAATTTGCCCGGACTTGGTTCCTATTTGGGCAAAGCAGCCAATGAAGGCAATTTTGGGGCGATCGGTTGGGGCTTAGCAATATTAATTGGTGTGATTGTAGCGATCGACTTTTTTATCTGGCAGCCTTTAATTGCTTGGGCAGAAAAATTTAAATATCAAACCGTGGAAGCTACCAACGTACCGCAGTCAAAGGTGTTGGATTTTTTAAGGCGATCGCCCACACTGCGGGTGTTGAAGTCGCGGATTTCGCCCCTAGGCGACAGTTTCGATCGCACTTTAGCAAGAGGTTTTGCACCTGCTAACTTACCAACAAGCGATCGCCCGCAAAGCCGCCTCGGAAATTGGATAAATTGGCTGTTTCTGTGCGGGTTTGCCGCGATCGTGCTTTGGGGAACATGGGAAGCAGTGCTGCTGCTCAGGTTGCTGAGTTTTTCGGACTGGCAAAAAGTCATGGGAGGTGCATTTTTTACCGCTTTACGAGTCATTTGCGCCCTATTTTTATCGCTGTTGTGGACAGTACCCCTCGGAGTGGCGATCGGGCGAAATCCGCGTTTAGCTCAACTTTTGCAACCCTTAGTACAAATAGCCGCTTCTGTACCAGCAACGGCTTTATTTCCTGTATTGCTGCTAGCTTTAATTCACGCAGGAGGCGGCTTACAAATAGGTTCTGTGGCGTTGATGATGTTGGGTACAATGTGGTATTTGCTGTTTAATGTAATTGCCGGCGCTCAATCCATACCATCGGAATTGTTTGAAGCCGCGCAAGTTTATAAGCTTTCACTAATTCAGCGCTGGAAAACTTTAATCATTCCCGGAATATTCCCTTACTTAATTACAGGAATTATTACGGCGGTGGGGGGAGCTTGGAATGCGAGTATTGTCAGCGAATACGTGCAGTTTAAAGGCGAAATAATTAAAACAAGCGGCTTGGGCGAGACGATTTCTGAAGCCACAGCATCGGGCAATTTTCCTCTGCTATTGGCAGCAACTTCTGTCATGTCGCTGCTGGTGGTATTGACTAACCGTTTGGTGTGGCGGCCGCTTTACCGTTTGGCACAAGAAAAATATCAGTTGTTGGTTTAATTTTGCTCTCAAATAGGATAGCAATATAGCGATCTACTTTCGTTAAATCAGCAACTAATTATTGTCGTAAAGCTACCATTTAACTTGAAATGATGGAGTTAATCGGTTCCCCGGATTTTCCTGGGAACCCATGCAAGCGAGGAAGAACCCCGGCACACGATTTAGTCGGCATAGCCGATCGCTCTGCGTTACCAGGCATAGTTCAAAAGGGCCCCATTAACTCCAAAAATATATTGACAAAATTTGTTTTATTTGTATAATATAATCGGTCAAATATTTATAGGAATGCCAAAGTGACAAGCAAAAAAATCACCAGCAAAAGCCTAAAATTTGCAGCGATCGGCTGCGTATTGTCGATATTGTTTCCCGCAGTTTTACCTTCAGTTGCCTCCGCCGAAACAGCACTGCAAGAAATTAAGCAAACCGGCATTCTGAAAGTCGGCATCAGAAAAGATGCTGCTCCCTTCGGCTACTTAGAAGGCGAAAAGTGGCAAGGAGTTTGCATCGAAGGGTTAGAGCTTTTCCGAGCTGACTTAGAAAAGAAATTAAATCGCTCTGTTCGCTTAGAAAAACTCGAAACAAACCTCAACGAATCAGCCGAAAAAGGGCGATTTCGTAGCGTCACCAGCAAGCGCGCTCACCTGGAATGCGGGCCCAATACAATCCTCCAAAATCCCCCCAGCGGAATTGCCTATTCGCTACCCTTTTTATACAGCGGCACTTATCTGTTAGTCAAGCCAGAAAACAAACTGAGAGTCAATCCTTCGGGATTCCTGCAAGGGGCGACAATTGGCGTGTTGAGCGGTTCTCTTACCGAACAATTCATTGCAGGCAGATATCAACTAGCCAACCAGAAAATTTATCAAGGTATGGCGGGGAGAGAGTCTGGTGTGGCAGATGCGGCAGCCGGAAAAATTGATGCCTTCGCTAGCGATGGAATGCTGTTAGTTGGAGAAGCTCTGAGACAGGGTTTAACTCAAAACCAGTATTCTTTGATACCGGAGCAGCCTTTAACCTGCATTTCCTATGGCATGATCCTGCCTGCAGGTGATACTGAATGGAAAGAAACGGTCAATAATTTTATTCGCAATCAAAGTTCTACGAATTTGTTGGAAAAAGTGTTCGGGCCCAATTCTCCTTTCCTACCGATGAGTGTCGCCGATCAAAATAAATGTATTTGATCCCAAATCGGTTCAACAGTTGACAGCATATAGGTTGACAGTTACCCCGCGCTCGATCGCCAGGAGATTGCGGACAAGGGAAATTAATTTTTTTCTTCGATCCTTCAAGGGAGAGGCTTTAAACCAATTTTTTCTGGTAAAGTGCGGATTGTGTCATGGCAAGTTCGATCGCTGCGACGAGTGGTGTCAATAGGCTCTAAACTGGATTCAGGAAGGCGCGCAGCACAGGTTTATACCAGTTTCCCCCAAAAATGTAACTGTAGGTAAACTCCAAAACCGCTGACTCCGTAAGTCATCCCCAATTCTTTAATCGATAATCTTCTATGCGAAAATCGAAAAGCGAAAAGGGCATTAGGAGGGTCATCAGTGACAGAAAAAAGTTATCAATCGTCTTCGCTTCCCACTTATGCGCGAAAAGAACTGCGGGAATTAGTTCGATCGCAGTTAAGGGCTTTGTTAGAACAAGGAGACTTTAAAGGAGCAAAAGCGATTTTGCATCCGGTGCAGGAGGCGGACATCGCTGAAGCGATCGAAGGCCTGCCAGAAACCATGCAAGTAATAGCTTTCCGGTTGCTTTCCAAAGACGAAGCCATCGGAGTTTACGAATATCTCGACTCCAGCGTTCAGCAGTCCCTCTGCGAAAAATTCAAACGCCAAGAAGTCCTCGACATTGTAGACAAAATGTCGCCGGACGATCGAGCAAAACTGTTTGACGAACTGCCGGCGATATTAGTCCGCCGCCTTTTAGGTCAATTGAGCCCAACAGAACGCGAAGCTACGGCCCAACTTTTGGGTTACGAAGCCAGTACCGCCGGCCGGATCATGACCCCAGAATACATTTCTCTCAAGGAAAGCTTTACCGTCTCCCAAGCTTTAGACCGAATTCGCTCTTTGGCTAGAACTACTGAAACAATTTATTCTCTTTATGTCACCGACGCAGCCCGCAGCCTGACGGGCATTTTATCCTTGCGGGATTTAGTCACTTCTCCCCTGGACAAAACTGTCGGCGAAATTATGACCCGCGATGTAGTTTCTGTTCAGACTGGAACGGATCAAGAAGAAGTAGCTAGGCTGATCCAGCGTTACGATTTTTTAGCAGTACCCGTTGTAGACCGCGAACAGCGTCTTGTGGGGATCATTACCGTTGACGATGCGATCGACATTTTAGAAGAAGAAGCCGATAAAGATATTTATACCTTGGGCGGTGTCCAGTCCGGCGGCGACAATTATTTTCAGACCGATTTGATCACGGTTGCTCGCAAAAGGGTCGTGTGGCTGTTTGTTCTGCTCTTAACCAATACAGTCACTGGGGCAATTATTAGAGCGCAAGAAGATATTTTGCAGCAAGTAGTCGCCCTAGCAGCCTTTATTCCTCTGCTGACGGGCACTGGAGGTAATGTCGGTGCCCAGTCTTCGACAGTTATAATTCGCGGTTTGAACACTGACGAAATTACGGCTATGGGCCCGTTTAAAGTAATTGTGCGCGAGGGGATGGCGGGAGCGCTGTTAGGAGCTATATTAGGGACTGTAGCAACGGGCTGGGCTTACACTCTGCAAGGGAATTTAGCAGTCGCAATCGCAGTGGGAGTCAGTTTGTTGGCGATCGCAATTTTAGCTTCTCTTGCCGGTTCATCTCTGCCGTTTCTATTTCGTTCTTTGGGTTTAGACCCAGCTTTAATGTCTGCTCCTTTTATTACCACCGCCGTTGATGTCCTCGGAGTTTTGATTTATTTCTCTTTAGCTCGGGCAATTTTGCAGATTTAATATATTTAATGAGATGACGGTTAATAAAAAATTTAATTTGTTTTTCACCGCTGCTCAATTCACGGTCTGCATCCGATCGCACTTTATTTTTACCTGAATATTTATAGTTGATTTAAAAATCATGCAATTATAGGCCAATACGGTTTACTTAAGACGATCTCCCTGGCACACCCCTTAAAAAGGGGGGAACAATAATCCCCTCAAAGTCAACCCCTACTCCCCTTCTTAAGGGATTTAGGGGGATCTCCGGGGCATAAATATGTTAAGTGAACTGTATTGAATTATAGGCAAACTCCAAACTCCCATCGACCTCGGTCATTCCCAATCAACAATTAAAAATCAAAAATGGTATTAGCCTATGTCACCATCCAATTCACCAACTACAATCAAAAAATCCCAGCCTAGCAATTTGTTAGACACTGCTGAATTGGTTTTTCTTGCTGCTTCGGCTGCGGGATTGGCTGCTAGTTTGGTTTGGCAGCAGGGCGTTTATGTCGAAGTGCCTGTAGTGATTTCGCTGGTGTTGAATTTTGTGAACCGGCAGAAGCTGCACGGCCAAGTTAAAACAAGTACGGCGGCTGTGTTCGATCGTGTAAATCAACAAGCAACTATTACCGATCGCGCGATCGAGCAATTGCAACTTGCTGTAAATACCCTAGACGAAGCCCTAGGCCAAACATCTCGCGAAAACCTCAATGTTGGATCGGGAGAAAACGTACACTCTCTAATTTCCGCCATTGAGAACCTGCGCCAGCGACTAATCATTTTAGAAAAAACGATTAAAATGATTCAAAGCGATATCGAAGTCACCAGTCGCCAATTCAAACAGCGCCCGGAGTTGCAACAAATCGAAACTTTGACAACAATCATTCTCGACTTGCAGCAGTTTATCAACGAACTGCCGCAGTGGGGCAGTTTGCAGCAGCGGCAGCTAACAGAAATTCAGCAAAAAGCAGACAATGCTTTGGTCGAGCTTGCTCAAGAAATTGCTGCAATTCCCAACCGCATACAGGAAGCTGTAGCTAGTCGTGGCGGTGCAATCAACCCGCAGTTGAACGCTGGTGGCTCGAATTTGGAGTCTGACAGTTCTCAGATGCAGCATAATGCCGATCGACCTAAAAACCAGAACGAGAAAATTCGCCAAAAATATCCCAGAGCTTATGTAAAGTGGAGTCAGGATGAAGACGAAAATTTGCAGAAAGAATATGCTAGCGGTCAACAAATTGGCGAATTAGCTCAGAGATTTCAGCGACAGCCGGCTGCTATTCGTTCTCGCTTACAAAAACTAGGATCGATCGAATAATATCAAGGGAATTGACCAAACAGGGCCTTCGCAAAACAGGGCATTGGTTACTATTTCACGAAAATTGAGAACCGCTATATCGAGACTAATGATATCAATTCCGGTTGCACTCATACATGATGTTAACAGTTAACAGTTAACAGTTAATTTACTATTCCGATGCCAATAGATTTGATATGACTAACAACTAACAACTGAGGGCGGGTACGGGGCACCGCCCCTACCAACTAATAACCAATAACGAATAACCAATAACCAATAACCAATAACCAATAACCAATAACTAATAACTAATAAAAAAAGATCGCCTTTTTTTCAAAAGAGCGATCGACTTTATTTATTCTAGTACCGACTGTCAACAGCCGATCGCTAACATCAAATCTCAAGGCCCGATAGCCTTGTTCTACCTCATACTAGAAATCTTGCGGTAACAAAGAACTTAAACGCTCCAACAAAGGATCGGACTCCCGACGAGGCCCAACCTCAGCATCAGAAATGACATTATCATCCGCCACAGAATCAGACTTAATCGAGTCAGGCTCTACTACTTTTGAAACTGGGGCAAAAGAAACTTGAGCAAACTTACTGTTAACACTTCCCTGCAACTGATCCAACTGCGCGCCCAGTTGACTTAGGTGATGTTCCAGTCCTTCCAAACGGCTTAATTCCTCAGCAGAAACATGGCGCTCGAACTCAGCAAATTTGACCGCAAGTTCAGCTATACGCTGTTCCAAGCGCTGAAAGCTATCTGTTGTAGAGCCAGCAGACTCAGATACAGACAAAAACTGCCACAAAGCTTGCTTGCAGAGATTGCCGAAAGTCTGATACTTCGTAAAAGCCAACTCTTTTTCAATAGCGGCCAGTAAAGTTTGATCGGCAGCATCTTCAGTAAACGCCACCGAGAAATTCGCCTTATTTTTTGCCCACAGTGCCATAGGGTTCAAGCCTTAATGCGTTACTTAATTGTGGCTAGCTGAGCCTCAGCATAAATAAACTGTCCCAAAGCATTAGCTTTCCGAGAAGGTTGAGCCAAGTGAGCCTTAAGATTGGCATCTTTGAGCAAAGGTTGGAGTACCTCCCAGAAAAACTCGCCGCCACCGCCAGTCAGAACCACATCCGTCACCCGTTCTGGCAGCCACTGCACTAAACGTTCGGATAGTTCGTTAGCGAAAGCCTCCCGCAAATCCTTAATAATCGGATCTAAGTTAGTCGGCTTAGTCGCTCCTCTCGGACGGTAGAAACGCTCGCCTTCTGGTTTATTCACCGCTTCTAGTAAAGACAGAGATTGAGGGTCTGCCCCCGGAATTTTGGAGGCTACTTGTTCGTAGAACTTGTTCATGGCGAAAGAATCGCTCTTAGAAGCCGCCCGGGCGAACCGGAAACGATCGACCATTAACAAATCAGTAGTTTGGTGTCCGATATCGACAACAGCCACCGACAGTTCCGGTAAATCCGGCGTAAACTCCTTATTGTCTTGAGCCTCACACCAAATCAGGCTGCCGAATCCTTCCGGCATCACCCAAACGTGGCGGATGTCAATTTCCACGCGCTCACCTCGGTAGACCACCACGTGGGGAGAGCGAAGTTGGCTGATAATCTCTTCCTTTTCTTTTTCAAACTGATCCTGGGAATAAAAAGGCAAACCCAGCACTACGGCCATTTCGCCCTTCATCTGGAAATATCCAGCACAGGAAAAAACCTTAACCAAAGCATCCACTACTTTCGACTGGTCTGCGCCGCCGAGATTAGCGCCAAAGTCTGCAGCCAGTTGACCGATCGCGTATCCCTTGCCTTGGTACTCCAGCCACATATCCAACAGAGGGTCTGTTGCTTTGGACTCAAAGCTGCCGCCCCGCACCTTTTCCACTGGCATATTAGCCACGTTGGCGGGGATAAAAACAACGCCGTTTGGGTTGCGACTTACGCAAGCTTTAGTTGCAGTACGACCCAAATCAGCACTAATAATCGATTTGTGAGAAGCGATCTTAGTCTGCTGCGTCAGCATAGCCGAATTAGGAACAAGCTGTCTAGTTGTCATCGAAATGTGTTACCTCACTGAGCCTCACCATTATCATGCCTTATCCCTTGACACTGCCGCGCTTAAAGACAGTGGGTTTTGAGGCGATTCTTTTAACTCTACCTATATCGGTATCGAAATCAGCACCAAACATTATATTCGGGACGATCGCAGTTGCAGTAACTAACCTAACTTTTTTTTCTAGGGATCGCGAGCAAGGCCTGTTGCCCGATCGTGCATTGTTAAGTTAAATTTAGTTAAGATTCTGAGTGTAAAGTTTTGTCCCGCTCCTGAGGCACCGCGCTCTTACCCGATCTGTCCCCAATTCAAGGCATCCCTATTTATGAAAATTTCTTGGCGAACTATACTACTTTGGACTTTACCCGCCCTGGTAATCGGCTTTTTCTTGTGGCAGGGAGCCTTTGCCCCATCCCCAGCAGAAATGAGTAAGAACACCGCCAGCACACGCTTAAGCTACGGTCGATTCTTAGATTACTTAAACGCCGGTCGAGTCACCAGCGTTGATTTGTACGACGGAGGTCGGACGGCGATCGTCCTAGCCGTAGATCCCGAATTAGACAATCGCGAGCAGCGGTGGCGGGTGGACTTGCCATCAAATTCCCCGGAACTCGTTTCTAGGCTAAGAGACTCCCAAATCAGCTTCGACACCCATCCCCTGCGGAACGACGGCGCAGTCTGGGGACTTTTAGGCAATCTAGTATTTCCCCTCTTGTTAGTCGGAGGGCTGTTTTTCCTCTTCCGCCGCGGCGGTGGCAACGTGCCCGGAGGCCCTGGCCAAGCGATGAACTTTGGCAAATCCAAAGCACGCTTTCAAATGGAAGCTAAAACAGGCGTACTGTTCGACGACGTAGCAGGCGTAGAGGAAGCCAAAGAAGAACTTCAAGAAGTCGTAACATTCCTCAAAAAACCCGAACGCTTCACCGCAGTAGGGGCGAAGATTCCCAAAGGCGTGCTGCTAGTAGGCCCTCCCGGAACCGGTAAAACCTTGCTAGCAAAAGCGATCGCAGGCGAAGCCGGCGTGCCTTTCTTCAGCATCTCCGGTTCAGAATTTGTGGAAATGTTCGTCGGTGTCGGCGCATCCCGCGTCCGCGACTTGTTCAAAAAAGCCAAAGAAAACGCTCCTTGCATAATCTTTATCGATGAAATCGATGCAGTGGGCCGCCAGCGCGGCGCAGGCATCGGCGGCGGTAACGACGAACGGGAACAAACCCTGAACCAGTTACTGACCGAAATGGACGGTTTTGAGGGCAATACTGGGATTATCATCATTGCTGCCACGAACCGCCCCGACGTGCTCGACTCAGCGCTGCTGCGTCCGGGACGTTTTGACCGCCAAGTTAGCGTAGATACGCCGGATATCAAAGGCCGCTTGGAAATTTTGGAAGTTCACGCGCGCAACAAGAAGCTGTCTACAGAGATTTCTCTGGACGCCATCGCCCGCCGCACTCCTGGTTTTACCGGTGCTGATTTGGCTAACTTGCTCAACGAAGCTGCGATTTTAACAGCGAGACGCCGCAAAGAAGCGATTACGATGCTCGAAGTTGACGATGCAGTCGATCGCGTGGTAGCAGGTATGGAAGGCACGCCGCTGGTGGACAGCAAGAGCAAGCGTTTGATTGCTTACCACGAAATCGGCCACGCCGTCGTCGGTACTTTGATTCAAGCCCACGATCCCGTGCAAAAAGTTACCTTAGTCCCTCGCGGACAAGCTCGCGGCTTGACTTGGTTCATGCCTAGCGAAGACCAAGGTTTGATTTCTCGATCGCAAATCTTAGCCCGGATTAGCGGTGCTTTGGGCGGCCGCGCAGCCGAAGAAGTAGTTTTCGGTGATGCTGAAGTTACCACCGGTGCCGGCAACGACTTGCAGCAAGTCAGCGGTATGGCCCGCCAAATGGTTACTCGCTACGGGATGTCTACCTTGGGCCCGATCGCCCTAGAAGCTCAGCAAAGCGAAATTTTCCTCGGCCGCGACTACACGGCGCGATCAGAATATTCCGAAGAAATTGCCTCTCGGATTGACGGACAAGTCCGGGAAATTGTCGATCGCTGTTACGAAGATGCCCGCCGCATTATTCGCGAAAATCGCACTGTGGTCGATCGTTTAGTCGATTTGCTGATTGAAAAAGAAACCATCGACGGCGAAGAGTTGCGCCTGATCGTCTCTGAATATACTTTTGTTCCCGAAAAAGAACAGTACGTTCCTCAGCTTTAAAAAGTTCAAGGCGAATATTCAGGGCGAATAGAATTCGCGACTACACAAACAAAGTCCGCCTGCGCGGTGTAAAGAAATTCAACCCGCGCAGGCGGGTTTTGTCTGTTTAGCAGCGGTTTCAACCGCCGACTCAAAAGAAACTTTAAAAAGTTCAAGGCGAATATTCAGGGCGAATAAAATTCGCTCAAAAGAAACTATATGATTAAGAATTCATCGATTTGTTTGATAGTAATTTCAACATTAATTTTCGTCAATACTTTGAGCGCCCGCGCCGAAAAATTAAGATGTTTTGTAGATATTTGCATCGACCCCAGCAGCGTAAAATTAAGCAAATCCGATATTCCCGGTGCTCCTTCTTATCCCGTCAGAATTATTTTAGGCACTCAGCAGTTTAGTAACGAGAAAATGCTGGTGCAAATGGAAGTTAACTGCAATTCGCGAGAGTTTAGAACAGTCAGAATTAGCGAAGATGGCGAAAATTGGTCGAATTTCGATCCGAGATGGACTTTGGTCGATCGCACAAACTCATATTTGTCTCGGCTGGTAGACTATAGTTGTCAATTGGCGATCGCCGAACAATAGCATAAATACAACAATCAGTAGACCAACAAAAAAACAGATCGCCGATATCCGCATCCTCAACCCTTGACTTGCGGGTTTTTTCAGTGTAAAAGCGGTTGAAACCGCCGAATGTTAATATTAAACTCAATCTAAAATCTAAAATCTAAAATCTAAAATCGGATGACTAACCCCAGCGAATACCGACAAAGACGCGAACATTTAATGGCAAAAATTGGCAGCGGAACCGCGATATTTCGCAGCGCCCCCGCAGCCGTCATGCACAACGATGTTGAATACGCCTACCGACAAGATAGCGATTTTTTCTACTTAACAGGTTTCAAGGAAGCGGGGGCGGTAGCAGTGCTCGCACCGCATCACGAAGAACACAAATTTGTCCTCTTCGTGCAGCCAAAAGACTTGGAAAAAGAAACTTGGCACGGTTATCGCGCCGGAGTAGAAGGCGCTAAGGAGCTGTACGGCGCTGATGAAGCGTTTCCCATCGCCGAACTGGCCGAAAAATTGCCAAAATTTTTAGAAAAGGCCGATCGCATATATTATCACTTCGGGCGCGATCGGAATTTCGACCAAACAATCCTCAATCACTGGCAAAGATTGATGGCAACCTACCCGAAACGCGGTACAGGCCCAACAGCAATCGAAGATTCCAACATCATTTTACACCCGATGCGGCTGGTGAAAAGCGAAACAGAATTAGCATTAATGCGAAAAGCCGCTAATATCTCAGTTATCGCCCACAACCGCGCCCAAGAATTCGCAAAACCTGGCAGGTACGAATACGAAATTCAAGCAGAAATCGAACATATTTTTGGCATGAACGGTGCCACTTCCGCTTATCCTTCCATTGTCGCCTCCGGTAACAATGCCTGCGTCCTCCACTACATCGAAAACAACCGCCAAATGCAGGAAAACGATTTGCTGCTAATAGATGCCGGTTGTGCTTGCGACTACTACAACGCCGACATTACTCGCACCTTTCCTATTAGCGGCAAATTCACCGCCGAACAACAGACTATTTACGACTTAGTTTTGCAAGCACAATTGCAGGCAATCAGTCAAGTATATCCGGGAAATCCTTACAGTAAAATTCACGAAACAGCAGTGCGCGTTTTGGTGGAAGGTTTAATGGATTTAAAACTTTTGGTCGGCGACATTGAAGAGATAATTAAAGAGGAGAAATACAAGCCGTTTTATATGCACCGCACCGGACATTGGCTGGGATTGGACGTACACGATGTCGGCGTTTATCAGTACGGCGAAAATTCGCAAGTTTTGCAGGCGGGACAAGTGCTGACCGTAGAACCGGGGATTTATATTTCTCCTTATATTAAACCCGTAGAAGGACAGCCGGAGATTCCTGAAAAATGGCGCGGTATTGGTGTGAGAATTGAAGATGATGTCTTGGTGACAGTTGACAATCACGAAGTATTAACAGCGGGAGTTCCTAAATGATTGTTGACTGTTGACTGTTGGCTGTTGACTGTTGACTGTTGACTGTTGGCAGTTGCCGCCTTTTAATTGTATATTAAAAAAAATTAAACAATGAGTGGGGTTTCCCGCTCGCCCTGAATATACAATTTAAAGGCGCGACAGCTTATTTCTTATTTATTTATTTATTTATTATTTGTTGGTTATAATTCCGAATTACCAACAACCAACAGCCAACAGCCAACAGTCAACAACCAACAACCAACAGCCAAACAAAGAGCCTTTATGTGTATTGATCCCACAGACAACGCACGGCATAACTATCCCGTAGGGAATCGACCTCTCGAAACCTGCGAAGCATTAGTAACAGAGCAAAGCGCAAAAATTCAGCAACTCGAAGCAGATTTGCAACAGCAGAGAAAATTGTGCCAGAAATTAGCAGCACAACTTAAAGCATTGGAAAATTCCAACTCTGCTGACTGTGTAACTGAATTGAATCTCGCCGACGAGCGCACTGAGTTAATCGCATCTCTGGAAAAAAGCCAGGAAATGTACCGAACTCTGATCAAACATTATCCGAATGGCTCGGTGTTTTTGTTCGATCGCGATTTGCGCTATACTCTGGTTGACGGTCAAGGTTTGGCAGTAGTTGGTTTGTCCAAAGAACTGTTGGAAGGCAAAACATTGTGGGAAGTATCGCCACCTGAAGATTTGCCACTTTTTGAGACTACATATCGCGCGGCTTTGGCAGGAAAAGAGAATAATTTTGAATATAAATACGGCGATCACGTTTATTCAACAACAATTGCTCCCGTCAAAAACGACCGGGAAGAAATTTTCGCAGGCATGGTCGTTACTCAAGATATTACCGAAAAGAAACAGGCAGAAATAGCGCTGGAAGAAATCAAAAATCAGCTAGAAATTAAATATAAAAAGCGCACTGAAGACTTGAAAACAGCCAACAATCTATTGCAGGAAGAAATTCTCTCTCGCTGGCGCGTCGAAGAAGCTCTGCGGCAAAGCCAGGAACAGCTAGAATTGTTTTTCTCTCAATCTTTAGATGGCTTTTTCTTTATGATGCTGGACGAACCCGTGCACTGGGACGATACAGTTGACAAAGAAAAAGTTTTGGATTACGTATTTACTCACGGGCGGGTAACGAAGGCAAATCATGCTTTGATAGCTCAATACGAAACTACTCGGGAAGAGTTGATTGGCAAAACAATTAACTTTTTTTTGTCCCACAACTTGCCAAAGAGCAGAGAGATATTCAGGCAATTTTTTGATGCTGGTAGAGTTCACATCGAAAATGACAATCGCAAGTTTGACGGGGAGAGAATTTGGGTAGAAGGCGACTATATTTGTATTTACGATTCTCTCGAAAGAATCGTGGGGTATTTTGGCGTACAGCGTGATATTAGCGCTGCGGTGGTTGCAGCTAGACAACGCAAACAAGCTGAAGCAGCACTGAAAGAAAGTGAAGAAAGGTTCCGACAGCTAGCCGAAAACATTGAAAGCGTGTTTTGGATGGTAGGCATTCAACCGCAGGAAATTATTTATATTAGTCCGGGTTACGAAAAAATTTGGGGCAGAAGCTGTGCTGAATTGTATGCTGGCGGACACTTTTTAGCGGATTCCCTCCATCCAGAAGATCGCTCTCGCGTTGTTGTTAAATTCGCTAAAAAAATTGTAGCTGAAGATGAGACGGAATATCGAATTGTTAGACCGGATGGTGAAATTCGCTGGATTCGCGATCGGGCTTTTCCGATTACCAATCAAGCTGGTCAAGTTTACCGCGTTGTTGGCATTGCCGAAGATATTAGCGAAAGCAAACAGGTAGAAAAAGCGTTCCGTGAAAGTGAAGGACGCTTCCGCCAGCTAGCAGAAAATATCCAAGATTCCTTTTGGTTAGTTTCTGCTGAGTTGACCGATTTGTTGTATGTAAGTCCAGCTTACGAACAAATCTGGGGGCGCAGCCGCGAAGCATTGTATGCAGATCCGATAAAATTGATGAATTGTGTGCATCCAGAAGATAAACATTTGTTGGACGAGGCAATGGGGCGAGTGTTGCAGGGCGAGTCCAGCAGTACCGAATATCGGATTTTTTTGCCAGATGGCACTATTCGCTGGGTTTGCGATCGAGCTTTTCCTATTTACGACGAATCGGGCAATATTTACCGCATCGCTGGTATTTGTGAAGATATTAGCGATCGCAAATTGACTTCTGCCCGCATCCAAGCAGCACTCCACGAAAAAGAAGTATTGCTGAAAGAAATTCACCACCGAGTCAAAAATAATATGCAGGTAGTTTCCAGCCTGCTGCAATTACAAGCTCAATACATTGAAGACGAACCGACGCTAGCTTTATTTGAAGAAAGTCAGACCCGCATCCATTCAATGGCTTTGATTCACGAGCAACTTTATCAATCCGACAATCTCGATCGGATCGATCTCCCGCCCTACGTTGAAAATTTGCTTGCCAATTTGTATCAATCTTTTGGTTACGGCAATACATCCATCCAATTCAATGTCAACGTTGACCCAATTTCTTTAAATATAGAAACAGCAATTCCTTGCGGTTTGATTATTAACGAACTGGTTTCTAACTCGTTGAAATACGCCTTTACCGAAAGTTTGGCAGGTGAAATTAATATTAATTTTCATCGTGACACAACTTCTCAGCAATTTCACTTAAGTATTCAAGACAACGGCAGAGGATTCCCTGCAGGTTTTAACATAGAACATACCGAAACTTTAGGATTGCGATTAGTGCGGATGTTGACCAACCAATTAGATGGAACTCTTGTGATTGACAGTAAGTGCGGAACTTGTTACGATATTAGTTTCACTGAGTTGTCTTATCGACGGCGCATTTAAAAAATAATATGAACCCTATAAAGATTTTGGTGGTCGAAGACGAAGTGATTGTCGCCGAAGACATAGCAGGCAGGTTGAAAAAACTGGGTTATATAGTAACAGCTACGGTTGTTTCAGGGGAAGAAGCACTGGAAAAAGTTGCAGAAGAACGGCCAGACTTAGTGCTGATGGATATCGTACTTAAAGGTAACATGGATGGTATAACAACAGCCGAACAAATCAGAACCAAGGTAGATGTACCAACAGTATTTTTAACAGCTTATGCCGACGAGAAAACGCTGCAAAGAGCGAAACTTACAAACCCATTTGGTTATATTATCAAACCATTTCAACAACATGATTTACGGGTGGCGATCGAGATTGCCCTGCACAGACACGAAATCGAAGCTAAGATGCGAGAATCTCTTAAAGCTTCGGAAGCAACGAGAGAGTGGGTGGAAGAAAAGTCGTACCGCCAAAACCAGTATATTTCAATGGCTGCTCACGAATTGCGGAATCCGCTCAACGCAATTTTAATATCTGCAGAACTCCTACAGCTCGATCGCGATCGTAGCAATGATGAAGCCCAAGTCAGAACCCTGCGGCTGGTGAATTCAGCTACAAAAAAAATGAACCAGCTAATCGACGATATGCTGTTCATGGGCCGAGCAGAATCAGGTAAACTCAAATCCCATCCATTACCGATAAATTTAGTCGAATTTTGTCAAGATTTGCTGGATCAACTGCAGTTAGGAAATGAAGCCAAGCACAAACTAAAATTCATCCCGTCTGACGTTACCAGCGCGATTTTAGATCAACAATTGTTGCACTGTATTATTTCTAACTTAATTGTCAACGCCATCAAATATTCCCCCAGCGGCGGTCAAGTCAGCTTGGAATTGCAATACAGTCAAGCAGGAGATGGAGACAAAGAACCTATCTTTTGTTTTTCTCGCGAGTGTTTATTTCCCAATACTCAATGTACAAATATTAACTATCCCTTACTAATTATCCGCATCCGAGACGAAGGTATCGGCATCCCAGAAACCGAAGTAGAAAAAATATTTGAAATGTTCTACCGCTGCAAAAATACTGGAAAGATTAAAGGTAACGGTTTGGGATTAACCATTGTCAAAAAAGCTGTGGATTTGCAAGGAGGGGCGATCGCCTGCGAAAGCAAAATGGGCGTGGGTACAACCTTCACAGTCGCCCTTCCTTACGTAGCACTTTCCTGTTCGACTCAACGGCAAAAAACTTAAATGCCACTACAAACACTAATCAAAGTGTTGCAAAATCCACTCAACCGCCGTCGCTAAATTTGCTGTAATAAAATCCGGTTTAGTATGGTGCTGATACTCACCGCTCAACACGCTTTTCCCGTAACCAGTCTGCACCAAAATGCCAGTACAGCCGGCATTGTGAGCCATATCAACATCAGTCGCTTTATCCCCCACCATAAAACTATTCGGCAAATCCAAATCGTATTCCCAAGCCGCCGCTACCAACATCCCTGTATTTGGTTTTCGCCACGTTGTATACCGCGTAAATTCGGGGTTTGTTCCGCCTTCGGCTGCGCTTAAATAAGGACAGTAATAAAGAGCATCTAACCTCGCTCCTGCTTCATTTTCTAATAACTGACACAGGCGTTTGTGCAAAGCTTCTATGTGGCTAATCGGATTATAATCCCTCGCTGGGCCCGATTGATTGGAAACCAAACAGCAAAATATTTCTTTGTCATTTAAACGGCGTACAGCTTCAGCTATTCCGGGGATTAAATGCAAATCTTCTACTTTGTGGATGTAGCCTACTTCGATATTGAGAACGCCGTCGCGATCGAGAAATACTGCTCGTTTCATTGTTGTATTGTTGCTTTAAAATTGGGTTTAGGGTGAGGATGCGGCAGTGTTTGTTGGGGTTAACTTAAGCCTAAAAACCTTTGTATCTATCGTTTATAGTCGAGTCTAGATCCCCCTAAATCCCCCTTAAGAAGGGGGACTTTGAGTGTTCCAGTCCTCCTCTTTTTCCGCTTGGGACTTTGACTACTCTTGTCCCCCCCTTATTAAGGAGGGTTAGGGGGGATCGGGAAGACTGGACAAGGAAGACTATAGGCTGGCACAGCGAAAATCCAGGTACGAGCGTCATTCTAAAATTGATTGTTTGCCTAACCATTCGCGGAAACTATTATGATACAAACTATAGCAAATTTCTCCTCCAATTTCTTTTTTATTTAAGAACTCGATCCAATTATCTAACGCTTTTTCAACCTCGTATTCATCCTGATCAATTATATTGCCGATCGCACTTACAGACAAACCTGTTGTGGATTGTACCAAAACATTGAGCACAGACAACTCGATCGCCGATAAAGCATCACCTCTCATCTGTCGCCAGTGGTTTTGATAATACGCTGCTAAACCGGGAGGAAGTTCAGGGACAAGTGAGGACTCTCCCAGATTAGCATCAGGGCGTAAATTCTCGGTAATGGCAGGTAACATCTGACTCAGATACATGAAATTGTTTTCGCCCAGAGTTGCGAGTTGTTGGCCGAATTCGGGTGCAGTTAAAGCCTGTGCGGTCGATCGGTATTGCTGAATGTAGTTCAGGACATCTTCCCGATTTTGGGCGGGATAATCTCTTAAATCGAGAGTTTGAGAGGGGGTTTCAATTAACAAACCGGATTTCTCTCTCAAAAACGGGCGGCGGGCGAGGATAAAATAAGTACGATCGCCCAAATATCTCGGCAGATAAAACAGATTTGTGCTGGGAGGCTGACTGGTGCGGGCGATCGCATCTACAGAATCAATAACTATTATTAATTTTTTGTTGTCAGTTAATTTATCGCTAATTTGCTGAAGCAACAAAGACAGAAACCAACTCCCATCATCGGATTCGAGATTTTGAATTTGCGATTTGAGCTTGACAATTTCCGATGTTTCCGCATTGGCGGCAAGGTATTTGTCAATCAGTTGAGTGCAGACAGAAGCGAGAAAATCTTCAGGTCGATTTTTGCGATCGACTGCAGCGTTGTAATAGATACTGCGAGGATGGGCGGTGACATATTGGGCGAGGATGGAACTTTTGCCGCAGCCGGGAGTGCCGACAATTGTGAAATAACCGCGGCTGTGGGAGATCAGAAAGTCGGAAATGGCAGAAAAAACAAACTTGCGCCCTGCAAAATTCTCGGTTTTTTCTCGCAGGAGTTGCTGAAATTCTTTTGGGTAAGCAGCGGTAGAGATGGGAGTTGGCAGAGGTGAGGAATTCATGTTAGTTCCTCCATCCCTTCTAGCCGCAGGAAATATACGCGGCCGGATTCGTCGCCTGCCACAATTGTGACTCCATCGGGGGCGATCGCGCAAGATGCGATCGAACTTTCACCAGTGAAACTGGCAATGACACTTCCACTCCACAAATCCCAGACTTTGATAGTGTTGTCTAGTGAACCAGAAATCCCCCGCTTGCCATCGGGGGTGACGGCTACTGCATTGACCAAACTGGTGTGACCATTGAGAGTAAACAGTTCTTTTCCAGTTGTTAAATCCCAGACCTTGAGGGTGTTGTCCGATGAACCCGAAATCGCCCGCTTGCCATCGGGGGTGACGGCTACTGCATTGACCGAGCCGCTGTGACCATTGAGAGTAAACTGTTCTTTTCCAGTTGTTAAATCCCAGACCTTGAGGGTTTTATCATATGAACCAGAAATCGCCCGCTTGCCATCGGGGGTGACGGCTACTGCATTGACCAAACTGGTGTGACCATTGAGAGTAAACTGTTCTTTTCCAGTTGTTAAATCCCAGACTTTGAGAGTTTTGTCCCACGAACCAGAAATCGCCCATTTGCCATCAGCAGTGACAGCTACTGCATTGACCGAAGAGCTGTGACCATTGAGAGTAAACAGTTCTTTTCCAGTTGTTAAATCCCAGATTTTGAGGGTGTTGTCATATGAACGAGAAATTGCCCGCTTGCCATCGGGGGTAACGGCTACTCCATATACCAAACTGGTGTGACCATTGAGAGTAAACTGTTCCTTTCCAGTTGTTAAATCCCAGACTTTGAGCGTTTTATCCGATGAAGCAGAAATCGCACGCTTGCCATCGGGGGTGACGGCTACTGCATTGACCAAACTGGTGTGACCATTGAGAGTAAACTGTTCCTTTCCAGTTGTTAAATCCCAGACTTTGAGCGTTTTGTCAATTGAACCAGAAATCGCCCGCTTGCCATCGGGGGTGACGGCTACTGCATATACCCAACTGGTGTGACCATTGAGAGTAAACTGTTCCTTTCCAGTTGTTAAATCCCAGACTTTCAGGGTTTTGTCATCTGAACCAGAAATCGCCCGCTTGCCATCGGGGGTGACGGCTACTGCATATACCCAACTGGTGTGACCATTGAGAGTAA